>JAILJO010000116.1 GCA_024694675.1 Bacteroidales bacterium | reverse complement strand
TTTTTCACTCGCCAGCCCCTGACCGGGCTGGCGGGTGCCAATAATAACAGTCTGTAATGAAAATGCCCATGAGTCTTCTGGCCATGTTGGCCGCGTTGTCGTTTATTGGGTGTGAGCAACCCACTAATTCACTTGTCATTCCGCCCCCCGCTTCTGATCTTTCAGATTTAGGTTCTCTTTCTGTAAAAAAGCATTAAGAAATACGCGGGTATCACGACGTAAATAAATGATTGACAGCGAATTCAAATCGTTGGAAAGATTTATACGAATCTGAAGATTGATGTGAGTTATTTTGCTTAAACTTGTGGACGTCACATTATTTGTGGCGCCCACTTTTTATTACCGCCAATAATGATAACTTATAAGTTAACATTTTTCGTGGTAAATCCTTGTTTAATAAAATAATACTTACTATTTTTGCCATGGAAGACCAAGTAAAAACCAAAGTTGAGTTCGTCCCCCTGTTATTGACTGAGAAAACGGATATTTATACAATCCGTTTGAATGAGGATAAGAATACTGAATTCAATAAGTTCCTCATTATGTTTAAAGACACCAAGGACGAATACCTGAAGGGAGATTTGGATAGAATACTAACTGCAATAGAGAAAATCTCCGAAAACGGGGCGCTGGAATCTTATTTCAGGAATGAAGGTTTGTTTAAGGACAGAGTATGCGCAATACCCTTGCTTATTGAGCCCCGGGACAAGACTAAACACGGAACGTTGCGTTTATACTGTATTAGAGTCTCGGATAACCTTTTGATAGTCGGAGGCGGGGGCTTGAAAGTCACCGATAGTTATGAGGAAGATGAGATTCTTAAGTCTAAGGTGATCACTCTGCAGGCTGTAGATGCTGAGCTCAAGAAACTGGAAAGACAACAGGTTAAACTAATAGACGATATCGTCAATATTATAGTTCAAATAGATTAACGACATGTCACGAATCAAGTACGTAGATCCGGAATTCAAAAAGGCTCTGGAGGGAGTGTCCCCATCGGTCCGTAGAGAGGTGGGGTTGTTGTTTGACATTGCCGGGCGTATCAGCGAGATTCTAAAGCAAAAGAACATGTCGCAGGCAGATTTTGCGCGCGCGGTAGGAAAGAAGCCAGCCCTGATATCCAGGTGGCTCAGCGGCACGCACAATTTCACCATACAGACAATCTCTCAGATAGAGACTGCGCTGGGTACGTCAATTATTCTTGTGAAGAGGCGAAGTGCTCTTTAAAGGCATTCCAGCGGTAGTAGGGCCAGTTGTCTGTGGTGAGGGGGAGAGTGGCTTCGCGGCCGTTGTGGAGGACTTTGAAGAGGATGTCGTTATCCTTGTTCCTGTAGAATACAAAGTGCACGTTGGCGCCCATGGGGACCTGACTGGTGCGGCACCAGGAGGAGATATCGTCCGGGTCCGTGACCTCGTGACCCATGCCGTCGAGGTCCAGGAGCATCATCAGGGGCAGGATGGTGTAGTCGTGGCCGAAGCGGAGATCGGCACCCTTCTGGCCGGAGGCTATGCGTTCATCGGCCTTGGCGATGATGTCCTTGACGATGGGCATATATCCATACCTGGTGGGCCAGGCGTACCAGTAGAACTGGAAGTTGTCCGCTTTCCATAGGGCCAGGCGCTCCTCCGGAGTAAAGATGTCGTAGAACTCCAGGTCCGTGTCCAGACTCTTCATCCCCGCGGCGAAGAAGTATAGGTAAGAGACGAAGTCCCAATGCTCTTTAGGATCCACGGCCTTGTCCGGGTCCTTGAACAGTCTTTCCAGGATGGGCTTGCAGTTGATGTTGCGCTCTACATACTGATCGTAAGTCTCCTCGAAAGGCTCTTCCGTAATCTTGTATTCCTCCTCCCTGAAGGGGTTGCTGCCGTCAAGCGGCAGGATGGCGGGAAGGAAGAACTTGCCGAAATTCTCGAAGATTTCAAGCTCCGGGTTCATTGCCTGAAGGCCCAGGCAGAAGGCGCTCATTGTCATCACGCAGCGAGTGCTGGTGGAGGTGCGCGCCATCACGTAGGCATCGTCAGTGAACAGCTCCGGATTGTTCAGGTACATGCGTTTGGCAAGGGCTTTCTGCTGCTCCCAGCCCTTGCGGGAAAGGTCTCCGGTACGATGTTTTACGTCCGGGTACAGGGTTTCGAAGCGGTCGCGGAAGCTGAGACCCTGTTCGGTGAGGTTGTCGTCCTCCTTGGCCTTTCCAAAAACCTTGTGGAGGCGGTGGTACATGTCGCTCTGCCAGGCGTAGCGGGCGCCGTGACGGCCGTAGTGACTGAGGTAGAAGGCGTTGTAGCCCTTGGGTGCGGGAGTCAGTTTCTCGGGGTCTGCCGGGCACAGCATGTCAGTTCCGTCAAGGTACTCCGGATGCTCTGCAACCAGGGCTTCAGCGTCTACAGGGGCCATTACAGGCGCCTCTACAGAGGCCTTCTCCTTGCAGGAAATAAGTATTGCTGAAATGGCGGCGAGGGGGATATATATAAACCGTTTCATAGTCATTGGTTACTTTAACATTACACTACGTAGGTAATCGATATCCTCTTGAGGAACGCCAATCTGGAGGAGGTACTTGACGATTCTTTCCTGGTAGGTCCCGCTGTCGGTCTTGGAGAAGATGGTTTTGCGGATGGACTTGTAGCTGTAGGCGGTTCGGACGTGCTTGTATTCATAACCGGTCACGTTGCCGTTGTCGTCCTTGATGGAGGACATTCCCCAATCCTTGGGCGTGAAATAGGTCATTTCATAGTCCTTGGCCATGTCGCTCTCGCTCACGCCCAGGGCGCCCTCAATAAGGACGGCCAAGGTGGCGGTGCGGT
>JAILJO010000092.1 GCA_024694675.1 Bacteroidales bacterium | reverse complement strand
GACGGACTTGCACCACTGGCTCATAGGTTCCGGCTCGTTGTACGGATAGGTGTCCACGCGCAGGCCGTCAAGGCCGGCATACTCTATCCACCACACGGCCCACTGCTGGAAGTACCTGAGTACAAAAGGATTGTCAAGGTTCATATCCGGCATGGAAGGAACGAACCAGCCGCTTTCCTGGCGGTCACGGTCAGTCTTTGCCGCATTAGGATCCATGTACACGGAGAACAGAGCGTTCATCTGCATATAAGGCTCGTTCACATGGTACCAGTCCTTGAAGGGAGCGTCCTCCATCCACCAGTGCGCAGTACCGCAGTGGTTAGTGACGATGTCCATGATAACCTTCAGTCCCCTCTTGTGGCATTCTTCCACAAAGGTCTTATAGAGCTCGTTATCTCCGAAACGGGCGTCGATGTGATAATAGTCCGTGCAGGCATAGCCGTGGTAGGACTCGTGGGGCTGGTTGTCTTCCAGCGCCGGAGTGAGCCAGATGGCGGTAGCGCCCAGATCGGCAATATAGTCAAGGTGGTTGATGATGCCCTGAAGGTCACCGCCGTGACGGGCGACGGGGTCTTTGCGGTCGGCTACATCCGGCATTCCGGGCACCGTATCGTTGCCGGGATTGCCGTTGGCAAACCTGTCCGGCATAATGAGATAAATCATATCGGCAGTAGTGTAGCTGAGCCTTTCACGGCTGCCGGCCTCGCGCTCGCGTACTATATAAGGGTACTTGAAGGATTCCTCCCCGCGGGTGAAAACCAGGTTGTACTCCCCTGCCTTCCGGACCTCCATGTCCAGGAACAGGTAGTTGGGGCTGTCCGCCTTGTGAACGGCCTTCACCTTGAGTCCGCTACCCTCCACGACCACATCGAAGGACGATATCTCCTGCCCCTGCACCATAATCTGCAGCGGAGTGGTCATTCCAACCCACCAGGAAAGCGGTTCCACGCGGGAAACCTGGTCTGCCGATGCCTCCGGGACTGCGGAATAATCGGCCTTGGGGGCGCAGGCGAAAAGTGCCGACGCCAAAACAAGCGCAGATAAATAACGCTTCATATCCTAATAATTCTTGAAAATGTCTATGACTCCTGTGGACTTACCGTCCTTGAAAGCGCCGTAAGCGTATCCGTTACGTGACTGCTCGGACTCCGGCTCCCAGTAGAATACTCCCTTGAACCACTCAATGCCTTTTACCCCGTCCAGAACGTACTGAAGGGCTGCTTTTGCCTTATCCGGCTCAGAAGCCGGCATGCCGAATTCAACAAGCATAACGGGCTTCTTGAACTTCTGGTTCAGCTTCTTGAAGTTCTCCACTGCGGCGGAGCAGTACGGTGTCCAGTCCGGATATCCGGAAATGCTGTTGTCCCAATATGACGGATAGAGCGAAAGGCCTATCATGTCATAACTGGCACCGCCAATAAGATTGTAGAACCATTCACAAGCAGCATATTCCTGAGCATTGCTGTGATGGATTATGACAAGCGCGGAAGGATAGACCTCCTTGACGGCCTTGTAACCGGCGTTCGCAAGGGTAACGAACCCCTGCGCGGAGCTGCTGGAAACGCTGCCGTTGGGCCAGCACATGCCGGTATTGGTCTCGTTGCCAACCTGAACCCACGCTACGTCAATCTTATTGTCTTTCAGGAGCTGAAGGACCTCCTTTGTATGGGCCGCCAATGCGGTTGCCATCTCAGGGACATTCATGTCCTTCCATGCTGCAGGAGGGTTCTGTTTGCCGGGATCCGCCCACGAATCCGAGTAATGGAAGTCTATCATGACTGCCAGGCCCTGCTTCTTTGCACGGAGAGCCTTCACAAGGACGTCTTCCTTGTTGCACCAGCCGCCGCTGGGGTTAACCCACACGCGAAGGCGTATGGCGTTGCAGCCAAGCTCCTTCATAAGAGCTGTACACTCAGTGGGAATACCGCTGGAGGAATAGAAACTGTAGCTCTTGCCCTCCATCTCCGTAACCCAGCTTATGTCCGCACCTTTCGCGAAAGAAGGAGCAGAGCCAGTCTCCGGATCCGGCTGCGTCTGTTTATTGCCCGTATCAAGACTTGGAAGGCTTATACAGGACACTGCGGCGAGCGCCGCGGCTATAACTGCCGTAAACCTCATACCTACTGCTTGTAAACCACCGATGAATAAGCTCCCATGGTTACGCTGGTACCATTGGCGGTTACAACTCCATTGGATACAAGTTGATTGCCTGTGCTGTAACCGGACAGGTTAACGCTGGATACCGATGAAGAGAAGTTATGCACAACCAGTACGGTCTCTCCGTCATAGCTCATCTTCCAGAGGGAAACGCTGCTGGTGGGAGAAGTGATAACCTCCATATCGCCTTTTGCAAGTGCCTTGGAGGAGTTCCTGGCAGCAGCGAATTTCCTGTAGACATTAAGGATAGAGGACTTGTCCGCCTCCTGTGCCTCAACGGAAATGCTTGCCGTAAGCATGCTGCCGTCAACCTTGTTCTCAACGCCCTTCTTAGCGCAGAGCGTACCGGCCTTGTCCCAGAGAATGGGAGTACGGACATACTCGTCACCGCCGTCCTTAGAGCCCCAGTAACCAAGTTCTTCACCCTGATAGATGAAAGGCTTGCCAGGAACAGTGAGAAGCACAGCTCCGGCCATTTTCTGCTTGTCAATGTCTTTGCCGATTTCCGTTGCGAAACGGTTCTGGTCGTGATTGCTGAGGAAGAAGGAGGTAATGGCATCGGCCCTCTGGGCTTTGTGGTCGCTCACATACCCAGCCACTGTACTTGCAAAACTGGAGGCGCTGCCGCCCTTGAGGACGTCGCGGAGCTTGTAGCCGAAGTCGAACTCGAAGCAGGAAGTAAGCCCCTTGTAGTACGTCTTCTCTATGTTGTGACCGTCCCAGGCCTCTCCAACCATGAAGATGTTGTCCGTATGGCCGGCCGCCTTGTAGGTGGCGTTGCAGTGGTCGTACCACTTACCCAGCAGGGTTATGTTGGACGAGTTGTTGTAGGAGCCGATTCCGCCGCAGATGTGCTTCACCGCATCCAGACGCAGGCCGTCCACGCCCATCTTGATCCACTTGTCCGCCGATGCCGCCAGATCCTTGAAGCAGGCGTTGTTCTCTGCAGTGGAGACATCGCCATAGTTCAGGTCCGGCATCCAGTCGCTGAAGCAGCCCATATAATAAAGGGTCTGCGTGGACACGTTGGTAAGTTCAATCTTATATCGGCCATTGCCGGTAAAGCTGATGTCCTGGCCTTCCGCCACAAGATCCATGGGCGTACCTTCCTGGAGCGTGGTGTTCCCGGACTTGGCGCCGAACTTGGAACCTTTGTCCCAGTTGGGATATTTGCGCACCAGTAATCCCCAGTTGCCGTTGATATCCATTACAAGATAGTAGGTACCATCGGACTTCTTGACAAAACTCACTGTTTTAACCACGTCTCCACTCTGCCACATATACAAGTTCCAGCTTTCCGTGCCGTTAGTCACGCTTTCAGTGGTCTTGGAAATGGTGATTCTGGGCGAGCCGCTGGTCACCTGCTTCCATTCGCCGGAATTGTAAGACGTTCCCTTAAGCATGGGGAAATTCTTGTAATCTGACGAAGGATTGGAGCTGAAGAAATAGTAATCCCTGTACTTGCTGGAGGCGTTTGATACGGCATCCTGGAACCAGGGGTTGTTCTTTCCGCTGTGGTTCAGGACATAGTCCATGTAGATTGCGATTCCCTTCTTATGGGCAGCATCCAGAAGATCCTTGAAGTCCGCCTCCGCCTTTTCCGCGGTCTTCTGGCCCACGGCGTATAGAGGATTCAGCGAATAATAGTCATTCACATCGTAGGCGTGATACGAGCTTGTGGGATGTGCAGGAGAAAGCCACAGGGCCGTGGCGCCAAGGGCGTCAAGGTAATCCAGCTTGCTCTGGATGCCTTTGAAATCCCCCACTCCGTCACCGTCACTGTCACAGAATGAGTAAATGAGAAGCTGGTATGTAATACTGGAAAGCTTTTCCGTGACGACGGGCGTAGTGCCTCCGCCGTTACCATTGCCATTTCCATTGCCGCTGCCACCACCGTTAACATTGAGCTCGGGGAGCTTGAAGCAGGAAACTGCAACACAAAGAGCCAAAAGGGTGTAAATGAGCTTTTTCATAATCTTCAGTATAATTTGGCAAGCGGGAGTCCGGTCAAGGGCTCCCGCCTGAAAAA
>JAILJO010000035.1 GCA_024694675.1 Bacteroidales bacterium | reverse complement strand
CGGAGTATAATAAACACGACACCAATCCAACTCTGCGAACCATTGACTGTCATCGGGGTTTGCGTTATCTTCTACAAAGATCGCCTTTTTGGATGCATCTCCATTACTCTGAATAGAAATGGTTTCTCCATTAAACTCAATCATTATTTGATGTTCGCGTGTATCGTAAAGGAACGCTCCACCTCGGAAGTTACGTCAACAAGGCCTATGCCACCCTGGACATTGTTGGGGAAATGCACCGGATCGGCAAAGCGCGAGAAGATGTCTTCGGTGCTGTCCTCGGCCCAAGTGTTAAATAATGTGAAGAGTTCCCGGTTCATGGCGGATATGCGGAATATGGCGGTACACTCCAGATATGCGGTGTTCTTTACGGATTGCGCCAGCTTCAGGCCCGACAAAGGAACCATGATGGACTGGACAGTGGTTTCATTGTCCAGGGAAAACAGTTGAGATGGCCCGGTGACCTGCGAAACACTGACCAGATGACCATCGGCATTGAACCCCCTTACAGTAGCCATGAGGTCTATTCGGTAATACCCGTTACCTTGAATCTTGGACTCGAACTTTACTCTTGACACGCCATCAAGGCCCTTGCTCACGTTCATTGTGGTATATAGGGTATCGGGTGGTTCCGGTACGCTTATCGCCGCACAGGCATCTCCGGCTTTAATCTTTATTCTGTCTCCCGGGCTGAAAAAGGCTTTAAAGGTATACTCTGCCGGATGCAGATATGGATAATCGGAGGGGGTTGATGTGGGTTGGTCAACCAGTTTGCCGTTTACATACACGGCGACATCCAGATCTGCCGCCTCAACTGCACCGTCAGCTTTGGCATATGAGCACCAGACGCTATGGATGGAATCCCTGCCGTGAAGGTATCCCTGGATGGAAATCTCCCTGTCATCCGAGGCCGGGAAGGTCCATACAGTTTCCAGTGGCCGGCAGGAAACTGCTGCCAGAATGAACAGTAACGCAATATGATAACTCCTGAGCATCAGAACCTGACAGAATAAGATAATGACGGAAGTACACGGAAAACCGATATGACAGCTACGCTAAGAAGGTCCGGAGCCGACGGATTAGGATTCTGTTTATACCAAAGAGTGGCAAATGTGGGATTATTGGCAGCATACACGTTATATACACCTGCAGTAAGGCGATGTTGGGAATGTTTTCCATTGAAATGGACGGACGCGCTTATATCTAACCGGTGCGATGCCGGCAACTGGTAATTGTTCCTTCCTTCGTACACCGGTCTTTGCTTGAACTGTCCTGAAGGTGTCATTACAAACGAGTACCTCTCCGGAACGGTAATGTAACCTCCTGAAATCCATATCCACAGTTCACGGATTTCAAAATGCTTGGTTATATCCTGCTTCATGGTGGTTACAATACTGTGACGATGTTCATTTGACGATGGAAACCAAGCCCCGCCGTCAATCTGGTCGAACCGCCTCATGCTTTTGGACAGAGTATATGACAACTGGAACCACGGCTGTTTGGAAACGGCTATTTCAAGCCCGGCGGCGCGTCCTTCGCCTGAAACCACATTATTCTGCCAGTAGCCGGAAACCACATGCCCAAGTCTGTCGTCCTTGTACTCCAGGACACCTTCCATCCTCTTGACCCAGGCCTCGGCAGTGACTGTCGCCCACCCGTTATACTCTGCGCCAAACGATATCTGGTCCGATGTCATCGGTCTCACATTTCCGGAAACGCATACCAGCAGGTCGGATGGTAAAGTAACCGTCTGGGACGATGTGAGGGCATGTATCGGTTGAACCATCCTTCCGGCCGATCCGAAAAGCCGCCATCTGTCGGGTGCATACTGCAGGAAAAGGCGTGGCTGGGCGGTAAAATAGGCATTCCCTGGGACCGCATACAGATTAATATGAATCCCAGCCACGGCTGTCCAGCATCCTTTCCGCCATTCGTCCTCACCGTAGGCGGAGAAGTCATGGACTGGGTGATGACTGGTAATTGTGGTTGTCGGCGTCAGATAACGGTAGCTGTATCCTCCGCCCCACCTGAGCGTATGAGAGTTCTCCATGTGGCTGGAAGCATCAAAAGCAGCCCTCCAGTCCTGTATGGAAGAAGAGAAGTTGTCATCGCTGGAGCAGTAGTGCTGGTAAGAGAGAGTTGTCGTGGCTTCAGTTGACGAGGAAAACCTGTGATTCCAGGCGGCGGATGCCAAAGTGGTACCCCATTGGCCGCTGACCAGAGTGTCCCGCATATGGTCATTGCCCCGGAACACGGTGAACCGGAGCCTGTCACGCTCCGAGAAAGTGTGGGTCACACGGCCATAAACATCGTAGAAGGTATAGTCTCCATACTTTTCAAACACCTTGAAGACAGATTTCAGGATTCCCAGACCAAAGAAACGGCCACTGATCAGGAAGGTGGTATTCTTGCCGACCGGCCCCTCCAGCAGCAGTTTGTCGGTAAGGATACCCACTCCGATTGACCCACGCAGCCTGTCGTCTGCTCCGTCCCTTCCTTCAGCATCGATGACGCTTGAAGCCCGTCCTTCGTAACGGGTTGGGAAATGCCCCTTGTAAAGGCGGATCTTGGAGATGGCGTCATCGTCAAAAACCGACAGATATCCCATCAGGTGGGAAGAGTTGTAGAAAGGAACGCCATCGAGGAGGATAAGGTTACCGTCAGGCTCGCCGCCGCGGACTATGATGGACGCACTTCCTTCAGCCGCAGGGACGATTCCGGGGGACAGGAGGGCAAGTTTCAGAGGGTCCGACTCTCCAAGGAGCTGCGGCATCTGGGGCATAGGCTCAATGGGGACGGCGCCCGGGGTATCCCTGAAGACTCTTTCTGCACGAATCATTGCCGGGCGTATGGCGGAATGGTAAAGGTGAAGCGTATCCCTCTTGTAAAAACGGAAAAGGACTACGGTCCGGCCTCGGACCATATACGCAATATCGGCATTGGACAATAGTTCGTCAAGGCATCCTTCCAGACTGTCCGATTTCAGTTCCCCGGGCAGGACTTCTTCTCCGGGATCCAAATCCGCATCATACACAAACACAACGTCAAAACGTTCCCTCAGGGCATTGATGTGCTCTTGGAATGTGGGCCTGGGTGCGGATCCAGGGCCAAGCAGGCAAAGCAGTATAATGAGGAAATGACTCACAAGGCCACCCTGAGGCCAAAGGGCCCTCTCATGCCAAACTCTTCATTACCCCGGAAGGAGAAATATGATTCCCTTGACCAGACCGTACAACAGGATGCAGGGGAATAAGCACTTCCACCTTTTGCAATATATGCCCCGGGACTTACCAATAAATCTTTTTGGTACTGTAAATCATCAGGATCCAGATCGTCTGAAGTTGCATCAGTCTCTCCGACAACATCCGATACCCATTCTGCGGCGCCGCCGCTCATGTCGTAGAATCCCCAGGCATTGGGTTTAAACTGTTTGGCCGGTCTATGAATAGTGAAACTTCTCTCCGAAAAAGGGTGATACTCTGTGCCAGGGGAATATTTATACCATCCTAACTCATCAAGATTGTCCCCTCCGCTGTAAATGGTTTCCTCTCCGGCCCGGGCCGCATACTCCCATTCGGCTTCTGATGGAATTCTGAAAGATTTCCCTGTCCTTTCACACAGGGCTTGAAGGAACACAAAACAAAGATCGTAATACGTCCCTGCAACCGGATACATTTTGTATTCTGCGCCCTTTTCAGAATACAATGGGGAGTTATACACTATTTCTTTATATAAGGCTTCAGTGACTTCTATTTCCGAAAGCATAAAATCGTTTACAGTAACATCCCTGGCCGGGTTCAGGGCATAACCTTCCTTACCCATTGTAAATGAACCGCCTTTAACCGGAATCATTTTCAAATAGGCCGAACGGAAAGTGTAAACATCATCAGACATCACGTGGACATATATGATAAAAGACAAATCCTGTTTGGGGTAAGAGCTCACGCAGGACACTTCCGTATCGCCAAGCCCCTTGGCTTTAATCAGGCCGTTCCATTCAACTGTAGCTACATTTTTGTCGATGCTCTCCCAGATGTTCTCATATTCCGCAGGGAAACCGGATGGCTCAACCATATAATCATCTCCAACATGCAGATATAGGTGCATATCCGAAACGGTCGGGAAATATATGCTTTTGTTATCGTCCAGTTCAAAATGATCGACACATGCGGATAGCATCATGGCCATGGACAGGTATTTGACAAATCTTCTCATTGGTGCATTCATTTAAGGTCAACATTCAGGGCTAAGGAGATAAACCCGAGTATTTCATCAAGGGGCATGTCAGTGGAGAATTCCGCAGTAAGCCTTTTATCTGTATCTGGGACAATGATATCCTTTCCATAATATGCGGACAACTCATTCAGTACATCGGCCAGAGGTACGGCGTCATAGACAAATGAGCCTGTGGCCCAGGCCGTTGGGTTGGGTGAAGGTGTAAGCGGGCTCCAGAAGCCGTCGGACAACAGGGCTGATTCCCCGGCATGCAATTCCGTTGAGTTTCCGTTCAAGGCCGATGCCATGACGTGCCCCTCGGTAACGTCCACCCTGGTTATCTTGTCGGATTCTGTGATTGAAAAGACTGTTCCCAGGACTTCGATACGGGATTGGGGAGACGTGACGACGAATGGATGCTCCGGATCCTTTGCCACCGTGAACAGTGCCTGGCCGCTCATTGACACATGTCTGGGATTGCGATGCTCCTGAACTGAAACCGTGGCTCCTGGAGCAAGGGTTACTTGAGTGCCATCGGCAAGAGTAAAGGTCTGTGTGATGTCGTAAGCCGTGTACTCTTTCCAGCTGTTGTGATTGTGGCAGAGTAGAAAAACAACTATAAGTATGGCTGCAGCCGCGCTTGCGTACGGATACCAGTTAATCTTCCTTTTCAGACCTGTGGCCTTAAGAAAACCTTTGAAGGCCTGCCTGTAATCCAGCCTTCCGTAAACGAAGTGGTTTAAAACGAATTGTAACGTCATAATAAGCGTGTTTCGCTTCTATGACGAAAAACTTATGAAAAAGTACCACCGAAAAATCAGAAAAACGACAATACCAGATTGAAAGACTTGTCAGAACCGCCGCGGAGCGAAGACAATGCCCTGTTAATGTGGTTGCGGACAGTATGTTCAGAAATACCCAGTTGTTCCGCTATCTCTTTATAACTCAATCCATCCCTCTTGGCCATTATAAGGCACTTCCTCCGCTGCTCCGGGAGGCGTTCGACAGCAGTCCACAGTCTTGCTTCTTCTTCACTCCGGTCTATTGCCTCCTGTTCCGGGATATCTTCCTGCAACGGCACGGAAACACTGTTTTTCCGGAGTATATCAACACATCGGTTCCGGACCATTGAATAAAGGTAAGATTTGGCCGATGATACCTCCGGCGCTTTCTCCCAATATGCAATTAAACACTCCTGTACCAAATCTTCCGCCTCATCCATATCCTCCAGAAAATGGATGGCATAAAGGCACAGCGGCCTGAAAAGGAGCCGATACAGATTCTCGATATGATTGACTGAAAGCACTGACAATGATATTGGTATTGTGCCACTATATCTTCTCTGCTTTATCTATGCAATTATAGGGAATAATACAGAAACTTCCAAATTCGAGTGATACCGATGCCGATAATCCGGGCAGCCCCTCAGCGGTTTGCGTTTCTTCGTGATTATGAGTATTTTTGTTCCGACCATGCAAGATAGACCCTGTCTCCATATTCTTGATATATGAGAGCAAAGCGTATTATAATAATATTCACACTGCTGATTATGGCTGCCGTTGCTTCTGGCGGCTGCACTAAGCGCATAAATGAAGACTTGCGAGAATTCGTGGCATCGCAGCCTCACGACGAGCAGTTGTTCGGCTGGTGGAAGAGGCTTAAGGATGATGGGTTTTATACCTGCTTCGACGACAAAGAATTCAAATATATCAATGCATATTATGGAAACGACGGTACTCTGGTTCGCTTAGAATCATGGTACTGGTACACAAACAACGGCATTCTCAGCCTCCGCAGGCAAGCCACCCCGCTTACCGGCATAATAGACTCCGATGGCGCATACTGCCTGTCGGAGGACCTCCAGACATTATACTACATTGAAAGCTCCGGAGAGAAACAGCCCATAATGATACGGTGCCAGGAGCCGCCTGCCAAACAATAACAGCTAAAACTAAAACACCAACTTGAGCCCCAAACTGGTGAAGTTCCCTTCCGTATATTGCGAATCGTCTGTCACTATGTTATTGGGCTCATAGGCATATTTGACGAACGGGAATGCGAATAGTGTCGATTCCTCAGATATCTTTATTCCCAGCCCTAAACCACTCTCCAAAAACCAGCCCGTGACATAGCCTGCCGATAGGCCCAGTTTGAGATCGGTAACTGTAACCAGCTTATTTCTGTTCCACAGGTATTTGATGTTTAAGAATACCGGCACGGAGACGCCCGTGAATTTCTCTACTCCAGTGAATACTCCCATCCCGTCGTGCCCTTCCGGGAGCACGAAATCAGGATCGTACCCGGGATTGTCGATGGAATAATAACTGCAACCAAGACCGCCACCAATAAAAACACTACCATTCAGCAACACTCCGTGTGATGTGCTAATCTGATATTCACTCCCGGCTTTTGAACCCAGGAATACACCATATCCTGTCTCCGCAAAGCCCCTGTATTTTGGCTGCGCTGGAGCGGAATAATTAATGAGAAAAAATGCAAATATGGCAAGTATGATTCTTATTCGCATGGTTCCTATGTTTTGGTCGGTTCAAGTCTTATCCTTTTTTCAGTTTTGGGAAAGTGCAAGGAGTGCAGATGTAATACAAATCACATCTGCGCACCCTGGACGGTGCTCCTTGCGCGAACCAAAGTTCGGACAGAAATCTGCTTCGGGACTCGCATTATTTCCATTGATTCCATTGAATCACTTAAGACATGATATTACTTAAACCATGTTATCGCTGAAACCTTGCATCAAGTTAGTCCATTATTTCAGCGGTTTCCACCGATGCGGTGGCGGCAGTTTTCTTATGCGGAAGGGTTTATTTCTTAATAAGGACTCTCCAGTGCCCTCCGTTATCGGGACCGATATGTTGGATAATCATCCGGGCCCGAAGAGTGGCCAGGTGATATTTGATGGTTTCCTCAGATTATCCCAGCAGGTCGGCCAATCCCTTGCGGGTAATCGTTGCATCTGCAATTATGGCGTCGATGATGGCCTGTGCTGTCTTCCCAATCTTTTTCTGGGTAGTTATTTTGCCTTCCTCTGGGTGAATTTTCTGGGTGAATTTTACATCGGCGGACTGCCGCTGATCCACCAGAACCTCAAAATCGGCATCCGTCATCCCGTAGTTCCGCGCCTGTCTGGCGCCTGTGATAGGATAAAAAAAACCGGTCAGCCGACCGGTTTTTTGTGTCTAGAAGAGTTCCAGGACCAGACCCACAGTTGTGACGCCGAACGGTGCTGTTGGAATCAGCGGCTGCTGGGGGTAGTAGCGGGCGTATAGGCCTATGAGGTCTCCGAAGGTGACGCGGGCGTATGCGTTCCAGCCCCACTGGGGGATTGAGCCGGCAGGCTCCGTAGACGTGTAGGACTTAGTGCCAATCTTGTAGGTATCCTTTATCAAGGCATTCTTGGGAAGGTTGACTGCCAGCTCTGCGCCGGCGGTGACAGCTGCAATGCTGCCAATCCGGAATGTGAGTCCAAGAGGGAATGTGAACGCAGCAGTATTGAGAGTGGACTTATAGTTGTCCATCCCGGCGGCAGTTGTGCCAAGTACCAGGTCGTCACCGCTCATTGCAAAGCCATAGTCTTTGGTTGGAGTGTACCAGTCCCACTTGACATCCAGACCAAGACTCAGTGTGAGCCACTTTACGGGCGTAAGGTCAAACTCGGTGATGTTCATGAAGAACTCCGTATTACCCTTGGCGAAGCCACCCTTGAATTCTGTGCCATCCATAAGGTGCCATCCATATCCCATGCGGGCAAGCGCCTTGATTTCAAATAGGTCGAATTCTTTTTCCGGCTTTGCTTTCTTGGAAGCCTTTTCATCAAGAGGCTTTTCTTCAAGGTCTTTCAGGACGTCCTTGCCGGTATTCTGTGCAAACGCTCCAAGGCATACTGCCAGGAGTGCGAAAACTGTCAGAAACTTTTTCATAAGGCAAAGGGATTTTCGGGGTCAACAGTCATGAAGGGCATGATAGCCATGGCCCTGAAGCCGGGCTGGGAAAGCATGTCCTGAACGTGTACAAGGGGCTTTTCCTTCTTGTCTTTGTTCATTCCAAAGCCTTTCTGCTTTTCGGGAGCCACAACAATCTTGTACTTGGAAAGGCCTGCCTCTTTAGCGATATAGTCGATTGCATCCAGAAGGGAGCCGGTTTCATCCACAAGGCCAATCTTGAGGGCGTCCTTTCCGGCCCACACACGGCCCTGGGCAATGTCGTCAACCTTTTCCGGAGTCATGTCGCGGCCGGCGGCAACCACATTGAGGAAGTTGGTGTAGATGTCTTCGATTTCTTTCTGGTACCAGGCTTCTTCCTCAGCGTCAAGGCCTGTGAAGATTCCGCCTGCACCGGCGTGAGGGTCAGACTTGACGGTCTCGAAGTTCACCTTCAGGACCTTGCTGGCCGCTTTGCTCACGTTGGGAACCATGCCGAATACGCCGATTGAGCCGGTAAGGGTGGTATTGTCGCAGAAAATCTTGTTGCAGCCGACGGAAATCCAGTATCCGCCGGAAGCGGCGTAGGATGAATAGCTTGCCACAACGGGTTTTTCCTTGCAGAGGAGTTCCATCTCGCGGCGGATGATATCGGCGGCAACCACTTCACCGCCGGGGGAGTTCACGCGGAAGACCACGGCCTTGATGCTCTCGTCCTTGCGGATCTTGGCAATCTGGGCGGCGAACTTCTCGCCGGCGATCTCGTTGCCGTCGCGGGAGATTTCACCATCGGCATAAAGGACTGCGACCTTCTTGCCGGAGCCTTTCTTAACCTTCTTGACGTACTCCTTGAGGTTCACGCGCTTTACGGCGTCGGGTTCTGTGGTCCCGAAGAGGTGGCAGATGTAGTCTTCCATCTCGTCCTTGTATTTGAGGCCGTCGATGAGGCCCTTGTCCATCCAGGTATCGGCGGTGCCAAGTTCCAGGTTGCTGATCCATTCCCTGAGCTGGGAAGCTTCGATTCCACGCGATGCAGCCATCTGTTCCACCATTGTGCTCCAGGTGGCTTCCAGGATATCCTGGTACTGCTGGCGGTTCTCCGGACTCATGGAGTTGCGGATATACATTTCGCCTGCGCTCTTGAACTTTCCGTGGCGGATTAGCTTGACTTCAACGCCAAGGGTGTCCAGAAGGTCCTTCAGGAAGTACTGCTGGCTTGCAAGGCCGTTGAGGGAGCCGCTTCCCTTGGGGTTAAGGAAAATGCGGTCTGCGGCGGAAGCCATATAATAGGGACCGTTCCCCAGGGAGCAGCCGTATGCCACCACGGGCTTTCCTGCCTCGGAGAACTCACGGATATACCGGCGAATCTCTTCGCAGGCCGATGTAGGGGCGCTGAAATTGTCGTAGTTGAAGTAAATCATGGCAATGTCATCGTCCTTCGCCGCCTGCTTGAGGGCAAGCTCAACGTCCAGGAGGGACAATTTTGCGCTGCCGCCCAGTGAAAGACCCGGAACGGGGAGGCTGATTGAAATGGGGGAGCCTTCAGAGCCAACTTCCGCAACGGTCTCCTTGTCTATCCTCAGGACCTTGCCCTTGAGGAAGCCGTCCGAACCGGCGTATGCGGAAGCCGCAGCCAGAAGTGCTGCAATAATAACCAAAAATAATCTTCTCATTGTAGAATACATTATTATTAACATACAAATATAGGCATTTTTTGGTATATTTGCAGAATATGGCCGGAAAGGAAATATTCGCTCGTACGGAACTGCTCCTGGGGTCGGAGGCAATGGAAAAGTTTGCCGCCGCCAGGGTCATTGTATTCGGCGTGGGCGGCGTGGGCTCCTGGTGCGCGGAAGGGCTCATCAGAACCGGCGTCGGGCATCTCACCATTGTGGATTCGGACGATGTCTGTGTATCCAACATCAACCGCCAGCTCATGGCCACAACCGCCACCGTGGGCCTTCCCAAGGTGGAAGTGCTCCGCAGCCGCCTCCTGGAAATAAATCCTGAGGCCGATATTACCGCTCTCCACAAGCCTTTCAATGAAGACACCGCCGGGGAGTTTGACCTGGATGCCTTCGACGTGGTAATCGACGCCATCGACACCCTCAAAAACAAGATCCTGCTTATCCTGAAGGCCACATCGTCAAAGGCGGAATTCTTCTCCTCCATGGGCGCGGCCCTCAAGGTGGACCCCACGCAGATAAGGGTGACGGACTTCTGGGACGTGCGGGAAGACCCCCTTGCCAGGATGCTCAGAAAGCGCATCCGCCAGGGAAAGGTGCTGCCTGAAAAGCCTTTCAAGGTGGTATGGTCGCCTGAACTTTTGGAGAATAAAGGGACCTGCGAAACCCGCACCAACGGCACCATGGTTGCCGTAACGGCGGCTTTCGGCTTTACACTCGCTTCACTTGCAACAAGGTATTTATGCTCGAAACAATCCTCATAGCGCTGGCCCTTGCCATGGACTGCTTCGCGGTCTCTGCCGTGTGCGGCGTAATCATACGTCGCTTCGAGGGCCGCGTTATGCTTCCCATTGCATTCTTCTTCGGCCTTTTCCAGGGCCTGATGCCCCTTATAGGCTGGGCGCTCACCAGCAGCTTCAGCCATTACCTGGAGGCCGTGGACCACTGGATTGCCTTTGGAATGCTGGCCGTAATAGGCGGCAAGATGATTGCCGATTCCTTCAAGGCAGAAGAAGACAAGAGTATGAATCCCAGAAACCTCCGGACGCAGCTTCTGCTTGCTGTTGCAACCAGCATTGACGCACTGGCCGTAGGTATCAGCTACGCATGTACCGGATACCAGACCATTGCGTCCATTGCAGTTCCGGTGGTTGTAATTGGCATAGTATCTTTCATGATGAGTCTCCTTGGCTTTACTGTAGGTGTAAAGTTCGGGGAGGTAGTCGTGAAGAAGCTGCGTCCGGAGCTCCTGGGAGGTATTATCCTTATAGGTATCGGCGTAAAGATTCTTATTGAGCATCTGTCGTGAAAAGGCTGCTTGGCATACTGACGGCGCTGTTCTTTGGCGTCGCTGCTTCCGCCCAAATCCGGATGGACGAGTCCATCGCCATAGGCTATAACCGAAGCTTTGGGATGTATGAGGACGATGATACCATGCTGAGCTGGCTCATCCGGGACCGCCTGGATCTCCGTGGAGGACTCCGTCTCCAGAGCAACCTCACTGCCACGGAAATAGGCTCAAAGTACTATTTCAACAGCTCTTTCGGCGTAGAAGGCTTTTACATTGGACAGCGTAGCAAGGAACTGGATTTCCGGGAGTTCAACATTGGTGTACTTGGCCTCTGGAGATGGAAGGACCAGGTTGAGGTGAAGGCCGGTACTTTCTTCAAGTGGCTTAAGCCGTTCAAGGGGGAAGGAAGCATTTCAGAACCCTTGAACTTTGCATACAGCGTGAGTTTCTGGGCGCTCAATACGCAGAATCGTTTCAATGCCGGAGCTTCCATCTCCACCCTTGACATGTTCACGGCAGAGCGCTTCTACTGCCCCATGCTTACCGTGAAACTACGCTACAGGATTAACGACAATTACCTGATATACCTCAATTTCCGCGAGCACAACAGCGGAATCTTCGATCTCACAAGTGTCAGATACGACCGCCAGTTCAGGATTGGAACAGTAATAACATGGTAAGGAAAGTATGGTTCATATTGGCGGCTGCGCTTTGCATCTCCTGCGGAAAGCTGGAGATAAAGAACATGCTTTTCCCGTATGCGGAAGATGTGAACACCCGCGTCGCGGAATCCCTTGGCTGGAACGACAAAGCCGGGGTGACCACCCTCACGGTCCCGGAGGACGATTACCGCTTCTACGCCTGCACGGACATCCATATCGAGGACAGCCGCCCGGAGAACTTCGCCGCGATGGTCCAGAAGGAAAAGGCCGATGAAAAATCCGCATTCTACCTGGTCCTGGGGGACCTTCTCTTTGGAAAAGAGCATATGGAATGGGTGGATGAGACGATGAGCGCCGTCGGCAACGATCCGGGTTTTGTCATCGCCGGCAATCACGATATCTTCTACGGCGGCTGGTCACAGTGGCTGGACCTTTTCCACAGTTCCACGTATTATTTCTTTGTCCAGACTCCTTCCGCAAATGATATCTACATAATGCTGGATTCCGCCAACGGAACGCTGGGAGAAAAGCAGCTGGCTTGGCTGGAAGGCGTATTTGCGACGCGGCGTCCAGGCTGCCGCCATTGCATCGTTGGTGTCCATACAAATATGTTCAGGACAGATGCTTCGCAGCTCCCTTCAACCAATTTCACGCTGGAGGAGACATACAGGCTCACCGCACTGTTCTCTAAGAATAACGTAGACACGGTACTCTCCGGACACGACCACTTCCGTGACGTTTCCGTTTATAACGGAGTTACTTATATAACCCTTGACCAGATCAAAGACGGCACGTCCAATGCCTCATACATGATTTTTGACATGGGGCAGTGCGTTGATTATCAGTTTGTTTCCTGCAAATGATTGATTCCGATACCGCTGAACTTCTGCGCCGATATGCCGCGCGCTATGAGACCGCTTCATTCATAGAAGGGGACCCGTCCTGGTTCATGCACCAGGTTTCCGGAGAGGAGAATCAGGAGATGATGGCTTTCCTTGCCATGGCCCTGAGCTATGGAGCACGCTCCCAGTTCCTTCCAAAGATTCAGTGGCTGCTGGACAATGCGCAGGGTGAGCCCTTTGAGTGGGTACGGGAAGGCGCCTACGCGTCCGTTCTTCAGGCAGGAGACAAGTCCTGCTATTACAGGCTTTACAATAAAGGCCTCATGCGGGCGTTCCTTGACGCTTGCAAGGAGATGGTCCGGGAGTATGGTTCCATTGGCGGTTTTGTGCCTGAAGGAGATACGCTCAAGGCCCTGGATGCCTTCTGCGGCTACTTTTCCGCACGCGGGCTGTCAGTAATCGTCCCCAAAGATACATCGTCCTCATGCAAGAGGCTGTGCATGTTCATGCGCTGGATGGTGCGGGACAATTCGCCAGTGGACCTTGGCCTGTGGGCTTCCAAAATTGACAAGCGGACGCTCATCATGCCGCTTGATACCCATGTGCTTACGGAGGCTGAAAACCTGGGCCTGATAAAGTCCCGCTGCACCTCCATGGCTGCCGCACGCCGCCTCACGGCTGCACTTGCGGAAGTGTTTCCGGACGATCCCCTCAAAGGCGATTTTGCCCTGTTCGGGTATGGCGTGAATCATTAATAATTATTATATTTGTAGACGCTAAGACCTGACCATGAAAATAGTCGCGGACACAAATATCCCTTTCCTCAAAGGCGTTTTCGAACCTTACGCAGAGGTTGTCTACCTTGACGGCCGTTCCATTGACAAGGAGGCCATGAAGGATGCGGACGCAATAATCATCAGGACCAGAACCCGTTGCAATGCTGAAACCCTGGAAGGCTCCAGGGTGCAGATGATTGCAAGCGCAACCATCGGCACGGACCATATAGACCTTCCCTGGTGCGCGGAAAACGGAATAGAAGTAAAGAACGCTGAAGGCTGCAATGCCGGCGGCGTGGCGGACTACGTCCTTTCTGCAATGTATGGTGTCGCCTCACGAAGGGCCATCCGCCTGGAGGGCGCAACAATTGGTATTGTGGGCGTTGGCAACGTTGGAAAAATTGTTGAAAAGAACGCCCTGGAACTGGGCTTCAGGGTACTGAGGTGCGACCCTCCACGCGCCGCTGCAGAGGGCCCGGAAGGGTTCGTCTCACTTGAAGAGCTTCTCCCGGAGGCAGACATCGTCACAATGCATGTCCCTCTTGATGCTACCACGCGCGGTATGGCGGGGGACGATTTCTTCAACCTCATGAAAACCGGCGCTTTCTTCATCAATGCCGCCAGGGGGGAAATCGTGGATGAGCAGGCCCTTCTCCGTGCCAGGCCCAAGCTGGGAGCCCTTATCCTTGACACATGGTGCGGGGAGCCAAACGTGAACCAGCTCCTCCTGGACGCATGCGACATAGCCACTCCTCATATTGCCGGTTATTCCTATCAGGGAAAGCAGAACGGCACTGCAATGGCCGTACAGGCCGTTGCAAGGCACTTTGGCTGGGAGGCGCTGTACCGCTTTGCCCCCGTTACGGAGGAAGAAGCGCTGAAGCCCGTGGCCATAGACCTTTCCGGCAAGACGCAGGGAGAGATTGCCGCCGTGCTGCAGTACAATTACCCCATCTTCACGGACGATTTCCTTTTCCGCAGCTCCCCGGACAGCTTCGAGAAACTCCGCAGCGAGTACAATTACCGCAGAGAATTTTACATAACTAACCACTATATGTTTAACCAGAAAGATACCAACCAGATAGAGGCCCGCGGCACCACCGTCCGCGATGTCGCCCGCCAGGTAGACTGCTTCCGCAGCGGTTTTCCCTGGATGAAGATCGTAGGCCCCGCAACGCCGGAGCGCGGCATCATGGTCCTTTCCCCGGAGAAGGTGAAAGAGGCCGTAGAATACAGCAAGACTGCCAGAGTGAACGGCAAGTGCAAGTTCGTCCCGGCTTCCGGAGCCGCTTCCCGCATGTTCAAGGACATGTTCGGCGGCCTTTCCAAGCTTGAGGGAGGGGAGGATCTCCCTGCCGATGCCCCCGGCGCAAAGCTCGCCGCGCGCATCAAGGACTTCGCCTTCTACACGCCGGAACTCTTCGGTGAACCGGAAGACAGCGCAGAGTATCGTCAGAAGACCCTCCAGACGCTGCTCAAGGAACCCGGCCTCGCATATGGCTCCAAGCCCAAGGGCGTGCTCAAGTTCCATAGGTATCCCACCGAGGTCCGTACGGCCATTGCAGAGCATCTGGTGGAGGCGCAGAAATACATGCGCAACGCAGACGGCACCTGCAACCTTACCGTCACCATCTCCCCGGAGCATACGGAACTCTTCAAGAATGCCATCGCGGAGATTCTTCCTGAATATGAAAAGCGCTACGGAGTACGCTACAAGATAGATTTCACATATCAGGACAAGGCCACGGACACCGTTGCGGTAGATGAGGACAACAAGCCCTTCCGCAAGGAAGACGGCTCCCTCCTTTTCCGTCCCGCAGGTCACGGCGCCCTCATCCACAACCTCAACAAGGTTAAGGAAGAACTGGTTTCCATTAAGAATATCGACAACGTCGCACACGAAAAGCTTCTCCCCGTCACTGCTGAATACAAGCAGGTTCTGATGGGCGTCGCCCTGCAGCTCAGGGACAAGATTTTCGGCTACCTGAACCGCCTTGACAAGGAGCCTTCCGTGCAGCTTTGCAACGAGATAGAGAACTTCCTGGACAAGACCCTCTGCGTCCAGATGCCCCTTGCACACAGCGAGGAGGAGCGTATGGAGATGCTCAGGGCAAAACTGAATCGTCCCGTACGCGTCTGCGGCATGGTACGTAACGAAGGCGAGCCCGGCGGCGGCCCTTACATCATCGC
>JAILJO010000025.1 GCA_024694675.1 Bacteroidales bacterium | reverse complement strand
GTCTTCGTTGAGGACACGGCCGAACCAGGGGCCGCGGTCGAAGCCGACGCCGATCGTGACGGCTTCCTGCACGCGGACCTCGAGGCCCATCGCGCGGAACTGCTCCGCGACCCAGTCCTCGGCGTGGTTCAGCATGTGCGTACCCACGAGGCGACCGCCGATGTTGCGGGAAATGTATTCCTCATAAACCATCGTACGGTTATCCGTACGTCCGAGCTCCAGGATGGCTTTCGTGACCTTGTCCTGGGCGTTCAGGCCGAGCGCTGCCAGCAGCGCCGCCGCAAGTAGTAAGATTCGTTTCATAATACTACAAAGATAAAGAAAAAACAGTATATCTGTTTTTCTGATGAAAAGTGTATCTTTGCGGACTTTTTTGTGGAGATACAATCATGCAAGGAATCTGGACCATCCTGATGCTCGTCTGTTCGAACATCTTCATGACATTCGCCTGGTACGGCCACCTCAAACTGCAGGAGATGAAGATCTCGACCGGATGGCCGCTGATCCTGATCATCCTGATGTCCTGGGGCATCGCCTTTTTCGAGTATTGCCTGACCGTTCCCGCCAACCGCATCGGTTTCTCCGGCAACGGCGGCCCTTTCAACCTGATGCAGCTCAAGGTGATCCAGGAGGCCATCTCCCTGAGCGTCTTCGTCGTGATCGTCCATTTCCTCTTCCAGGGACAGCAGCTCCACTGGAACCACCTCGCCGCCTTCGGGTGCCTCGTCCTCGCCGTCTTTTTCGCCTTCCTGAAATAATCCCGCCTTTCCTTTTGGATTGTTATGAAATATTCTTAACTTCGCCATTGAGTTAAGACTTATTATGAAAACGACCACGGTGGCATTAGGTCCTCATTTCGAGGAATTCATCCAGTCCAGCATCCTTTCCGGCAGATACAACAATGCCAGCGAGGTTGTCCGGTCTGGTTTGAGGCTCCTGGAGAACCAGGAATATGAGACCCGCCTTGCAGCGTTGAGGACGGCGATTGAAGAAGGAGAAGCAAGCGGAGATTATGAGGACTTCGATCCGAAAGCCCGTCTTGCAGAATTGAATGCAAGACACGGTGGCTAAACTGGTATTTACCCGAAAGGCCGCCGAAGATCTGGAAGGGATCTGGAAGTACACCTTTGATACATGGTCAAGGGAACAGGCCGACAAATACTACAATTCAATCCTTGCGGACTGCGAAAAAGTAGCCAGAAGACCAGAGTATCTGGGGCGGCATTATGAAGATGTGAAGTCGACGCTCCGAGGATATCCTTCTGGAAAGCATATCATTTTCTTCCGCAGGCTTCAGGACGGCAGAGTCCGTATTGTCCGTATCCTCCACGAAAGAATGGACTTGAAGCGCCATCTTCTTTAATCGATTCCTTTTTCCTGTTTTCCCCGTACGCATTTGCATACCTAGCCCTAATCTACGCCTGTCCAGGGCCTCCTTTACTGCAAATGCGTAGCGACGCGCCCGGTGACATGAGCCAAAGTGGTGGACAGGGGGAGGTCGCGTCAGCGACAGGGGGTTGAGACGGAATAAGGGAGGCGGAGCCGACCGCGATTCCTCGGGGGGCACAAACGAAAATGGTCGGCAACCTGCCGACCAAATTTTCGTAGCCCCACGAGGAATCGAACCTCGATTTAAAGTTTAGGAAACTTCCGTTCTATCCGTTGAACTATGAGGCCATCAGATTCCTCGACTACGCTCGGAATGACAAGCATAGGGGCCCGAGAATGACGTGCAGATTACTCTGCGCTCTTTTCGATGATCTGACGTCCGCGATAGTAGCCGCACTCAGGGCATACACGGTGATACATAACGGTGGCGCCGCAGTTAGGACATACGCTCAGAGTGGGAACCGGAGCGAAGTCGTGGGTACGCCTTTTGTCTCTTCTCTGCTTGGAGAGTTTGTGTTTCGGATGTGCCATTGTTTATAGTTTTTAATTGTTTATTTGCTTTCAAAAAGTCCTTTCAGAGCGGCGAACGGGCTGCTCGGGGCAGCCTCCTCGTTCCCACGCCCATCTTGACCCAGAAACCGGACCGTGTCCGGGTTGCATTCCCCTTCAGGATGAACCCTTTGCATGGGCAGTGACAGACATATGTAGTCATACACCGCCTGGCTGAGGTCCCAGTCCTCTTTGACGAGTTCTGTTGAGAACTCCTCCGAAGGGTCCTCCTCTACGGGAACCTGAAGTGGTTCCAGGCAGCGGTCACAAGGCACCGTTACAGTTCCGCGGAGGTGAAGCTCTGCCTCTGCTTTTGCGCCTTCCTTGACCACCCTGACCTCAACTTCGACGTCCGCGTTCAGGATTTCTGTGTTGTCAAACGCTTGAAAGAACTCTGAATCAGCATGAAAGCGGAATGTCCGCTCTCCTGCCGCCCAACCGCCTAAAGGAATGATTATGCTTTTCATTACCTCAAAAACAGATTAAGGGGTGCAAAGATACGAATAATTTTCGTAAAATCAATCTTCTGTGACAGAATTTCTCTTGCGGTCCAGAGGATCAAGCTGAATCTTGCGCATGCGCATGTGATTCGGGGTGATTTCCACCAGTTCATCGTCCTGGATATACTCCAGAGCCTCCTCGAGGGAGAACTTGATTGCCGGAGGGAGGACCACCTTCTCATCCGACCCGGAGGCACGGACGTTGGTGAGCTTTTTGGTCTTGCAGATGTTGATGTTGAGGTCCCTGTCGCGGGTATGCTCGCCGACCACCTGGCCGCCGTAGATTTCCTCTCCGGGCTCCACGAAGAATCGGCCGCGGTCCAGCAGCTTGTTCATGGAATAGGCCACCGCCTCACCGGTTTCCAGGGATACCAGGGAACCGTTTGTACGCATCTCGATATCCCCCTTGTAGGGCTGGTATTCTTTGTAACGATGCGCGACGACGGCCTCACCCTGGGTGGCGGTGAGAAGGTTGGACCTCAGGCCCATGAGGCCGCGGGTAGGGATCTCGAACTCCAGCAGGGTACGGTCTCCGCGGGGTTCCATCCTGATGAGGGCGCCCTTGCGGCGGGTAGAAAGCTCGATAGCCGCTCCCACAAACTGCTCCGGAACCTCGATGGAGAGTTCCTCGATGGGCTCGCACCTCTGGCCGTTTATGGTCTTGTCCAGCACCTTGGGCTGGCCTACCTGCAGCTCGAAGCCTTCCCTTCGCATGGTCTCGATGAGGACGCTGAGGTGGAGGACGCCGCGGCCGTAGACGACGAAACTATCGGCATTGATACCGGGCTTGACGCGGAGGGCGAGGTTCTTCTCCAGTTCCTTGTCCAGACGGTCCTTGATGTGGCGGGAGGTCACGAACTTGCCGTCCTTGCCAAAGAAGGGGCTGTTGTTGATCATGAAGAGCATGCTCATGGTGGGCTCGTCTACGGCGATTGGCGGGAGCGGCTCAGGATTCTCTATATCGGCAATGGTGTCGCCGATTTCGAAACCGTCGATGCCCACCACGGCGCATATATCACCGCACTGGACCTCATCCACATTGGCCTTGCCCAGGCCTTCGAAGACCATAAGCTGCTTGATCTTGGACTTCTCGATTATATCGTACCTCTTGCAGAGGCTGACGGGCATGCCGGTCTTGAGGGTACCGCGGGTGATGCGTCCGACGGCGATACGGCCAACGTAGGGTGAATATTCCAGGGACGATACCAGCATCTGCGGGGTACCTTCCTTCACCTCCGGGGCGGGGATTTCCTCAAGGATGGTGTCCAGGAGGGTGGTTATGTTGTCCGTGGGATTCTTCCAGTCGGTGGACATCCAGCCCTGCTTGGCGCTGCCGTAGACGGTCTTGAAGTCCAGCTGGTCCTCGCTGGCGCCCAGATTGAACATGAGCTCGAAAACCTCTTCCTGGACCTCGTCCGGACGGCAGTTGGGCTTGTCCACCTTATTGATGACGACGATGGGTTTCTTCCCCATGTCGATAGCCTTGTTCAGGACGAACCTGGTCTGGGGCATGCAGCCCTCGAAGGCGTCTACCAGGAGGAGGACGCCGTCCGCCATGTTGAGGACGCGTTCCACCTCTCCGCCGAAGTCAGAGTGGCCGGGAGTGTCGATGATGTTGATCTTGACACCCTTGTAGGTCACGGACACATTCTTGGCGAGGATGGTGATGCCGCGCTCGCGCTCCAGGTCGTTGTTGTCAAGTATAAGATTGCCAAGGTCTTCCGGGCGGCGGACCAGGTTTGCCTGATAAATCATGCGGTCTACCAGGGTGGTCTTCCCGTGGTCCACGTGGGCGATTATGGCTATGTTGCGGATATCTTGCATATTATCTTCTCCTTAAAGCCCGCAAATTTAATAAAAATCCTCAAAAAAGTGAAACGGATAATGTGCCTTCTGCATGGTTATATTCACGTTTTTCATGCTTTTTTTACGCAAGTTTGATGCATTATCCGTTTCAAAAGGGGAAAAATATCGGCCCCTGAGATACCCTGAAGGGCAAAAATTCAAATTAAACGTTTCAAAAGTGAGGTACACGGATAATTGTACTTAGTTTTGCCGCAAACAAATATTTGGAGCCATGAAAAGACTTTGCATACTTACCATCCTGGCCCTTGCCTCCTGCGGGAAGGACATCGTCAGCGGGCCGGACCCCAGGGCGCCGTACGGGGACATCGGCCATGGACTTATAGAGCTTGGAGAGCAGCTGGATGACCCTTATACGGTAGAGAACATGACAAAGGCCCTGAGGAGCCTGTATCCCACCAAGGCGGAGCGCACGGACATCCATCCCACAGACCTCTACGTGCGTTTCCTGCCAAAGACCGATGCAGACCTGGGCATTCTTAGGGACGCCGGGCTATACCTTATGGACCACCCCATGGACTATCGCATCCTCAAGGAGGGGGACTGGTACCGGGACCCCTCCCTGGAGGATGATGCCATCACATGGCAGTATGCCGTCGTGGGCAAGGATTTCGAATTCCCGGAAGGAATCGTCCATGAACTCCTCGGGAAACGATATATCTCAGAGCACGACCCTGACACCAGGGCGGCGGACGGCATTGACTGGGCTGCAGTGGAGAGGGAATCGTTCATCCTTACAGGCAACCAGAACCTGCTGGAACCGCTCACAAAAGCGGAGCCTGCGGCACCCCAGGGGCGTATCACTATGACCGACCCCCTCTTCTGCGGCGGCAAGCCCGTGGGCGTTTCCGGCGTCATGGTAGCATGCAACTGCTTTACCAAAATATGCGTTACGTACACGGACCGGGACGGGTACTACAGCATGGATAAAACCTTTACCTCGGACCCCCGATACCGCCTTGTTTTCCAAAACAAAAAAGGCTTTTCCATAGGCATAAATCTCATTCTAATTCCTGCATCCATATCAACTCTGGGACAGGGCGGTGCCGGAGGTATCGACTATAACATCACCCAGGAGGACGATGGCGCCCTGATGCGGCGGACCGCCGTGAACAACGCAGCCTACGACTACTTCTCCCGCTGCACCCCGCAGGACCTGGACATCACTCCCCCGCCCGGAGACCTCAGGATCTGGATTATCCCTTTCCTGGAGAACTCATCGGCACCCATGCTGCACCAGGGGGCGGGTCTGGACTACAAGTACATCAAGGAGTACGCGGAGGAATACGCTCCAGTGATAAAGATGTTCCTGCCGGACATCACCATAGGCACAAAGGTAGCGAGGGGATTTGCCGATATCTACGAATCCACCGTCCACGAACTTGCCCACGCGAGCCACTTCACCAAGGTGGGAACATCTTACTGGACGCCGTACATTACCTACGTGATCCTGTCCTACATCCGCGACAGAATGGCACCGTACGGCCATGGAGACAGCGAAGGGGCCGGGCAGTGCGCAGTGGGTGAGATGTGGGCCTATTTCCTTGGCTCCTCCATATACAAGGACCGGTACGGCGGCAGCATGCCCGTATATCCTCCGGAACTCTGGTTCCGCCCGGAAATACTTGGATACCTTTACGAAAGAGGCACAACCCGGTCGGAAATCTTCCGGGTGCTGAAACCGGAAGTAAAGTCCGTGGAAACCCTCAAGACAGCACTCACGGAAATGTACCCTGAAAGAGGTCAGCTGATAAACGATACCTTCAACAGATATGGCAGATAAACGGCACAGGTTTCCGGTTCTCCTGGTCATGATCTTTTCAATACTTTCTTCTTGCGCATTTGTAAAGGAGAACCGGGACCCATGCCCCTGCCGTCTGGAAATACGCCTTACAGGCACCGCTGAAGCCCCTTCCAGGGTGCTTGTAAATGCAGGCGATGAATCATGGAACTACTCAGCAGACGGGGACACTGTCATAGTCACTTACGTCCCAAGGGGCAAAGTATCCGTAACGGCATGGAGCGGCGCTTCAGAGCCCACGGAAGGGTGTTTCATCATTCCGGACGGGTCCTCCGCACCGCCGCTATACCTTTGTCACTGCACCGTTGACGCTTCCGGAGACGAGGTCATAGCCCACGCCAGGCTCAGGAAGCAGTACTGCACGCTTCAGATCAGCGTGGACGGGCCTCCCGGATGGGGAGAGCCATTCGGCACCGCCGTCCGCGGCGGCGTAACAGGAATCAGCACGGACGGCGTTCCCCTGGAAGGACCGTTCAACTGCAATTTAGGGGACCACGCAGGCAACTGGAGCCTCCGCATCCCCCGTCAGGACCCTGCCAGTCCCCTTTTCCTTGACATTGTAATGGCCGATTCCGTAGTCCGCACCTTCTCCCTTGGCTCCTGCCTTCAGGACGCCGGTTTCGACTGGTCCGCCCCGGACCTCGGGGACCTTGACCTCCAGCTCCGCCTCTCCGTCACCTCCCTCACCATCCGCCCCCCATCCTGGGAGCCGGAAGTGAACTTGTCCATTGTTATTTAGTCAAAATAAATTTGGCCATTTCCAAAAAACACCATATATTTGCAGTCCCAAAAAATCATGCGCGGATGGCGGAATTGGTAGACGCGCTACTCTCAGGAGGTAGTGTCCGAAAGGACGTGTCAGTTCGACTCTGATTTCGCGCACGTAAAAGTGACCCTTGGCAACAAGAGTCACTTTTTGTATAAATGGGTGTCTTTGATTATATTTGTCCCCATGAACGCACTACTTGTAACCATACTTGCCGCTCTCATTCCCTATGTGAATCCGTTCGTGGGAACGGATGCGCATGGGCATACGTTTCCCGGGGCGGTGTATCCGTTTGGGATGATTCAGCTGAGCCCGGACACAAGGCCCAATCCTGGGGACTGGGACGGCTGCAGCGGGTATCATTACAGTGACAGCCTTATCTACGGATTTTCACACACTCACCTGAGCGGTACGGGTTGCGACGACTGGTGTGACATACTCATAAACCCCGGTCCGGACTTTCCGTCAGCGTTCTCCCACGCCAACGAGAAGGCATCTCCGGGCTATTATGAGGTGCTTCTTGACAAGGCCGGCGGCATCAATGTGAAGCTCGCCACAGGCCGCAGGAGTGCAATACATGAATACACCTTCATCAAGTCTCTTGCAAGCCTTACCGTAGACCTTACGCACCGTGACCCGCTGGAAGATTTTAGCCTTCAGACAAGCCGCACGGCTTGCTGGGGCCACCGCACATCCAACAGCTGGGCCAGGCACCAGAAGGTGTACTTCTACATGGAGTTCTCCAGGCCTACCTTCAAGGTGGACTCAAAGGGGGAAAAGGCAACCCTGTTCTTCCCGGGCCATGACGTCACTGTGCGGATTGGCATCTCCTCCGTCTCCTGGCAGAATGCCAAAGAGAACCTGTACAGCGAGTATCCAAAGTCCATAGAGGCTGTCAAAACGTCTACGGAGAAGGCCTGGGAAGCATATCTCAGGAAAGTGAAGTGTCCTTATAATGACACGGAGCATAAAACCCGTTTCTATACCGCCCTGTACCACACGGCCATCCATCCCACACTGTATTCCGACGTGAACGGCGAGTACCGCGGCATGGACGGCCAGGTGCACAAGGCAGATGGCTGGGACCGCTACACAGTCTTCTCCCTCTGGGACACCTTCAGAGGCCTGCATCCGCTGCTGACGGAAATCGAACCAGAGCGCACCGTGGACTTCGTCAAGTCCATGCTTTCCATCTACGATGAAGCCGGCAAACTCCCCATCTGGGAGCTCTCCGGCTGGGAAACCAACTGCATGATAGGCTACAACAGCGCCCCGGTTATTGCCGATGCCATCCTCCGCGGCCTCAAAGGCTTCGACTATGAAAAGGCCTTCCAGGCCCTTGTAGCCAGCGCCCACAACCCCGCCTTTGGCATGGACAGCTTCCGCCGCAACGGCCTTGTCCTTGCCGATGACGAGCACGAGTCCGTCTCCAAAACCCTCGAGTACGCCTTTGACGATTGGTGCGTGGCGCAAGTGGCCCTCAAGCTTGGCTACATGGAGGAATATGAGGAGTTCATGACAAGCTCCCAGTACTGGAAGAACGTCCTTGACCCGGAAACCAAGTTCATGCGAGCCCGCCTCAATGGACGATGGTTCAGCCCCTTCGACCCCCGCGAGGTCAACAACAACTACACGGAGGCCAACTCCTGGCAGTACAGTTTCTTTGTGCCGCAGGACATCCCCGGGCTCATAGAAGCCCTTGGCGGCAAGGAAGCCTTCGAGGCCCGTCTTGACGCCCTTTTCGAGGCGCCGCAGCAGACCACAGGCCGCACACAGGCGGACATTACCGGCCTCATCGGCCAGTACGCCCACGGCAACGAGCCCAGCCACCACATCGCATATCTGTACGATGCCATCGGCAGCCCGGACAAACGCCAGGCCCGTGTTAAGGAGATCCTTGAAACCCTCTACACCAGCGCCCCTGACGGCCTCTGCGGCAACGAAGACTGCGGCCAGATGAGTGCCTGGTACGTACTTTCGTCCATCGGCAAATACCCCGTCTGCCCAGTCTCATCCCCAGGCTCCACTGCTTCGTCATTCTCGGGCTTGTCCCTGGAATCTCTGATTGTCACCAACCCGGCCTTCGTCGTCCCCAACGACATCTTCACAGACTCCCTCGTCGTCGCTATCCAGGGCGAAGGCACCATCTATTACACCGTTGCCGGAAGCGCCCCCAGGGTATATGAGAGGCCGTTTACGGTAACGGAGCCCTGTGAACTCACGGCATGGAGTGAACGTGACGGCAAGAAGAGTTTCGTCACTAAATGCAAACTCCGCCAGGTGCAGAAGGACCGCGCCGTCCATATTCATTCCCGCTACAGCAGGCAGTATACGGCCGGCGGTGACGAGGGCCTCATAGACGGCACCCGCGGCGGCACCAACTGGCGCACCGGCGGCTGGCAAGGGTATCAGGACACGGATTTTGAAGCCGTACTGGACCTCCTGCAGGAACGTGATATAACAGTAGTGGGCGCCGGCTTCTGCCAGGACGCCCGCTCATGGATCTGGATGCCTAAATACGTTGAATACTCAGCCTCCACAGACGGAGAAAACTACGTTTCCCTTGGCCGTCTTGATACCACAGTTGCGGAAGAAGACTATGAAATCCAGACCTGGGATGCGGAACTCCCTGTTAATTGCACGGCACGCTACATCAAGGTCTTTGCCAAAAACATTGGCACCATACCGCCATGGCATCCAGGTGCAGGATATCAGGGCTTCATATTCGTAGATGAGCTCTGGGCAAGATAGTTAGCCAAAGGATTGCGCGCTTAAACTAGAAGTACGCAACGGTCTTCTGCTCTACTGCGGAGAGCAGTTTGTTGGCCAGGGAGGAGACGCCGAAGCGGAAGAGGGTCTTGTTCATCCATTCGGGGCCCAGGAGGGTGGAGACTATGCTGTAGTAGCATACTGCGTCAAGGGCGGAGGCAATGCCGCCGGCGGCCTTGAAGCCCACTTTGCGGCCGGTGGCCTCGTGGTACTTCTTGATGCACTGACACATTACGTATGCGGCCTGAGGAGTGGCGTTGACCTTTACCTTGCCGGTGGAAGTCTTGATGAAATCGGCCCCGTTTTCCATGGCGAGGAAGGAGGCATCGGCAATGAGTTCAGGGGTCACCAGGAGGCCGGTCTCAAGGATGACCTTCAGTACCACGGGCCTGCCAAGCTCTGCGGCTACCTTGTCGATGATATCGCGGGAAGCCTTGATCTCTGCGCCTGCGGTGGCATAATCCCCTGTCAGGAAGGAATTGAGGGCCAGGACGATGTCGATTTCATCGGCACCGCCGCGGACTGCGAGCTCAATCTCATGCAGTTTCACTTCCAGGAAGCTCTGGGAGGTGGGGAAGCAGCCGGCCACGGTAGTTACGTGAAGGGCCTTGTTGTTCCTGCGCTCTGCAATGATGTGGCCGAAGTTGGGATACACGCAGATGGATGCGGGGAGGGGCCAGCCCGGGTAATCCTTCTCGAAGGAGTTCACCTTGTCCACCAGGGCGGCGACGCGCTCAGGCGTGTCCTCGTTGGCAAGGGTGGTCTGGTCCATGATGGCGAAGCACTCCTTGTAGACCTTTTCGGAGGCTACATTTTCCAGGTTGCTGGCAATGAGTTCAAGATGCCTGTCGATGGCCTCTTTGTCCGGCGTATAGCCGTACTTAGCTGAAAGTGACATAGTTCTTATCCTTTAATTTGTATTGTATATCCTTCGTCAATGAGAGGCTGCACAAGGGCGCGCATTTCCTCAACAGTATATTTCTCCAGACCGGCCATGGGAGTTGCACGGTCTATTGTGTAGACCATGGCCTCGCGGGGTTTAAGGCGGCGGACAATGTTCATCCACTCAGAGACCCAGTCTCCACTCTGGAACTCCGGCGCCTTCAGGAACATGGTCTGGAGCACGAAATTGCCGTTAAAGCGCTCCAGGGAACGCACAACCTCCTCAACGCTGTACTTGCCCGTAGGACGGTTTATCAGAGCCACCTGCGCATCCGTGGGAGCGTCCAGTTTGAGGATGGGGTTGTCGACGCTGGACAGGGCACGGAAAACATCGTCCTTATACGCCATGGTGGCATTGGAGAGTACGGAAACCTTTGCGGAAGGGCAGTACCTGTCCCGCAGTTCCAGAGTGATGTCAACGATTTCCGGGAAATCCGGATTCAGGGTGGGTTCTCCGTCGCCGGAGAAGGTTATGGAGTCTATATGTGTGTCGGCTGCGGCGCAGGCTTCAAGCTTGGCGGAAAGGGCTTTACGGACATCTGCAGCTGTTGGAAGGGACCTGTCCCCCAGGCCGTCCTTGTTCCAGCCGCACTCGCAGTAGATGCAGTCGAAGTTGCATACCTTGCCGTGCTGCGGGAGAAGGTTTATCCCCAGCGACGACCCAAGCCTGCGGCTGAAAATGGGTCCGAAAACCGTCTCTTCCCTCATCATAGGCTGTCAACTTGAACTGCAAGGGAATCTGCCGGAACGGCCAGGGAATCACATAACGCCAAAGTATCCAGGCGGAATACCATGGTGTCCAGAACAGGCGTCAGGGTATCCGGCGGCGGGAAGTACTTCACCTCGTCTTTATGAAGACGGAAGTACATTGTGTCCACCGCCCCAAGGGGTACGCGAGGCAAAGAAGTGGTGTCTATCCTGTGCTTGTAGATGGCAAGGAACTTCTTCTGCCACTCCTCGAACCTCACTTCCTTCTTTATGTCTTTGATCTCCTTCTCCAGGCGGTCCCCTACTTTCTCAAATACCTTCGCGAGCTTATCCGGATCGCGGATGTATTTGTCCATGGTGTAGAGGTAATCGTCCGTGGAATAGCCATACTCCTGGAAGATGCCCTCATACACCAGGGAGGTGTCCGCGATTCGTTTGAGGGAGACGTCGTTCTTGATCTGCTGGTCCTGGAGGAACATGTCGTGGAAGATTTCTCCCAGCGTGTCACGCGGGATGGTGCGCGGCCCCCTGCAGGAAGCCACGGCCAGAAATACAACCACTATATGCCAGAGTCGGAGCCTCATCTGAGCGTTGCGCCAAACTCGCTTGAAAGGGTGTCCAGAACCCTCTGCATGGTCTTCTCAACCTCAATGTCGGTAAGAGTATGTTCAAGGTCCTGAAGCACGAAATTAAGGGCGTACTGCTTCTTTCCGGCAGGGATCTTCTCCCCGCGGTAAACATCGAACAGGGACACGCTCTTGATGAGCTTCTTTCCAGCCTTGAGGGCCGATGCGCGAAGTGTGCCATAGCTCACGGATTCATCAAGCAGCAGCGCGAGATCACGCCTTACCTCAGGGAACTTAGGAAGCTCCTTGAAGGAGAACTTGTCCCTCTTCACCAGGGTGAACAGAACTTCCCAGTTGATTTCCGCCGCAAACACGGGCTGCTTGATACCAAAGCGCTTGGCAAGGGCCGGATTCACCGTACCCAGCACCGCCAGCTGCTGAGGCTCGCGGCCGGGAAGGCTCCAGGTGATGCCTTCTGCGAAGATGTCCGCAGGGGCTGCACCCGCCAGCAACGTGGAAGCGTCCACACGGTAGCGGGCAAGCAGAGCCTCAACGTAGCCCTTCAGAAGGAAGAAATTGCTCTTCTGGGCAGGATTCCTCCAGGCCTTGTCCGGCGTTCCGCTGAGGAACATGGAGAAGCAGCGGTGCTCCTCATACCCGGCCAGCGTGGTGCCGTCTGTCTCCGGAAGCCTCTGGTACACAGAGCCGTACTCGAAGAACTTGAGGGACGATATCTGCCTGTTGATGTTATATGCCACCACCTCCAGGCCGCTCAGAAGCAGCGTCTGGCGCATGACATTGAGGTCCTGGCTCAGAGGATTGACGATGTGCACGCACCTCTCCGCCGGGAAGGTCTCCAGCTTGGTATAGTAGTCCTCCTTGGTGAGGGAGTTATTCATGGTCTCCACAAAACCATTGGCCGCCAGCCAGTTGGAAATGGCGTTGCGGATGGCCTCCGGCTCCGGCTGCTGGCTGGGCTGGACGCTCATCTTCAGGTTCTGGGGAAGCTCGATGTTATTGTACCCGTAGATGCGGAGAATCTCCTCCACCACATCGCACTCGCGGGTGACGTCGATCATATAGGTAGGGGCGGCTACCAGGGCACCTCCGGCACGTTTCTCCACAAACTCATAGTCCAGCGCCTTCAGTATCTTCTCAATGGTCTCATGGCCGATTTTCTTGCCGATGAAGCCCTCGATCCGGTTGTAATCAAGGTCGATGCGGGCCCGGCCGATGGGCTTGGGATACACCTCCACCTTCTTGCCGATGACCTTTCCGCCGGCCAGTTCCTGGATGAGCAGGGCGGCCCTGAGGGCACCGTACTCTGCAGCCTCCGGGTCAGCTCCCCTCTCGAAGCGGAAGCTGGCGTCAGTGGAAAGCTGCTGGCTCTTTGCGGTGCGGCGGATGCTCACGGGATCGAAGTACGCTCCTTCGATGAACACGTTCACGGTGCTGTCGCTCACGCCGGAATCCTCACCGCCGAAAACGCCCGCGATGCACATGGGGCCTACGGTATCGGCAATAACCATGTCCTTGGCGGAGAGCTTGCGCTCAATGCCGTCCAGGGTCTTTATGACCTCGCCTTCTCCGGCCCTGCGGACGACGACTTTGCCGCCGCGGATTTTATCGGCATCAAAAGTGTGGAGGGGCTGGCCGACCTCGAAGAGAACGAAGTTGCTGATATCCACCACGTTGTTGATGGGCTTGAGGCCTATAGACATGAGCTTTTTCTGCAGCCACTCCGGGGACGGAGCCACCTTCACGCCCTTGACGGTGATGCCAATGTAGCGCGGTGCGCCCTCGCTGTCCAGGACCTCAACGGGAATCTCCTTGCCCTCCCCTTCCTTGAATGCCTCGACGGAAGGACGATGCAGTTTGAACGGGATGTCCCTGGAGCCAAGGTATGCGGCCAGGTCCCTTGCCACGCCCCAGTGGGATGCGGCGTCTATGCGGTTTGCAGTGATTTCATATTCGATGACAGCCTGGTCTTCAAGGCCAAGATAGTCGTATGCGGGCGTGCCGGGAACGGCGCTTTCCGGAAGGACCATGATGCCGTCATGGCTGGCGCCTATGCCAAGCTCATCTTCAGCGCAGATCATGCCGAAGCTCTCAACGCCGCGTATCTTTGACTTCTTTATCTTGAAATCCCCGGGAAGGGTTGTACCTATACGTGCAAACAGCACCTTCTGCCCTGCGGCCACGTTGGGTGCGCCGCACACAACCTGCACGGGCTCCGGCGAACCGTCGTCAACCGTCGTGATGTGCAGATGGTCGCTGTCCGGGTGAGCCTCGCACGTAAGCACCTTTGCCACAACAACTCCCTTGAGGCCTCCAGGTACCGCCTCTTCCATTTCCACCGAATCCACCTCAATACCAATAGAGGTCATTGCCTCCGCCACCTGCTCCGGCGTAAGGTCACATTCAAGATACTCCTTGAGCCAACTGTAAGATAGTTTCATAATTAACTAATATCTTCTAGTTTAAACAAATCTTCTACAAATTCTTTCTTGTCAAAGACCTTCAAATCGTCAACCCCTTCTCCTATTCCCAGGAACTTTATGGGGAATCCGAACTGGTCCGTGATACCAACCACTACGCCGCCCTTGGCACTGCCGTCAATCTTGGTGACGGCAAGGGATGTGACCTTTGTGGCGCGGGAGAACTCCTTGGCCTGCTGGAAGGCATTCTGGCCGGTGGAGGCATCCAGGACAAGCATCACATCGTGCGGGGCGTCAGGGACGACCTTGGCGCAGACGTTACGGATTTTTGTGAGCTCGTTCATAAGGTCAACCCTGTTGTGAAGGCGTCCGGCGGTGTCTATCAGAGCAACATCTGCGCCACGCGCAACTGCAGCCTTGACGGTGTCAAAGGCCACGGAGGCGGGATCTGCGCCCATGGGCTGCTTGACAATGTCTGCACCTGCCCTTTCCGCCCAAATCACCAGCTGATCTACAGCTGCGGCGCGGAAGGTATCCGCAGCGCCGATAACCACCTTCTTTCTCTGCTCACGCAGCATAGCGGCCATCTTGCCGATGGTTGTAGTCTTGCCAACTCCGTTGACGCCCACAACCAGCATCACGTATGGTTTCCTGGAGAAGTCAAATGGGACTACAGGGGCATCAGAACCCATAAGGTTTGCAATCTCATCCCTGATGAGAGCGGTGAGTTCCTCCATATCCACGTACTTGTCCTTCTCCACACGGTCCTCTATGTTCTCAATGAGTTTGAGTGTAGTATCCACGCCCATATCCGAACCCAACAACGCCTCTTCCAGTGCATCAAGCACCTCATCGTCCACACGCGACTTGGCCGTAAACGCCCTTCCCAACTTCTGGAAGAAGTTAAGGTTTGTCTTCTTTACCCCTTTGTCGAATATTCCCATATCATGCAAATATACACAATTCCACGCCCAAAAACAAAAAAACCGCCCCAATAGAAGGACGGTTAATAACTCGCGCTCGAAGAGCGCCGGCCGGAGGCCGCGGGGGATAATAGGGGGCAGAGCCCCCTCAGAAAATGTTCTTCGACAAAAATTATTTTTTGTCGAAGAATTCTTTCTCTTTACCCTCTTCAACAAGCTGCTCTACGAAAACGTAGGCACCGGTCTTGGGGCTCTTTTCCATGCGGATAACCTTCACCATGTGCTTTGCACCGGCTTTTGCATCGAAGGTTGCAACTGCTTTTTTTGCCATAGTTTAGATCTCCTTTAAATTACTTGACTTCCTTGTGAAGAGTGACCTTCTTGAGGTACGGGTTGTACTTCATGCGCTCGAGGCGGTCCGGGGTATTCTTCTTGTTCTTGGTGGTGATATAACGGGACATGCCGGGAACACCACTTGCCTTCTGTTCTGTGCACTCCAGGATGACCTGCACCCTGTTACCTTTCTGTTTCTTTGCCATAATTCTCAGAATTTAAACAAGATTGACATAGCCCTTTGCCTGGGCATTCTTAAGAGTTGCATCGAGACCGTTCTTCTCGATGATACGCATACCCTTGGTCGTAACCTTAAGGGTGATGAAACGCTGCTCTGTCTCTGACCAGAACTTCTTGGTCTTGAGGTTCAGTGCGAAGTCGCGCTTTGTGCGAAGCTTGGAATGGGCGACATTGTTGCCGATCATTCTCTTGCGGCCGGTTATCTGACAAACCTTTGACATAATATTATACTTTTTAATTGTTTCTTTTAAAACTGGTGTTTGAGAAATCTCTTCCACCTGATGCTCTTGGGGAACCTCTTGGAGGCGTCCGTAGAGAGCCAGACAATTGAGGGAGTTCCCACGATATGGTCTTCAGGGACGAATCCCCAGTATCTGGAATCCAGGCTGTTGTGCCTGTTGTCTCCCATCATGAAATAATAGTCCTGCTTGAATGTATACTCTGTAACGTCAGTGGATTCATGCTCGTAGTCCCTGATGATGCGCTCGTAGAAGGGCAGCGTCTCCGGGTTGATGGGAACCGTGACACCTTTCTTGGGGATCCAGAGGGGGCCGAAGTTATCGGCAGTCCAGCGGGTCTTGCCAGTGAAGGGGAACAGTTCCGTATCCTGGCCCGATGAAGGGAAGGTCTCTATGTTGGGTTCCACCGATACCACCGTCTTCATTGCCTTGACCTTTTCCAGCATCTGCTCCGTCAGAGGCATTGCAGGGTAGCCGGGAAGGCGTGAATCGAAGTACAGCTCGCTCAGGTTCAGTCCAAGCTCCTCAAGTTTGAGGGTGTTGATCCGGCCTCCGGCGGTAGTGACCTTGTAGGTGAACTGCCTTCCGGGATAGTCCGGCTCCTTCACGCCGTTCACCCAGACAATGCCGTTACGGACTTCCAAGGTGTCTCCGGCGGTGGCGACGCACCTTTTCACATAGTGGTCTTTCTTGTCCGACGGGCGGACGATTATCGGCCCGAACTGCTTGATTGTCTTTTCCCTTCCGTAGGTACGGACCCAGGCATAGTAATCATCTGCCGGGCGCTTGGAAAGGACGGTGTCACCGTTGGGGAACCCGAAGACCACGACGTCTCCCTTCTCGACGCTCCTGAAGCCTTTCAGCCTTCTGTAATCGGACTGGATGGCCGTGGAATACGACTCCTTTCCGAATGCACGGTTGTGCGTGAAAGGTATGGTGAGCGGCGTCTGGGGCAGGCGCGGACCATAAGTGAGCTTGGATACGAACAGGTGGTCTCCCGTATAGAGGGAGCTCTCCATTGACGATGAAGGAATCTTGAAGGCCTGGAAGAAGAAAATATTGATGAAGGTTACAACTACCACGGCGAAGATGATGGCGTCAAGCCAGTCCAGCCAGAAGTTGTGCTTCTCCCCGGGCGCGTACTCTTTCTTCCAGAAGAGCCATTTCACCTTCTTTGTGACGATAAGGTCGAAGATGATGCCCAGGCCAAGGAGCCACCAATAATTTCCGAGCCACACAACCCAAGCGATGTACAGGACTGACCAGAAGACCAGCTTGACCCACTTGTTTTGGATGAATTCCTTCGGGCTCACGATTTCAAAGAACTATTTTACAGAGTTGACAATAGCCTCAAATGCCTGAGGATTGTTCATAGCAAGGTCTGCGAGAACTTTACGGTTGAGACCGATGTTCTGCTTCGCAAGGCGACCCATAAGCTGGGAGTAGGTGAGTCCGTACTGACGGGCGGCGGCGTTGATACGCTGTATCCACAGGGAGCGGAATTCGCGCTTCTTGGCCTTTCTGTCACGGTATGCATAGGTGAGACCTTTCTCGTAGGTGTTCTTTGCAACCGTCCAGACGTTCTTGCGGGAGAGGAAATTGCCGCGGGTCCTGCTAAGGATCTTCTTGCGGCGTGCCCTTGAGGCAACAGAATTAACTGATCTTGGCATAATTTTTACTCATTTTGGAGGCAGTGGCATTGTCTTGTGACTCTGCGCTTCCGACTGCGTTCCAGTTAAACATAAATTACATGACAAGAAGCTCTTTTACGCGACCGAGGTCGTCCTTTTCGAGGATGGAGAAGTGATCCAGGTTCCTCTTCTGCTTCTTGGTCTTCTTGGTGAGGATGTGGCTGTGATAAGCGTGCTTCCTCTTGATCTTTCCCGATCCGGTAAGCGTAAAGCGCTTTTTGGCACCGGAGTTGGTTTTAAGTTTTGCCATTGTTTTAAATATTTAAGGTGAATATTTATTTCTTTTTTATAGGAGCAATCATCATAGTCATCCTCTTGCCTTCCAGGACCGGCATGTTTTCAGGCCTGCCGAACTCTTCAAGTTCCACGGCGAAACGCAGAAGCTGCTTTTCGCCCTGCTGGGCAAACTGGATGGAGCGTCCGCGGAAGAAGATAGAGGCTTTCACCTTGGAGCCTTCCTGCAGGAACTCCTGAGCGTGCTTGAGCTTGAACTGGAAGTCGTGCTCGTCCGTGTTGGGGCCGAAGCGGATTTCCTTGATGACTATCTTCGCAGCGTTTGCCTTCATCTCCTTTGCTCTCTTACGCTGCTGGTAGAGGTACTTCTGGTAATCGAGGATCTTGCACACGGGCGGGTCCGCCTTGGCGCTGATCTCCACCAGGTCCAGTTCCAGTTCCTGAGCCATGGCCATTGCCTTGGCTATGGGGTAAATGCCCTGTTCCGGGATGTTCTCACCCACCAGGCGCACCTGAGGGGCGGTGATTTCACGGTTAATGCGCAGTTCGTTTTCGTCCTGCTTGTTGGGGCCCATCTGCTGCTGAGGTTTGCGCTTGGGGCCCGAGGGCTTGGGTCTGTAAGGCGTTGCGATAGCTTTGCTCCTTTAAAATGTTAAACTTTTTACTTGGCCAGTTCTTCTTCCACAGCCTTGCGGACGTACTCCACAAAGGCAGGGACGCTCATGGAACCCTGGTCGACGGCTCCACGGCGCACTGAGACGGTTTCTTCCGCCTGCTCTTTTTCTCCAACGATGACAAGCAGCGGAACTCTCATAAGGGAAGTTTCCCTAATTCGCTTACCCAGAGTCTCGTTACGGTCATCTATGGAGGCGCGAATTTCGGAATTATTTAGCATATTTACAACTTTTTTCGCATAATCTGCATATTTTTCGCTCACGGGGAGTACTTTTACCTGATCCGGGTGCAGCCAGAGGGGCAGATGACCGGCGGTATGCTCCAGCAAAACGGCCACGAAACGCTCCAGCGAGCCGAAGGGTGCACGGTGAATCATGACAGGCCTCTTGCGGCTTCCGTCAGAGTCGACGTACTCCAGTTCAAAGCGCTCCGGGAGGTTGTAATCGACCTGGATTGTACCCAGCTGCCAGCTGCGGCCTATGGCGTCCTTCACCATGAAGTCCAGCTTGGGACCGTAGAATGCAGCCTCGCCGGTTTCCACCACGTAAGGGAGGCCCTTCTTCTTGGCGGCGTCGATGATGCCCTGCTCCGCCTTGTTCCAGTTTTCATCGGACCCGATGTACTTAGACGGGTTCTTGGGGTCGCGGAGGGATACCTGGGCGGTGAACTTGTCAAAGTGGAGGGTCTTGAATACGTAGAGGATAAGGTCGATAACCTTCTCGAACTCCTCCTGGAGCTGGTCCTGGCGGCAGAAGAGGTGGGCATCGTCCTGGGTGAAGCTGCGGACGCGGGTGAGGCCGTGGAGTTCACCGGACTGCTCGTAGCGGTACACGGTTCCGAACTCTGCGAACCTCAAAGGGAGGTCCCTGTAGCTGCGGGGCGCGCTGCGGTAGATCTCGCAGTGGTGGGGGCAGTTCATGGGTTTGAGGAGGTATTCCTCGCCTTCCTGAGGGGTATGGATGGGCTGGAAGCTGTCCTTGCCGTACTTGGCGTAGTGGCCGGAAGTGACGTAGAGCTCCTTGCCGCCGATGTGCGGGGTAACTACCGGCAGGTAGCCGTACTCCGCCTGCTTCTTCGCAAGGAAGTTCTGCAGGGTGTTGCGGAGAGCGGCGCCGCGGGGCAGCCACAGAGGCAGGCCGGAACCTACCCTCTGGGAGAAGGTGAAGAGTTCCATTTCCTTGCCAATCTTGCGGTGATCCCTCTTCTTGGCCTCCTCCAGGACCACGAGGTACTCGTCCAGCATGCTCTTCTTGGGGAAGGTGATGCCGTAGATACGGGTAAGTTGCTGGCGGGATTCGTCACCCCTCCAGTATGCGCCGGCCAGGGAAAGCACCTTCACGGCCTTGATGACCTCAGTGTTCTTCAGGTGCGGGCCGCGGCAAAGGTCAGTGAAATGACCGTTGGTGTAATAGGTGATGGTGCCGTCTTCCAGCTCCGAGATGAGTTCCTGCTTGTACTGGTCACCCTTCTCGGTGAAGTATTTCATGGCGTCCGCCTTGGAGACTTCGATACGTTTGAAGTCCTCCTTGCCGCGCGCCAGTTCCAGCATCTTGTCCTCGATGGCCTTGAAGTCTGCATCCGTGAGGGTGCGGCCGTTCATGTCCACATCGTAATAGAAACCCGCCTCGATTGCAGGGCCGATTCCGAACTTGACGCCCGGGAAAAGTGCCTCCAGCGCCTCTGCCATAAGGTGTGACGATGAGTGCCAGAACACCTTCTTGGCCTCATCGTCCTCCCACTTGAGGAGGCGTATCTCCACGTTCTCCGTGATGGGGCGTGTTACATCGATTGTGGTGCCTTTGGATGTCTCCGGCTCACCGGGCCTCCTGATATTCACGGCCAGAACCTGCTCTGCCAGCCTGGGGCTTATCCCCATTGCCACATCAAATCCGGTAACACCGGACTCATACTGTCTTACACTCCCATCCGGGAACTTAATGTCAATCATAATTTTGCTTTTGAGTTTATTACTTACAATGTCTTTCACTCGCCATCCTCACGCGGGCCAACCTGCCCGCTCGCGCGAATATCTTGCAAATATAGCAATTTTTAACGTAATTCCGGCCCCTCATCCCTGAAAATGCCCGTTTTTGCGGACGGGGGTGACGTACGTCACCTGAAAGTGAGGGGACCTGCAGCGCAAATCGGCCTCACAGGGCGTATAGTGACGCAGGTCCCCCGGATAAAAGGTGACGTACGTCACCCGGGGGACCTGTCATTTGGCAATTTTGCTGATGAATCGAAAAAGTACTAATTTCCGCAGTAGGCGCCGGCGAAGAGGATGGTGCCGGAGGTTTTTTCCGCGATGAGGTAGGCGAAGGGGTGGTCGCAGATGAATTCCACGGGAGATTCCATGGGCATTGAGGACTCCTTGGCCATGGCAACAACCGTAACGGCGGCGGCTTCCGTGCCCCACTCGGCTACGGAGATACGGGCTTTCTGGATCACGTAATCTATGTACGCCTCAAGGTCCGGATCCTGGAACATGCGGTCAAACTGGGCTTCGCCGGTAAAGGCTCTCTGCAAACCGAGTTTCTTAAGGGCGTCGTTGAGCTGGAAACTGCTGGAAGTCTCGAACTTGGGGAGGGCCAGGTTCACATCTCTCTCCTTGAGACCGAAGCGGATTCCCTGCCAGTCCAGTTTGGGGAAGTCCTGCATAAGGGATGCGAAAGTATACTTTTCGGGCACGTTGTCCGGCTGGTCGCCAACATATTCGCCTTCCGGAAGGAGGATATACATAGCAAATTTGCCGTTGGCGTAAGGGATTTCAAGGACGCGGAAGTTGCCGAAGTCCGCATAGTTCAGAGACCTTGAAGTATGCATTGTGGGGACCGTAAGGACGTCACAGCCGCCCGGATAGAACTCCTGCTTGCTTGTAGCCTCCTTCTCGAATAAGGGCTTGCGTCCTTCCGGCACCCAGGGGGCCTTGAAGTATAGGGCATTCAATAGGAAGGCGATGTCGTCCGGAGAGATGTCACCGGCGTCCAGCATCTTGCTGATGAGACCGTTGGTGTTTCGATTTGACCAGTCATTTATGCGGGCGGCAACGGTGGAAGGATCGTCAAAGGACATATTCTCCACAGCGGCGTAGTAGGTATTTTCCACCTTCTCCTTGAACGCCGGCAGAAGAGGATACTGGTCGCTTACCAGAATGGCATCCGCCAGCTTGAGTTTGACGCCGAGGTCCACTGCCGGGAGCTCATTGAGGAGCTTGTTGCAAAGGGCGTTGAGGGCGTCCAGATCCGTCCCGAATCCCAGTGCGTCCACAATCTGGTCCAGCGTTTCACCGGAGGCACCGTTGGCCGTCATTCCCAGGGCGTACTGAAGGCTGAGGGGTGAGAACAGGAAACTCTTCTCTCCTTCCCTGAGCAGAGGCAGCATCCTGAAAGTGAGCTCGTTACCGGCATTCACCATAGAAGCTTCATCCGCCGTGAGACTCACTTTGGTAATCTGCTCCTTTGGCTGGGGAGAAGAGATCTTGATGGGGTCCTTGACGCTGCTGATATCCAGTAGATCGCATGCACTGAGGCATCCTGCAAGAACTGCCACTATAAGTATACTTCTTTTCATATTGCAAATGAATTCAATCCGTATAAATAATCACAATATCACAGAATCTTGCATGCAGAGCCCGAATATCAGATTCTGTCGCTTATCTGGTAGTTGTTTCTGCCGGGGGCGGAACGGGAGACCATTTCCCCGATGAAGCCGGCGAGGAACAGCATGACGCCAAGGACCAGGGCCACCAGGGCAAGGTAGAACAGCGGCTGGTCCGTTACGGGACGATATTTGAGTCCCTGTCCCTGCAGGACAAGTTTCTCCACGATAATCCACACGGCCATCACAAAGCCCACCAGGAACATGAGTATGCCGCTGGTGCCAAAGAAATGCATGGGCTTGCCGCCGAAGCGGGACAGGAACCACAGGCTCATGAGGTCCAGGAAGCCGTTCACGAAGCGGTCCAGGCCGAACTTCGACTTCCCGTACTTACGCTTCTGGTGCACCACGGGCTTTTCGCCGATTTTGGTAAATCCGGCATTCTTTGCCAGATACGGGATATAGCGGTGCATCTCTCCGTAGACCTCGATGTTCTTTACGACATCGGCCTTATAGGCCTTGAGGCCGCAGTTCATATCGTGCAGTCTGATGCCTGTGACGCGGCGGGCGGTGGCGTTGTAAAGCTTTGAGGGAAGGTTCTTTGTGACGGGATTGTCCTTGCGGTGCTGCTTCCAGCCGGACACCAGGTCATAGCCTTCTTCCCTGATCATGCGGACCATTTCCGGAATCTCTTCCGGGGAGTCCTGGAGGTCTGCGTCCATGGTCACCACAATGTCCCCTTTGGCCGCGGCGAAGCCCTCATACAGGGCGGCCGATTTGCCGTAGTTCCGGCGGAACCGGATGCCGCGTACATGGCTTCCGTCCTTCGCCATCTTGGAGATAAGGTCCCAGGAGCCGTCCGTGGAGCCATCGTCCACAAAAATGATCTCGTAGGAAAAAGCGTCGAGGGCGCGGTCTATCCAGGCGGTGAGTTCCGGCAGGGATTCGCGCTCGTTAAGGAGGGGTATTACAATTGAAATATCCATATTCTACTGTTCGTCCGGTTGAGAGGGGTCATCGTCCTTGGGGCCGTCAAAAAGCCTCTGGATAAACACGTACCTTGACATTATGGCCGATAATACCGTCCCGTAAAGGAAGCAGTAAATCCACTGGAAGATGAAGGTCCAGAGCGGCAGCTTGTCCACGAACGCCCCCATTGAATCTATCTCAGAGGAAGATAACTGAAGCTGCGACGCCAGTTGGCCGATCATGGTCTCCATGGAATCCGCCGGCATTTTCATGAGTATGAGCGCCTGGGCCGATGCCACCAGAAGACCGCTCAGCAGCGCAGCCCTCCGGCCAAATTTGTAAGAGTCCTGGATGGTGACCCCGGAGTAGGTATCCCTGAGGCGAATCATCCTCTGTCTCATAAGGACGATGCACCCCGCGAACTCCGCCAGCCACAGCACCATGGACACGGCCTGGGTAAGGAACGCATTCCCCGTCCCCGCCACCAGCTGCTTACCCATGAGGCACCCAATTGACACCGCTGCAAAGAACAGCCCTGTTATCGCCGCCTCATTCCACAGCGCATTATTATCCAGTTTCTTCTTCATAATATGCAAATATAGCAAAAAAAAGAACGCCCTGCATCGTTCTGACACAAGGCGTTCCAAAAAACCGCGGCGACTTACTCTCCCAACTGGTAGGTCAGTACCATCAGCGCGGGTGAGCTTAACTTCTCTGTTCGGAATGGGAAGAGGTGGTTCCTCACCGCTATAGCCACGGCAATATATTGCTTGAGAGAACAGA
>JAILJO010000010.1 GCA_024694675.1 Bacteroidales bacterium | reverse complement strand
GCCCGAGCTCACCATTGCCGAGCAAGAAGGCATAGAGCCTGTAGAGCCTATAGTGGGCAACAGCAAGCCTGTGGATGTAGAGCCAGTGGATGGCATCCGCATCACGGCTCCGGCCAACGCCCTGGACAAGGACCGGGAGTTCAAGATTACCGCGGTGGATGAAAAGACCTGGGACCAGACCGAAAAGGCCCTGGCCGAGGTGAGTGGCGAGCAGATGCTTTTCTGCTTCGACCTGGATGCCGGCATGAAGCCCGACGAGGTACTGCCCGGCGAGTACTCCCTCTCCATCGATTTGGAAAAGATGGGGATTCCGTCCATCCTGCACGACAAAATCAGTGTATGGCGACAAGGGGAAAACGGACTTGAGAAATACACGTCATGGGTGAAAGACGGCAAATTATGCTATTGCAGCGACAAGAATTCCATAACCCTCGCATCGTTAGCCATAGGTTCAGGTCTTGTAACCTTGGGCGCATTAGGAATTGATTATCTCCCCAAACGCTTTCTTTATATCGCTGATATGTATGGCAGCTATTTTAAAAAGCGTGAGGATTTCACCTGTTATGAAGTGAAGGACTCCTATGGCAATTTCAACGTCTGTTTTCGCTTCAAGGATTCAGAGTATGGCGACCGTTTCGAAGCATTCAAGACCAGCTTCAAGGATTACGAAAACCGCTTGAAGGAACTCGAGAAGAAGGCCGACGAAGAGGTCGAACGCAGGACGAAAGAGGCCTACCGGAAAGAAACGGAGGATCTCAATTCATTTCAGTTGTTATTCAAGAGCAAGAGCATCGAGAACCGCTGCCGCAGGGCCATAGACAGGGCCGCCATACTTGCCAAGTATTGCGACGAAGACGAACCGCTGAAACACTACAAGGAGATGCAGGCTCTTCCCCCCAGCGTTTTGGATATTGGGGAAGAACTGAAACTGGCCAATCGTTTTTTGACAGACGATCAGAAACTTATCCCCCAGCGCTGGACCCTGGATGTTTTCCTTTTACCAGACGGAACGCCAATCAATAATGCCAGCGGCGTACTCATTGCTCCCTATTTGAAATCTTACTATGTCTGTTTGGATTATGGTAGGATAAGAAACAAAAGGCCTTATAAACGCAAAGGGGAGGGAGAGAGCATGCTCCTGACCATTACTCACGAGCTTTTCCATTACAGACACAAGAAGAGCCGCTGGGTAAAGGAAGATGATTTCCGCACGGAAGAGAGCATTGCCGGTTATCTTGAGAATGCGGCAGCGCTTTATTTCCTGAAAAAAGGGGAGATACTTACCAGTCCGGCAAACTATGCGAAAACATTCCTGACGGGACATTTTGAAGGCGGAGCCGGGTTCGATCCTGCCCCCAGGGAGAACCATGAAGTTTTCGCCCGCGACTTCAACGCCAATACAACAATTCCCAATGAAGCCTATACTTATGCGGATTTGATGGAATACCTGACCATAAAGAGGAAACTGCCCGAAAACCTGAAAGCTGGTGACCTTTTGGAAAAGTATTCCTATCTCTCTTCCCATAAGACCAACTATATGAAGTGGTTCGACACTACGGATGAGAAAGTGTTCAATGGGTACGTTCAGTCCTTTTGCGAGGATGCCCTGTCCCGTATCTACTCCAGGCAGAACGCAAGCGAAGTCCGTTCTTCTACGCCAGATCTTGCACTGGAAGAACTCCAAGTTTCCCGCAAAGACCCGGTTAAGGAGATGAAGACGAAGAAGGGCCACCTCATCACGCGTTGTTTCTACCTGGGCAGCAAGGAAGGGCCTTTCAATGCGTTTATCGTAAGGGGAAACGCTTGTACTCCTGAGGAAGTTTCCTTCTATACTTCTTCCGACATGTTTAAGAAAGAAAAGAACAAGATGGAGTATTTCTCCGGGGACAAAGCCGCATATCAAGGCGCTTATTTCAAGCCCAATTCTTCGGCGCTTCCGTTCACCGTGGTTGCCCTGTTCGCCCCCGACAAGCCCGAAATCAAGAAAGTGAAGAAGGACTATGTGCGCTTTGTTCTTCCCAAGGCCGACAAGGACATGGTGAAGAAGGGATACATCACGGGTGCGCTGGTCACTTACCGGAATGCGGACGGGACGGAGAAATACATCCGGGCGGGTGTGAACAAATTTGGGAAGGAGGTTAAATGGAGCATCCCGGGCGTCGGCAGCAGCGGCTTCACCCTGCGTGTCAAATGGATTTATGAAAACAAGGACGGCTCCGTCTATGAGTCACCGGCGTCCAAGCCCGCCGGGCAGGGTTCCGTCCCGGAAGAGAAAGAACCCGTGACCGCATCGGCCAATGTGGGAAAGGAAAAGAAGAATAAGGAAGAGCAGAAAGAATCGGCGAACCCGTCGGAGCCCCGTCGGGACAACGAAGGAAAGCTTGTGGTATACGAGGAGATTACGGAGATACCTTGGAAAGCGGTTTCGGTAACCATAGAGCTGCCCTTGGAGGGAGCACTCTGGATGGGACTTGATGACTGTTATGTTCCGAAACTATGCGTATGGCCGCCACTGGCAGAGGAATTCCCTGTGAATGGTTATCAGCTCCTTAATCCCAAATGCGAAGCGAAGTTTGAAAAAGCGGGAGAGGGTTATCGCTTAACATGCAAGCAGACCCTCAGCGGGACCAAGCGGAAAGATTTCCTGGAGGATGGCGAGTATCATCTGGCGGTAACAATCTTCTTTGACGAAGACCTGCATCCTGTGAAAGGCTCTTTTGATGGCACCAGCAATCAAACAAAAATACTGCCTTCATTTAATAAAAAACCCGATGGCACAATAATCAGCATCCGGGATCGAAGAGTCCCTTCTACCATGACTTATTCGGGGACCTTCTCTTTCAAGGATGGCATAAACGGCAGGTTGGAAACCCTGAACATGAAGGGACATTGGCAAAAGCTTCGTGCCTACCGCGGTGCCGAACTGGAAGATGTAGATTATTCCAAGACAATGGCGGATTTAGAAGAGAATAGGGGACAAATAAGACTCGGCTTGATCAAAAAGTAAAAAATCATTCAAAAATGGACCCCAATAACTACATCGGCGAGCGCGTTCGCCTTTGCGAAGACGGGAAATACCGTTGGACCCATCCGTTGGATTTGAAGAAGAATCCGACCATCCTCATCCTGGTGTACAAACTATTCGGCATCTTTTTCAGCATCCCGCTCCTCTATCTGGTTGTCCGCGCCGCCATCGAGGGTGACTGGGCCTGGGCCTGGGACAACAGCATCAAGATCTGGCTCATCGTCATGGCCGTCTTCGCCGTTATCGTCTACCTTTCTTATCGGATTGTCGTAGGATTATACGGCGGCAAATACATCGTCCACTTCACGATGGATTCCGGGCAGCTGACCTATCGGCAGGACGCCGTCCAGGAGGAGAGGTCCAGGAAATTCGGCCTCCTGGTCTTCCTCGTTGGCCTCGTGAGCGAGGAGCCATCCACCATGGGCCAGGGCATGTACCTGGCTTCCGGCAGCGTCCACACCGCTCCGCTCGACAAGATCCGGCGAATCAGGCCCTGCCGTTCCCAGCAACTCATCAAGCTGAGTCAGGGACTCTTCCAAAACCGGGTCTATGTGCAGGACGAAGACTTCGACCGGATCCTTGACTTCCTGCGCCAGCACTGTCCGAATGCGAAATAAACACCGCCTCATGAAAAAGATTCTCTTCCTTATAGCACTCGTTTTCCCCCTGACCCTCGGGGCCCAGGAGATCCGCGACATAGACATCCGTGTGGTGGTGGCCAAAGACGGTTCCGCCACGGTAACCACCGACTGGGACGTCACGGTTACCAGCGGCACAGAATGGTACATCCCCATTGAGAACCTGGGGCCCATGAAAGTGACCTCCCTCAAGGTTTCTGAGGGCGGCAAGACCTTCGTGGACGAAGGGTTCAACTGGGACTCCGGC
>JAILJO010000148.1 GCA_024694675.1 Bacteroidales bacterium | reverse complement strand
ATGCGGATTTTTTATTATATTTGCTTGACTGACCGCACGTTATTAAATCTTATTATAAACACAGTATGGAGTTCAAAAAATTAAAAATCTTCGCTGGAGCGCTCCTGGCGCTGTTTTTTGCCGCGTCCTGCGGTGAAGACGGCACCATTCAGCTTCCGCAGATTAACGTAGACACCAAGACGGTGACCATCCCCGCGGAAGGCGGATATGGTGAAGCCCCCGTCAATTTGGACATCCCCATTGCCTGGTCCGTAGAGATTGGGGCATCATGGGTGAGTGTTACTCCTTCAAGTGGAGCTGCCGGCAAATTCAGGCTGGAGTTCTACGCTGAACCTAACAACACGGGAGAGACCCGTGAAACAAAGGCTATCGTTTCCGCAACCGGTTTGCAGGGCGTGTCCATCAACATCGTCCAGCCTTCCATGGAAGTCAAACCGGATCCGGCCATTTCGCTCTCTGCCCAGAGCATGAGCGCAGTTGCGGCTGGCGGCGAATTCAGTGTCACCGTTACTTCAAACGTGCCCTGGACGGCCAGAGTAGCAGCAGACTGGATTACCCTTTCAAAGACTACCGGGGATGCCGGCTCAACCACTGTGGTGGTTACCGCCGCGGAAAACAAGGCCTATGAGCCCCGTACAGGTACCGTATCCTTTATCGCAGACAGCGCAACCGCAACGTTTACCGTCAATCAGGAAGCCGCCCAGAAGCCGGCAGAACCTGAGGACTTGGGCGTAGGCGGCGGCGTGAACGACTGGGGTGAAGGCGGAGAAGTTGGTTTTGAACAATAAAGACTTGCGGCTATGAAAAAGTTATTATGGATTGCATCGGCCATCCTGGCCGCAGCGGCAGTTTCAAGCTGCAATGAAATACAGGAGGAATTCAAGGACCTGGCCCCGCAGGAGATAAACTTCAGGGCGGGAATCGGCCAGTACACAACCAAGGTCACGGACAATGCCTTCGAGAGAGGGGATACCGTAGGCCTGTTTGCAGGAACGCCTCTTAACATCGTCAATGAACCCCTTGTCTGGGACAGCCAGAAGTTCGTTCCCAGCCAGAAGCTCTATTGGGGTGAAGGCCAGACCTCAAAGTCAAAGTTCCGCGCCTATCATCCTTACAACGTAGAACTCACAACTCTGGACGGTAAGTTCGTCTTCCCTGTCAAGAAGGACCAGAGTGACCGCAAGGATTATGTGAGGTCTGACCTCATGTTCGCACAGGCAGAGGCCGCTCCTCAGGACGGCAGCGTATACCTTGGCTTCGACCACATGCTCTCAAAGCTTGTCATTACGGTTAACAACAAGAGCGGAGCTGCCATCAAGGATATTTACCTGGCAGGTTTGAAGACCGAGGCTGAGATAGACGGCGTTGAGGGAAAGATCACTCAGGCCCTGGGAAGTGCGGAAGACCTGCTTATCCCCGCAGCGGTATCGGTTGCCGGTACGGCGGCGGACATGTACGCCATAATCGTCCCGCCCCAGACCAGTTCAAAATTCGCCGTGGCCATACTCCTCGATTCCGGCAGGACGGAGGTCTTCTACTCCCAGGCCACCATGGAATCCGGTAAGCAGTACCGCGGTACCGTGGAGATCCCTGAGCAGCCTGTTGGAGAGGAGATTCAGTTCACCGTTTCAGTTGCCCCTTGGGAAGAGGGCGGCAGCTTCCATTTCAAGGATCCCAATGCTTCCGTAGAGCGCACAGGATGGCGCATGGTTTACTATCCTGTGGGAATGGACAGGGTCATGGAGTCTATGGAACAGGCCCTTCCGGGTGCCTTCAAATACCATTTTGAGGACTGGCGTGAAGGAGACCAGTTCTTCCTCCTCAGTGATAATGACAATTATATCTTCGGCTGCACCCTGGCATCTCCTCAGCAGGTTTGGGAGAACAACAACACCTGGCCGGTGGAGAACGGCGGCTATTTCAGCCTCGCCGGTTTCGAGGGAGAACTCAACGTGTGGTTCTACCCGGACGAGGGCACCCTCAAGTATGAGCCCGTCTATCCTGAGTGGCGTTCTATAGGCGAAGGAGAAGTAGTACAGGGCATTAACTACGCTGTGTACAATGATATTCCTTTCGTGTATCGTACAGACATTTATGAAGATGCCGCACATCCCGGAGTGTACATGTTCTCTTTGCGCACCAATCCGGATGAAGAGGATTACTCCACCGAGTTGGTTGTTAACGCCAGTAACCCGGACAAGGTATGGTTCAAGAAGACATACTACTATCCCGGCCCCAATGAGTATGGGGATTACGAGGAACCCTTCTATATCGAATCCCCTGTCAAAGAGAACAGGCTTTTCGATTATGACTACGAGGGTTATGAGTACGGATACGTCCAGGATGGAATCGTTCACCTTGGCTATTGCTTGCAGACCACTGTAAAGGAGGACTATACCTCGGTCTATAACTTATCCAATTTCCAATTAGTCCTCCCTGGATATAAGAGACTTCCCGTTGTGGGGCTCTCTTATGGCAACTCTTACGACACCTATGAAGGCGACGCCACTTACACTCATATTACCCTACAGCCCTGGCAGGATGTGGAGAACATGAGGTATCAGGTGTATCCCGGTGTGCTTTCAAGCTATGAATTCCGTGAAGAGTCTCAGGCATTGAGAAACGGTGCCGGAACAGCTCTGGAGGTAAATCCTGGCAGGAAGATGGATCTTGCCTTGCCTATTGCCAAGTCCGGTACATATTACATCCTCATGTATGTGGACGCTCCTTCAGTTACGGACAAATGGGGTACTTATGCCCGGTCTTTCATTAGCGTTGTTAACGGGGAGTACCCGGAATCGGTCATAACCCTATCCAATGCCAAGCCTCATCCCGTGTTACCGGATAAGGCCATCATGGTCCATCTGGACTTCCCTAACAATGTGGGCAGGGTTTTTGCCACGGCAATTTCCAAGGAGGCGGCAGAAGAAGCAGGCCTTACGGAAGAGGATTATTATTCCTACGCCTATGACAATGGCTGGCTTTCAGGACAGGGGAATTTCTTCAGCGGTATTTCCGGACAGGATTTTGTCTTCACAGACCTTAAGCCTGAAACGGAGTATATCATCATCGCCGCCGGTTGGGGCAATTTCAGTGAAAAAGCCAGCTGGGCAAGCGTAACCGTAAAGACTGAGCCGGAACCCACCTCGTGGGAGAATGTGGGTGTTGGTACATGGGTAGATTCCACCTTCATGACCGGCGGTTACCAGAAACAAGTTAACATACTCAAGGCTGCCGGAACGGAGCGCTACCGTGCAGAACAGCCTTATTCAGATTTCTGGACAAGTGATGCCTTTACCGCACTGCTGCAAGGCGAGGATTCCTCTCGCTATGAAGACTCATACATAGGCTACAGCACGGACTTCGACTTCTTCTTCAAGGAAGTTGACGGCGTATCCTATATATATTACGCCACCTACAGAAACGGACGTGTAGAGCCGGACTTCAGGAAAGAAGGCACTGAAATCGGTTATCTGGATTTCTTCCACTACAATATCCTTGAGGAGCATCCGGATATTAACAGTTATGTCCATTATAACAAGGAAGTTTCTGCCGGTGTTTACAACCTCGCTCCTTATGTAAAAGTGCATGATACCAACTATTACTACAACTGGATGAGTCTTTCGGGCGAACTTACTCTTGTGATGCCTGGAGCCAGTTATTCTCCTGCGCCTAAGGCTGCAGTCAAAGCCAATTGCGTAGAGCTCATGGAAGACGGCCCCGCCGTTGTGACATTGAGTGCGGATCATAAGGCAAAGCCATTCAAACGCCATCCTATCAATATGGGTAAGGCTATCGTCAAAACCCTTTAATGCAGACAGGATATGAAACACTATAGATTACTCATAATTGCAGCGGCGGCCCTTGTAATTGGCGCATGCCAGGAGAAAGAATCCCTTGCTCCCCAGAAGCAGGCCATCCGCTTCACGACAAACCTTGGCGCATATACCAAGGCTACAGACACCAACTTCGAGGAGGGTGATGCAGTATCATTGTTTGCAGAGGATCCCATCAATGCCCTCAACGTAAAGATGGTATGCAGCGGCGGAGAGTTGATACCGGAGACTCCAGTGTATTGGAACGAAGGCCAGCCCGCAAACCAGTACACCAACTTCTTTGCAGTTTATCCTTACAGGGATGACTGGGAAGACCTCAGCGACCTTTCTGTCTTCAGCGTCAACGCAGACCAGCGTACGCATGCACAGTACACCGCATCGGACCTTCTTGGCGCCTCCTACATGGCATATCCAGACTGTGAGACCGTTCCCCTGAACTTCACCCACAGGCTTTGCCGGCTCAACGTTGAAGTCTACACGTACAGTTCAGACCTTTCCGTTGCTGATGTCTACCTGAAAGAGACCTATGGCAAGGTCCGCCTTGGGCTTTATCATCGCATGGAAGTATTTACAGTTGGAGAAAAAGGAACAATCCGCATGGGCAAGTCGTATGATAACACCTGGAGCGCTATTGTGCCTCCTCAGGCGTTTGACTTCCCCGTGGTCGTTGTCATGAGCGACGGAACCATGTACGAGTTCGCCGCAGAGTCCTGGTCTCAGGTATATATGGAGTCTGCCAAGTCTTACACTGCCCACATAGAGATTGATAAACAGACGACAACCATCAGCGGCAGCATCGCCGTTGAAAATTGGACTGCGGACAATGACGCCGCGTTCGGACGTTATATTGCTGACGAGTATCACACCGAGGGATGGTGGTATCTTAAAGAGGTCAACACTGATAACTATCAGGAACTCATCTACAACACGTTCAAAGAAGTGCATTTTGAGCTTGGATTAAGCGCTGCTGCAGGTACCAAGTATGAACTTGTTTACCAGAATGGCCGCAGGGAACTGACATACGGACTGGAGAATACCGCTACGGCATCTGTCGGCGGAGAGTACATACTTAAGGAAAACGGGTCTGCTTTCGGTTTCAGTGCCGCTGGTGAGTACGTGGTAAAGGTGTTCCCTTACTCCGGGCACGTAGTCATAGATGCAGATAACGAAGTCTGGTCCGTAATTGGAGACTTCGGTGACAATCCATGGAACACCGACCTTGACATGGTCCGCGAGTCTTCCGGTATCTATAGCATAGACTTCGAGTCCTATGGCCAGGAATTCAAGCTCCGCGCCAATCACGGCTGGGACAAGAACTTTGGATGCTCATACCCCTTATGGACCGGTGGCAGTTACTGGTTGAATTATGGCGGTGACAACATTACGTTGGCGGAAGCCGGCAAGTATCATCTTGAACTTGACTCCCGCAGATGCAGACTTTCGGTCACTTTGCTTGAGAGCTATGTTTCTGAAGAAGCCATAAATCGGCTTCTGGGTAGTTGGGAGCTCATGGATACCTCCGGTAATGCTTTTAGTGCAACTATAACCAGCGATGGATATCCCAATTACAATATCCAGTTCTATGATTTTTATATCGCAGCAACGGTAGATATGTCCTCTGGCAAGTTGAAGGTTTGCGACCAGCGCCTTGGCGAATGGACATGGAGCAGTTATGGCCTTGTTTACGATTACTTCCTGGCTCATTCAGGGGACGAGTATTTCTTCCTAAATAACGAAGATGGTTCAGTAGTACTTTTCTATCTGGAAAAGACAGCTGACGGCAATGTCCTTGTCACTCCAGGCAGTTGTGACGGTTTTGTCTTCGATTCGTTCGAATTCATAGTCTTACTTCAGGAAGGAGACAACGCCGGCGCTTATGCAAGATATGGAAATATCTTCCCTCTCCCTATGACCTGGACTCCTGCAAACTAATTAACCATAAGAAATGAAGAATATGAAAAAGTATTTGTACATAGCAATAGCTGCAATCCTTGCCGCAGGCTGCTCATCTCTTATGGAACAGAGGAATGAGAGCCCCAATGAGGTTCGTTTCTCAACGAACATCTCTACGTTTGTTACCAAGAGCATTAATCCGGACGCCGGATTTGCGAATGGCGACGCCATAAGCGTCTTTGCCATTGAGCCGTTTGTGGTAGACAACGTCAAGTATACCGTTGACGGTAATGCCCTTAAGTCTGACACGCCAATCTACTGGCCGGAAGATCTTACGGAGGAGGCTTACTTCGGAGCCATTTATCCTTACAAACCGGATATGTCCCTGGTTGATTATTCCGGCCTGGTGTTCTCCGTCAAGACAGACCAGAGCACCCAGGAAAATTACCAAGCCTCAGACATGCTGCTTGCAGAGAACGAGGCTAACCCCGGAGAGGTTGTGGATCTGGAGTTCCATCATTTCTTCACCAGGGTCGATATCACTATCGACGGTGAACTGGAAAAGGAAATTTCTTCAGTAAGCCTTGGCGGAGTGTCCAACAGCATCGACATGAATAAGTATGAGATTGTCGGTGAAAAGGTTCCCATCAAGACAGGTCAGATTCTCCTTGCCGACGGTACCAAGGCCTGGTCCTGCATAGTGGTTCCTGAAAGAAAGGTAACCCCTGAACTAATTATCACTTTTGCAGACGGGACTTCCGCCACATACCCGGTTTCAAAAGCCATAGATCTGCAGGAAGGCTGCCGCTATCGTGCCTCCCTCTCCCTGAGCGAGGACGGTTCACTTAAGGCAGAATTCATATTCAAGATCTTCGACTGGCTTAGCGGCGACTGGATCTGGATGGAAGCCGTAGGCGACGGCTGGCAAATTTGCGCTAATTTCACCGAATGGGATGCTAGCAGCGCCATTCCTATGGAAAAGATTGATGATGGCGTTTACCAGGTGGAGTACCAGCTGCCTCGTGATGCGGAATTCAAGTTCATCTGCAACTGGAGTTGGAACCGCAATCTTGGCGGTGTGGAATATGAAGGCGCCGATGAATACCGCACTCCTGCCCTTTCCGGCAACGTAACTGTTGAGCTTGCTTCCGAAGGATATAACCTTTATTATCCCAATGGCGGCCGTGTCCTGATTACCCTTAACGTTAATAAGGAGTATGCCACTATTGAGGCCCTTGACCTTAATCATGTCTGGTCCCTGATAGGAACCGTAGAGGGCACGAATTGGGATACTGACCTTGAAATGGAGCAGATTGCTGAAGGGGTATGGGTTCGTCGCTGGATGCCGTACCACGAAGGCGAAGAGTTCAAGTTCCGTATGGATGGCAGCTGGGATGTCAACTATGGTGCGGGCTACGAGGTATATATGGAGGAAAGAATTGGTTACAGTCTGGTTCGCGATGGCTATAACATTAAGATTGAGCAGCCCGGCTATTACAGCGTCTATATCAACCTGAACAGCATGATAACCTATGCTGCCTGGGAAGGCGCTTTTGAGACGGACCTTGACCAGATTCAGGATATAGTTGTTTCTCAGGATGGGACACAGGTAGAGTTTACATCTGTGGTATATGCTATCTCCGGCCGTGGTTTCGTACTGTATGACGGGAAGTATTCAATCTTTGTATATACTGCGGAATATCCTCAGTGCAATGTGGGTGATGCTGTTCACGTAACAGGTGTCAAGACCACTTACAACGGAGTCCCTGAAATTGGCAATACCGACCTTCAGTATGAGGTGGTTGCAGAGAATCAGGGTGTGGATACACCCTATTACTACAATATTACAAGAGACATCGACAACCAGTTTGCAGACATTACCATCCCTGTTGAGATGGAAGGCGTTGTATCATACAATGGATCCGAGTATCTTATCAACGTCGAGGGAGCAAGCAATGTGGGTGCCGCCTACTGGCCCATTGACGACCTTGGCTTTGACCAGCTTGTGAACCATATGGTCCATGTCTGTGGCTTCTACAACGGAACAAGGGGCAACAAGGTTTACATTGTGGTCACCGGCGTAGAAGACTATGGTGAGGTTGAAGTTCCTGAGTATTCCGCTCAGGGCGACGGAAGCTTTGAGAACCCGTTCAATGCTACCGGAGCGTATACCATTCTTTCAGGATATCCGGATGGTGCAGGTCTCTCAGGTGTCTATGTACATGGAATAATCAGCTCCATCAAGTACACCTTCAGCGCCAGCTATGGTACCGCCACCTTCTACATTTCTGACGATGGCTCCGCACAGGCTCCCCAGTTCCAGATTTATGGAGTGTATTATTTCAACAACACTCCCTGGGCTGAAGGAGATGTACAGATTGCCGTTGGTGATGATGTGACTATTTACGGTAAGATTACCAATTATAAAGGTACACCTGAGTCCGCAAATAAGGAAGCCTGGCTGTACAGCCTCAATGGCTGGACCGGCCCGGAAATCGTAGACTACAGCGGCTGGAGTTTAGTAGGTGATATTTACGGAACGGCGTGGGATTCAGATTTTGCATTGACTCCCAGTGATGAGAATCCCGCCGTTCAGTATGTCATCCTTGACTACACCGAAGGTCAGCAGTTCAAGTTCCGTAGGAATGGTGCCTGGGAAGAGAACTACGGCCTTGGCGACCCTGGAACAGTCTTCACGGCGGCCTCCCAGACCGAATACACTCTTGTGGAAAGCGGCGGAAACATTCAGCTTGAAAGCACCGGCAAATGGCTGGTTGCAATCGATCTGGAAAACCTGCTTTTCACTGCCTCTAAGGTCTCAGATGGCGAGCAGCCTGCCAGTGGGACGGTTTATGTATTTGAGATTTCCAAGGAAACTCTTGCCACGTTCTCTGACTGCAGCGGTTGGACTACATTTGGACAGAATGGCTCAGGAGAAATACTTACGATTTCTAACTCTTCCAATTATAATGGCAATACTGTAACGGAATTGCGTATTTATAAAGGACAGACGCTTACGCTCTCCGTTCCTGATGGATATGCCATCACCTATGTTGAGATGACCTGCGCTTCTAGTTATCAGTACACTGGTTTCGGAGCCGGTGCACCGGAAGGATTTGCTGATGGCGTCTGGAGTGGAAGTGCCCAGAGTGTTGCTTTCACAGCAACGGATAAGCAGGTCCGTATTACTGCAATGACAATCAAAATAGCGGTTCTTTAACCGCTATTTTGATTTACAGCAGTTTTGCTGCTATTTCAGAGAGGTTGCTCCTCTCGCCCTTCTTGAGGAAGATGTGCTCGAAGAGTGGCTGGCCGGCCATCTTTTCACCCAGGTGAGTGAGGCCGTTGGACCACTCGTCAAGGTAGGGCTGGTCAATTTGGAATATGTCGCCGGTGAACACCATTTTGGTGCCTTCACCGGCGCGTGTTATGATGGTCTTGACCTCGTGCGGGGTGAGGTTCTGGGCTTCGTCCACAATGAAATAGACCTTTCCCAGGGAGCGGCCGCGGATGTATGCGAGGGGCGAAATCACAAGTTTCTCCTCC
>JAILJO010000147.1 GCA_024694675.1 Bacteroidales bacterium | reverse complement strand
ATGCGGATTTTTTATTATATTTGCTTGACTGACCGCACGTTATTAAATCTTATTATAAACACAGTATGGAGTTCAAAAAATTAAAAATCTTCGCTGGAGCGCTCCTGGCGCTGTTTTTTGCCGCGTCCTGCGGTGAAGACGTCCCGGACATTCCCGTGAATGTAAACCTTGCCGTTAACCCTACGGAGGTGACCATTCCTGCATCAGGCGGACAGGCGACGGTGAGTTTCACCTCGCCCATTGCCTGGGCGGCCAGTACGTCGGCTGACTGGCTGAGCATCTCACCCGCTTCGGGAGAAGGGGCGGAGAAAATCAACATTACCCTGTCGGCAACTGAAAACCAGTCTACGGACCAGCGCACCGCTACCGTTACCGTGAAGGTTCCTACACTGAACAACATCTCGGAATCGGTCAAGGTTATCCAGCTGGGGAAGGAGGTTCCTTCACTGGAATTGTCGGCAGAGAGCTTCAATTGTGCTGCTGAAGGCGGTGAATCCAGCCTTACGGTCAAGGCCAATGTTCCCTGGACCGCCAAATCAAACGCCAACTGGATTACCCTGAGCAAGAATTCGGGCGAAGCCGGTACCGCCTCCATCGTCCTTACTTCCGCACCCAACCCGGTGTACGAGCCAAGGACCGGAACCGTGGTATTCACGGCTGAAAGCATCAGCAAGACTGTCACCATTGCCCAGGCTGCCGCTCAGAAACCTGACGTCAAAGAGGAGATCAGCGGCTTCAGCGCCACCGTTGGAGATTGGGCCGATGGAGGGAACATCGTCATCAGTACCAACGGTGTGGTTCCTCAGGAATGGGCAGTGTATCTCCCTCAGGAAAGCACGATGCTGGAGATGGAAAAGGGAGCTGACGGTGTGTATCGTGCCAGAATACTGGGCCACTATTCAGGAATGCCTATCTTCTTTGTCAGGGGTGGAAAGGATATATTCGGCTCTGTTTATTCAAGCGAATATGTTCCCACCACAGAAGACGGGGCATCGGTTTCGCTCATCTACACTTCTTCATCGAGCCACGCCGTTTATGTGCCATTTGACAGCAATATTGACGTGGCACTGGATCCTGCAACCCTTAGACTTACGGTTGTTCCGGTAGCCCATGAGTGGAAGTCGCTTGGAAGAGGCTGGTTCAAGGATGGATTCGTGGGTCCTCTGTTCAGTATAGAGACGGAAGAAGTGGAAGTTGAAATACTTCAGGACACCAAAGATCCTTCCACCTACTGCATCCTTGACCCTTATCAGGAATGGGCTGAAGACTTCGAATATACTCCGGAGAACGCACGTCTTGTTTTCTGCGTCAAGGAAGACGGGACAGTGTATTTCAAAGAGTCTCCACTTGGCCTGTATGACCCGGAATACGGCTATTTCTATGGCCTTTCCCTTGTCAAGGAGAACGGATTTGGCAGTTTTAATTACTACGGCACATGGGATGCTGTCAAACTCAGGGCAGACTTTACCCAGCAGTCCGGAACCTACCTGTCATATTATGGAACCTATGGATCCAACAAGTTCGGGAACATGGCAGTCGTCCTTCCCGGCGGAACCCGCAATTAAGAATTAATAACACCAAACGATGAAAAGATATATCCAATTTCTGACAATCGTCCTTTCCGCAGCCGCCCTTGCCGCGTGCTCGCAGATTGAGACCGCCCAGGATACTGCCGAAGGCATGGAGATTCAGTTCTCTGCAAGTATCGGCAAGTTCCAGGTGAAAGCTACAGACACTGCCTTCGAGAAGGGTGACGCCCTGGGTCTTTTTGCCGATGACCCCGTCTCCCTCTCCAACGTCCGCCTCAGCTTTGACGGACAGAAGCTCGTCCCGGACAACACCCTTTACTGGGGTGTCAACCAGGACCCGAACCAGACGGTTCCCTTCTATGCCTACTATCCTTATTCCGCGAATGCGGGCAAGACGTTCACCTTCTCTGTCCCCGCGGACCAGTCCACTGCTGCCGGCTACACTGCAGCAGACCTCATGCTGACTTCCACTGCTGCCGCTCCTGCGGACGGCGTGGTAAGGCTCAACTTCGGCCACAGGATGTCCCGCCTGGTTGTATTCGTCAAGAATAATGCTTCCAATGCGACTGTGACCGGACTTTCCTTCTCCGATGTCCTCCTCTCCGCAGATGTGGATCTTACCAAGCCTTCCGTTGCTGTTTCAGGACAGACTGCCTCGGCGGTCAAGGCCGCGCCTGTGACGAACGCAAACGGTGCAACGGGCTGGGCTGCGATTATTCCTGCGCAGAATGTAGAGAACCTTGTGATTACAGTTCAGCTGTCTGACGGCACTTCCAAGGTGGTCGAGGCCGGTAAGGTCTATTTGTATGAAGGTAGCAGCATTATGGCGGATCTTACCTTTGAGAAGGCCTATGATCCGGACATCACCTTCTCCACGGATATTACAGACTGGCTGGAGTATGACTTTTATATTGACGATACCTGGAATACCGGCTCTCAGGACCATACTTGGGCTATAATGCTCAATAACGGTACTCTTTATCCAATGACCCGTCAGGAAGGCGGCCTCTGGACCGGAGCCTTCGCCGCTTCCAGCTGGGTTGAATGCTACGTGGCTAAGGACGGCGGTGAGCAGCTCTGGGGTTCTGCTATCCCTGATACTTCATACTGGCTTGATTACGGTTATTATCAGGAAGTTCTCCTCGCCCCCAACTGCCCGCTGTACCTGAGAAGCGACACGGGTATTATCAGTGTTACCCTTGATCCTTCTGCAAAAAAGCTATATGTGGAAGCAGGTGAGCACGAGTGGGAGTACATGGGAACCGGCAAATTCATCGACGGATTCGTCACAGACCTGTTCGGCTTCCCTCACGTTGAGTTCGAAGTAGATGTTTACAATGACAAGAACATTCCCAATGTCTACCGTGTCATGGATCCCTACAAGAACTGGCCATACAGGGATTATTTCAACTATGAAGAAGGCGCATACCTGGATTTCTGGATTAAGGACGATGGAAACGTCTGGATTAAAAAGAACTATATCGGCCTCAGTGATCCCGATTATGGTACTTTCACCTGTGGCAGCATTGTTACTGAAAACAGTTGGAGCGCTGACAGCTATGGCTATTATTACGAAAAGTACGGATATATTTACTTTGACGGCCTTACCGTAACCCAGTTCAGCAATGGCGGCAATTACAGTTCCAACCGCCAGGGCATGATGGGGCTCACGCTTCCCGGAGGCACAAGGCCGTATATTTATGATGGAATAAGCATTCTTGAGCATAACTGGGAGCAGGATCCGGATTCTCCTTTATTTATAGAGGCTGTTATCAAGCCCGGCATGGATGTAACAAGCATCCGTTACGGAGTGTATGCCGGCCATCTTGCCTCCGAGGAAATCTTCGGAAAGAATAGGGACGGCCTTTGCTACACGGATGTCAAGGTCAATGGCACCGAACTCAGCTTTATCCCGGATTATGAAAACACATTCCGGGTTGAGGTCCCCCAGCATGGGACTTATACTCTGGTCCTTTATGCTGAGAACATCAATGGTGGTAGCATTGGAGTATTCGCTCATTACTGGACTTGGGATGGGGAGAACGATCCTACTCCGTCCATGTCAGTGACAACCGAAGCCTCAGACCACTTCCCTGACATCGAAGCTATGGCCACAATCAATTTCCAGGACCCCAGTGAGTTCTATGTTGCAGCTGTAGAAGAAGCCGCTTTCACCGCAGCCGGTCTTACGGACAGCGATATTTATGATTACACGTTGTCTTATGGTGAGAAAAAGAGCAACAGCTATCTGAGCTCCAATACCGGTATGCTTCTCAGGGTGCAGGATCTTAAGCCCCAGACCAGCTATCGTATCATGGTTGCCGGAACTACCAACTACGGACAGTCCGCATGGGCGCAGGCAAGTATTACTACCGCCGCCGCTCCTTCGTTCTCTTCCATTGGCAAGGGTAATTACCACGACTGGTTCTACAATGCATTCGGAGCGGATGGCAACCACAGCGAGGTTGAAATCCTTCGTGCAGACTCCAATCCCAACCGCTACCGCGTAATGGATCCTTACACTGAATTCTGGAACGCCAATGCTGATTCCGGTGCATTCTCCTACGCAGGATTCTCTGCTGAATATATAGACTGCCTTGTGGACGGAGAGACCTTTATTTATGCTCCGTATTGCATCGGCTTCTATGAGCCTGATATGGGCCCTTTGCAGTACAACTGTTATTACTATGGGATAGACTATGTCTTCGGACAGCGTAACGCTCTTCTCCAGGAAGGCGTGTACAACATAGCTCCTTATGCGGAAATAATGGGAACCAGGTCATATTATAACCTTTCCAATGGGTGGGGCGAGATCTATCTTGAGATGCCCGGCTACACTTACGACGAGTCCGCCAACAACGCCCCCAGGCGCGCTCCCCGCAAGACCAATCTTGTTGAGGCTCCGGCACCTTTCGTCATGGCCGCTCAGTCAGAGGTCCTTCCTCTCACGCGTCACATGATTCAGACAACCGCTACAGTTAAGGCGGAAGTAACCCCCAACTTTTCTGCAGAACCCCTTAAGTAATGAAGAATATGAAAAACTATATCACCAAACTTTTTGCAGGCGCGGCCCTTCTGAGCCTCATCCTTGCCGGTTGTTCTTCCCTTAAGGAGGATGGCGGCAGCCTGAAACGTGAGATCAAGTTCTCCGCTTCCGTGGGTACTTTCCAGGTGAAGGCCACAGACACGGCTTTCGAGAGCGGAGACCAGGTTGGTCTCTTCGCAGACTATCCCGTCTCTGCGTCAAACGTCCGTCTGACGTGGCAGAACGGTGCCCTTACCCCGGACAGCCCCATCTACTGGGGTGAGTCCCAGGCCTTGGACGAAGCAACGGACTTCCTGGCCTATTATCCCTATATTGAAGGCCAGTCCGGACGCGGGATAGAGATTTTCTCCGTCCAGGCAGACCAGACTACACATGAAGCATATACCGCCTCTGACCTCATGATTGCGGAAACCATCTCCGCTCCCGAAGATGGCACAGTGGACCTGAACTTCATCCACAGGATGACCAAGCTTGTGCTCCACATTGAGAATCGTGTGGACAACCGTGCAGTGGCTTCCGTCACCGTGGGCAACGTTTACGGTTCGGTTTCCGGCAGCCTGGCATCCGGCAGCAGTTTATGGTGCACCGGAGACCCCATGGTCATCAAGGCTGGAAAGGTAACCACCGCAACAGGTGCTTCCGCATGGACCCTCATCATGGCTCCTGAACAGAACACCAGGCCTTCCATCATCATAACCATGGAAGACGGCGAGGAGTTCGTTTATGAGGCCGATAATGAGATCTGGTTCGTCCCCGCACGCTGCTACAACGCATATGTCACCATCGACGCCGCTTCTGTAACCACGGACTTTACCTCCAATGTTACCGACTGGTACAACGGCGGCGAGTTCTGGTTCGGCCAGCACACTTCCACTCCTTATGGCGGTGTATGGTCCATGATTGGAACCATAGAGGGCACCAATTGGGATACAGACCTTGAAATGAAGCAGATTGACAACGGTGTCTGGAGGCGCAGCTGGGTTCCTTATCACGAAGGAGAAGAATTCAAGTTTCGCATGGATGGAAGCTGGGATGTAAACTTCGGCGCGGATTCTGATTTCTATATGCAGGATGGCTATTCATATGCTCTCATGAGTTATGGCGAGAACTTCAAGATTGAAAGGTCCGGATACTACTCAGTGTACCTTGACCTTAACTCTATGTGCGCCTATGTCATTTACAAGGATGAGCTTCCGTCAGAGTTTACCTGGGATTACACAGCTTCCCGTGAGTACTATATGGACTCCAACCTCTGGCTCCCGGTTGACTGGTATCGTAACATCTCCTGGTACTATGCTCCCAATTGGAATCAGATTGATGGCCCTGAGGTCACTTTCACAGAGTCCACCTATGAGTTCACGCTCCCTGAGGCCACAAGCGATCGCTGGCAGGCCCAGATGTGGATTGTTCCCGGTGAAGACCTGATTCTCTCTTCGGACAAAACTTACACAATGACTTTCACTATGGCAACCACAAGCACCTTTGAGTTCTTAGTGAAGTTCTATGAGTATGGCAATGATACCAACTCCAGTTTTGATTTTACTTTCAGGTCGGAAGCAAACAACGTCATGCCCTATCAGTTTAGCTTCATGGGTTTGGACGCTCCCGAATGCCTCCTTTTCGACTTCGGCACCGCTCCCGCCGGCACCAAAGTCTATATCAAGGATATAACCATCAAGGACGATTCCGCAAGCTATACCCTTGACAATCTTGAGCCAATTGTTAACTCCCCGGATGAGACCACGGTGGCATTCAATCAGGTGGTGTATGCCATTTCAAACCTTGGCTTCATTGCATTTGACGGGAAGTATTCCATATATGTATATACCGGCGGAACGCCCGCATGCACTCTTGGTGACGTCGTTAGTGTTTACGGAACAAAGACCACGTATCGCAATGTCCCTGAAGTCCACAAAGACGGTCTCCAGTACTCGATTCTGGCAAGCAACGCATACATGGACGAGCCTTATTGGCAGGATGTAACCGGCAGCATGGGCGAGACGTTTGCCCAGATTTCTATTCCTATCAGCGTTACCGGAACCCTTGTCTACGACGGCAGCACTTATATCATTCAGGTAGAAGGTGCAACCCGCAGTTGTGCTCTGGTCCGTCCTGCCGACTATCTCTACATCGATAACTTGGTGGGACATAAAGTAACCATGAAGGGTTTCTATACCGGATGGGACGACAATAACCACTGGATGATGCCTTATAATTATGAAGACTTCGGACAGGTAGTAGAAAACAATTACACTGCTGCGGGTGACGGCTCTTTTGATAATCCGTTCAACGCCACCGGTGCATTCCAGTTTGCAAAGAATCATGCCGGAGAAATTAGCGGACCTTTCTACGTCTACGGTGTCATCAGTTCCATCAAGTACGAATACAGTGCTCAGTATGGCACCGCAACCTTCAATATTTCAGATGACGGTTCAACCACCGCACCTCAGTTCCAGGCCTACCAAGCTTATTATTTCAACGGAAATGCGTGGACTGAAAATGATACCCAGATTGCTGTGGGTAACAATGTAATACTTTATGGCTACGTAACAACCTACAACGGTGCACCTGAGTTATCACCCAAGCAGGGATGGCTTTACAGCCTTAACGGCTGGACCGGACCGGAGGTGGTTGACTACAGCGGCTGGGCTCTGGTTGGACAGATCAACGGAACAGACTGGGATACGGATTTTACATTGAATGTAAGTGAGGATAATCCCGCCATCCAGTATATCTACCTTGACTACAATGAAGGAGAGCAGTTCAAGTTCCGCAGAAACGGCGCCTGGGGCGAGAATTTTGGCCTTGGTGAAGGTGGAACAATCTTCACTGCGGCAGATCAGGCAGAATACAGCCTTGTCTCTTACGGCGGAAACATTCAGCTTGAAAGCGCTGGCAGATGGTTGGTTGCCATCGACCTGGAAAACCTTATCTTCGCTGCATCTAAGGTCTCTGATGGAGGTGAAACCGGGCAGATTATTGAGGTCCGTTTCAATCAGGAGGCACTTGCTCATTTACCTGACGGCGGCACTGCGAGAACAGAGGCAGACGGCGTCCTTACAATTACCAACAGTTCCAGTTATTCCGCAACGGTGACGGAATTGCGTATATATAAAGATCAGACCCTTACGCTTTCTGTCCCGAACGGCTATGCTATTACCGGTGTTGAGATGACATGTCATTCAAGCTATCCTGCTTCTGGTTTTGAAGGAGGCGCACCCGATGGATTTGCCGACGGTTCCTGGAGCGGCAGCGCGCAGGAACTCTCTTTCACCGCTGCAACAAAGCAGGTCCGTATTACGGAGATGACAGTAGTAATTGCGGTTCTTTAACTCGCTGAATTATGAGTAAAAGATTCTTATTCAATATATCGTCCCTTATTGCCGGACTCTCTTTTCTTGCCGGATGCTCCGTGCTTCAGGAAGAGGGCGTTTCGGACAACGGCCGCGAGATCAAGTTCACGGCGTCCGTGGGAACCTTCCAGGTGAAGGCCACGGACAACGCCCTGGAACTTGACGATGCGGTGGGCCTGTTTGCAGGCGCTCCTGTAAATGCCAGGAACGTCCGCATGACATGGAACGGCAGCAACCTGATTCCGGAGAAGAAGCTTTTCTGGACTCCCGGTCAGGAGCAGACCACCTATTTCGTGGCGTACTATCCTTACAACGCAGACCTTGATGGGGATTACATTTACGGCTGCGTCAATGCGGACCAGAGCACCCATGAACTATATACCGCATCTGACCTCATGACCGCCACCTCGGTAAGTCATCCTACGTCAGGCACCGTAGAGTTCAACTTCGTCCATCGTCTCTCCAAGCTGGTCATCCTCATCGACAACCAGATGGAAGGCGTGGAGATTGCCGATGTCTATGTAAATGGTGTCTACGGAAAGTATGAAACCGGTCTTGGAGACTATAGGGTCAATTTACGTGACCTTCAGGGCACTATCAAAGCCGGCAAGGTTATTACCGCCGACGGCCAGACGGCATGGACTGTGATTATCCCTCCCCAGTATACGGTTCCTGTCCTTATGGTAACCACTACGGACGGCAGGCAGTATACAAGTCCTGCCAACGTCTCTGTTGATTTCTACTCCGGATACCGTTATACGGCCAGGGCAATCCTCGACGGTGACACCGTCCTTACGGATTTCACTGATGAGATTGTTGAATGGACTGACAATAACGACATCGCTTTCCAGACAATCGGTCAGGCGGAATGGTCTGTTGTAGGCACTGTCAATGGCAGCAATTGGGACAAGGAGTTCCCCATGTATCACTGCTATCAGAATGAAGAGACTTATTATGGCCTCATTTACTATAAGGCCGGTGATGAGTTTATGCTTCACAGGTCCGGAAGCCACGATCTAATGGTTGGACTTGAAGCAGGATTAGGTTTGGGATGGTACTATTATACAGTTAACGGCCCTGCCATAACCCTTCCCAATGAGGGGATTTATGAAATCTTCATTCATCCTGACACTAAATCGGTTTCAATTCAGGAGGTGAACATGTGGAACTGGGGCATAACCGGTTCCCTGGAGAATTTGAATTGGAATGGCGACCATAATGTCAATGGCGTTACTGTCGTGGATAATAATCCGGTTTTGTGCTTCAACGTCAAGTATAGGGCTGGAGAGGAATTCAAAGTCAGATTTGGCGGCGTATGGTATCTGGAGTATGGCCTTGATGCCGACTGGACAGGCGCGCCCAACGTCCTGGAAGACGGCGCCTGGTATTCTATGAGGAGGGGCGGACCCAACATGATGCTCCCTCAGGATGGCCTCTATACCATAATGTTCGATCTGAACAACCAGAAGATTTCCGCAGTGCGTACGGGAGATTATGTAGTGTCTCCCATCACCATTGACGGCGACTTCTCCGACTGGGAGAGCCTTGATCCTTCGCTGGTATCCGTGGCTTATACGGCCGGAAATTCTCGCGCTACCGCCCTCCGGATGATGAAAGCATATGTGGACGCGAATGCGCTCTTCGTGTATTTCGAGTACGATGTGAATCAGCTGACAACGGATTTCACTCCGTTGCAGCTGTACATCAACTCGGATAACAACACTGCTACAGGATGCGCCGGATATGACAAGTTCTCAATGTGGAGTGATGCGGGTTATGAACATTTAGTGGAAGGTTACATCTTCAATGGAGGATACCTTGAGAATTACTATGGATTTCTGTACAATTGGTCCGGTGCAGATGGTGAAGAAGGTTGGTTCTGGGATGAGTCTACAAGAATTGGTGGTGCTGTTACAGGAAGGGGAGACTATCAGGCCTACGAAATCATGCTTGACCGTTCTTACTTGACTCTTCCGGATTCATTCACCATAGGCCTCAACATCGAGTCTAACGACTGGCAGACAATAGGCTTCCTTCCCAACGGAGACGTTACCACTACAAATCCTTTGGGCATGGGTAAAATGCTTCCCGTGAATGTAGGCGGTCCCGGCGTCGTGTATGACGGCACGGAGGCACAGATCCCCGAAGCGTCCCTGGAAGCAGTAGACCTTGGCCTATCCGTCAAGTGGGCCAACATGAACCTCGGTGCAAGTCGTCCGGAAGGGTATGGAGATTACTATGCATGGGGCGATGTCCAGCCTAAATCCAGTTACTTTATCTCGGACTATCAGTGGTCTGGCGATGAAAAGACAGATCCGGTTATCCTGTTCAAGTATACAGGAGACAACCCCAATTACGGTGGTACGGCAGACGGACTCACAACACTCCTTCCGGAAGACGATGCCGCAGTGCAGACTCTTGGAGGCAATTGGCGCATGCCTACGCGTGATGAAATCATTGAACTCAGAGATTATACCACCAACAAATGGGAAGTAGTTAACGGTGTTTCAGGATACCGTTTCACAGGACCTAATGGCAACAGTATTTTCATGCCGGCAGCCGGATGCATGCTGGGAGATGAACTGCAAGAGGCAGGTGCAATGCTCTATTACTGGTCTTCATCAGTAACTGAGGGATACTATGACCATGCAGATGCCATAGAGTTCAGCCGTGGCAGTTATTACATATACATGGCTTATCGCTGGGACGGATTCTCAGTCAGAGCTGTTCAATGATTTACAGCAGCTTTGCTACTATCTACGACTATTTCTGCGCTCGCCCTTCTATTCAAGAGGGGCGGGCGTTTTCTATAAAAGTACCGGAGGTGTTGAAATTTCTTTCCAATCCTAAAACCGGTAACTACAGCAATTTTGCTGCTATTTCAGAGAGGTTGCTCCTCTCGCCCTTCTTGAGGAAGATGTGCTCGAAGAGTGGCTGGCCGGCCATCTTTTCACCCAGGTGAGTGAGGCCGTTGGACCACTCGTCAAGGTAGGGCTGATCAATTTGGAATATGTCGCCGGTGAACACCATCTTGGTGCCTTCACCGGCGCGTGTTATGATGGTCTTGACCTCGTGCGGGGTGAGGTTCTGGGCTTCGTCCACAATGAAATAGACCTTTCCCAGGGAGCGGCCGCGGATGTATGCGAGGGGCGAAATCACAAGTTTCTCCTCC
>JAILJO010000146.1 GCA_024694675.1 Bacteroidales bacterium | reverse complement strand
CGGCGGCCCATAGCATGCCCTCGATGTTAATGATGTCGCGCTTCCGGACCAGCTGCTCAAGAGGGATGGAATTGTAATGCCTTGTAAGCGCCTCCAGGACGGAAGGGTCCGGATGCACGTCATAGGCGGCTTTCATGGCCCTGAAGAATACGGCAAACGGCCAGGTGTTGCTAATCACTTTTGAGCCAAGCCGCCCATTCTCCCAGGGGTGCTCAAGGGTGTATTCTATTCCGGCTTCACCTTTGCCGATAAATTCCTCATCATCAAGAAGATACCCAAGTCTCAGAAGGCCGTCCGTGTAATATGCGGTTTGCTCATAGCGCCACCAGTCCTGGCCATGCGAACCCATACGGGGAATCTCCCCGGCCCAAAGACAGGTGTTGTACGGATAGGAAAGAGCCTCCGGATGCCCGGTAAGGCCATCCTTCTGTGCTTCCAGCTTCTCAAGGAGCCAGCCCTCCGGACGGATATCCTTAAGGCTTGACTCCTGCCACTCGCTACTGGAACATGCAGTCAGGGCAGCGGCAAGGAAAAGGGCCGAAAATATTCTTTTCATCGTTCTGCAAATTTAGCGACGCGCTGCTGAAGGTAAGCGCGGAGGTCCTGCCAGCGGTAGTACGGGCCCTCTTTCCAGAACTCATAAATCTGCCGAAGGAGCTTAGAACCATAAGGCGTAAGGTTATTCTCCGGAGCTGCCTCCTGGAGCATCTCAAGAAGGACGGTGTAGGGCTTTGCCGTGCAGTCATAGGTGCAGTCAAGGCCGGAAGACTTGTTCCAATCGGCCAGGACCTCTTCCCTAACGTTGAATCGTCCCGTCTTGGCGGCATCCTCAGAATAACGCTCTGCAATGTAGAAATGCGTGTATAGGCTACGCTCTCCAAGGCCTTTTGCATCATAGCCGATATGCACGCCCTGGAGGCCGTCCGTGTACACGACTCCTTCGCTTTTCCAGTTGGGGACCGGCTGGTCCATCACAACGTCTGAGGGCATGCAGTAGTACATCTGCCCGTCCACCTTGATGGCAACGGATTCCCGTTCATAGGCGGCGTTCACCGCAACAATGGCGTTCTTCTCCTTGAAAACGGTAGAAGTGGTGATGGCCTCCGGAGAATAGGAGAAGCGTAGGGCATAGCGGGGATTAGAAAGGTCAAGGTCTATGACAAACACCTGCTGGGCGCTGCCGGAGACATTTTCTATTCCGGAAAAGGTGTAGTACTGAAGGCCTTCAGAGATTTCCTGGGAGTTCCAGCCAGGGCCGGCGGGACACTGTGCGTTGAGGATCAGTGAGAATGTCAGGAAGATGATTGAAAGCCAGGCTCCTATAATACTGTGATGCTTCATTTCAATAGGTGGTTAATACTTTCAAAGTTAAGCATTTTTTCGTATATTTAACCCCAAATTGAGCTATTATGAAAAAATGGGCTTTGGCAGTTGCATTGCTTCTTTTTGGAGTATGTTCCATGGCTGCCGGAAAAAGTTACAAATTGCAGTCACCATCCGGCTCCGTCTCCGTGGAAATAGCGGTTGGGCAGGATGTCACCTGGACTGTTTCCCGAGATGGAACAAGGGTCCTTGAGCCGTCGGCCATATCCATGACATTGGAAGACGGAAGTGTCTGGGGACAGGATGTAAAAGTCCGTAAAACTGCAAAGCGCAGCGTGTCAAGGGATCTCACTCCCTGGGTGTACCGCCAGTCCAGTGTCCGGGAATCATACAATGAACTTACCCTTCAGTGCAGCGGTTACAGCATGGTGTTCAGGGCCTATGACATGGGTGCGGCATACCGCTTTGTGGCAGCCCGGAAGGACCCCTTCAAGGTCAAGGAAGAGAAGGCTTCTTTCTGCTTTGCCGGTTATTTCAGCGCCTTCATCCCATATACCAGGGAGGTGAAGGATTATGACAGCCAGTTCTCTACTTCCTGTGAATCCCAGTACACCCGTGAGCCCATCGGCCAGTGGAGAAAAGACAAGATTGCCTTCCTTCCCATTACCGTGGAGGCCCAGGATGGCATGAAGGTATGCATCACGGAGAGCGACCTCCTGAATTATCCCGGTATGTACCTTTCCAACCCGGATGGAGACAACGCCCTTGAGGCCGTTTTCCCCCGTTATCCAAAGGAGATCGAGCAGGGCGGCCATAACATGCTGCAGGGCATAATTAAAAGCCGTGAGGATTATCTTGCGGAAGTATCGGCCCAGGAAGCCTTTCCCTGGCGTATAGTTATTGTTTCAAAGGAAGACAAAGAGCTTCTCACCTGTGACATTCCCTGGCTGCTTGGCCGTGAACCCGCTCCGGAAATGGATTTCAGCTGGGTAAAACCAGGCAAGGTTGCCTGGGACTGGTGGAACGCCTGGAACCTATACGGCGTAGACTTTGAGGCCGGGGTGAACAATGCCACATACAAGTATTACATTGATTTTGCCGCCAAAAATGGCATTGAGTATGTGATCCTGGACGAGGGCTGGGCCGTGAACAAGAAGGCCAATCTTTTCCAGGTTGTCCCGGAAATAGACCTTCCCATGCTGTGTGAATATGCTGCCGGAAAGGGCGTAGGACTCATCCTGTGGGCAGGGTACTGGGCGTTTGAAAAGGATATGGAAAAGGCCTGCAGGGAGTATTCGGAGATGGGTGTCAAGGGCTTCAAGGTAGACTTCATGGACAGGGACGACCAACCCATGATCCAGTTCTACCGCCGTGCCGCAGAAACTGCTGCCAGGTATCACCTCATGGTGGATTTCCACGGTGCATTCAAGCCGTCCGGCCTCCAGCGCACATGGCCCAACGTGATTAACTATGAGGGCGTATATGGCCTTGAGAACGTCAAGGGCAACAAGAAATATGAGATAGACCTTGTGACCTATGAGGTTAGCATCCCGTTTGTGCGTCTGGTGGCTGGTCCCTCCGATTACACTCAGGGGGCTATGCGTAATGCAACGCGCAAGAATTTCCGCTATGTTAGCTCAGAGGCAATGTCCCAGGGCACCCGCTGCCGCCAGCTGGCTGAATATGTTGTCTTTGACGCTCCGCTCAACATGCTCTGCGACTCTCCTTCAAACTACCTCAAGGAGCAGGAGTGTCTGAAGTTTATTGCCGATGTCCCCACTGTCTGGGATCAGACCGTCGCCCTTGAAGGCAGGGCCGGCGAGTATGTGGCAGTGGCCCGCCGTAGGGGTGATACGTGGTATGTAGGCGCTCTTACAGACTGGAACGCCAGGGAGCTCACCCTGGACCTGTCGTTCATAGGGGGTGTGCCCCTCATGGAGGTTTTCCGTGACGGAGCAAATGCCCACCGCGCCGCGCGTGACTACAAGCATGAGTGGAAGGAGTTCCCTTTGGACGGAAAGGTAAGCGTGAAAATGGCCCCTGGAGGCGGCTGGGCGGCAGTTTTCCGTCCGGAGCCCCAGCCATGGGAGAATACGGATAAGGACTGGGCCCGCTACTCCTACTATGAGGAGAAGAACAAAGACGTTGTAACCCGTCCCAAAGCTGTCCTTTTTGGAGACTCAATTACCCGCAACTGGGTTAAGGAAGACAGGCGCTGGCTTAAGAAACAGAATTTTGTAGGCCGCGGAATCGGCGGCCAGACAACGGCACAGCTTCTCTGCCGCATCCGCCCGGATGTGATAGACCTTAATCCGGAGTACATGGTGCTCCTGATTGGAATAAATGACATTGCCCGCAACAACGGATATATCTCCGTGGAGAATACTTTCGGGAATATAGTTTCCATGGTTCAGCTTGCCCAGGCAAATGGGATCAAGCCGGTCATGTGTACTCTGTGCCCTGCAAGGGAAATAGGCTGGCGCAGGAGGGTGGGTGATCCCAGGCCCAAGATTGAAAGGCTGAACGCCCTTATATCGGCCTATGCCGCAGAGCACGGAATTCCGCTGGTAGACTATAACAGTGCGCTCCGCCTTCCTGACGGCTCCATGGATCCACGTTTTGAAACAGATGCCGTCCACCCCAATCTGGAAGGCTATAAAGTTATGGAACAAACCCTACTTTCAGTTTTGAATAAACTATGAGAAAGATTTTTCTGATTACGGCCCTGGCGGCTCTCTCTCTTGCTGCCTGTAAACCCTCTCAGCAGCAAAGCCTCCTTGTGATGTCTTTCAATGTCCGCAATTCGTCAGCTAATGATGGAGACAATTGCTGGGCAAACCGTCGCAGCGCCGCTGCTGCCATGCTCAACACCCTCAATCCGGATGTGGTGGGCATGCAGGAAGTCCTTCCGGATCAGCAGGAGGCCATTGTGGAGGACTGCCCTCAGTACACTGCCTATGGAATCGGCCATGATGATGGCGTGAACGGGGAGAGGATGACCGTCCTCTATAACCATGATATCATGGAATTCAAGGAAGGCGGTACCTGGTGGCTGTCAGAGACCCCGGATGTACCTTCCGTCGGCTGGGATGCCAAATACCCCCGTACGGCTACATGGGTGCTCCTTAAGGACACCCGTAACGGCCGGGACTTTTATTTTGTGGACACCCACCTGGACCACAAGGGTGTTGAGGCCCGCCGTAACGGCCTTGCAATGGTTGTTGAAAAGATCCGGGAAATGAATCCGGACGTCCCCATGGTCTTTATGGGAGATTTCAACGTAGAGCCCGGAGACCCCGCCCTGGAGGCCCTGGAAGGCCTTATGTTGGACGCAAGGGTAACCGCAAAGGCAACTGAGGACACCCCCTCCTTCAACGGTTATGATGCAGATAGGCATAAGGTGATAGACTATATCTATTACTCCGGCTTTTCCGGCGCCGAGAGTTTCCGTGTGGTGACGGAGCAGTATGAAGGCGCACCCTTCATCTCAGACCATTATCCCATCATCTCTGAATTAATCTATTAAAAATGTCCATATTCAGTTTCATCAATACTCCCGGCAAGATGGACCCAGAGGTTCCTGCCGATAAAGTGGAGAAAACCTACAAGCGCCTGAGGCTCCAGCCTTTCCTGGCCGCCACGTTCGGCTATGCGCTGTATTACGTCTGCCGCCTGTCGATGGGCGTCATGAAGCAGCCCATCATTGATGCCGGCCTTCTCAACGCCACTCAGCTTGGTATCATCGGCGCATGCCTTTACTGGGCTTACGCGGTGGGTAAGCTTATCAACGGTTTTCTGGCCGATAGCGCCAACATCAAGCGCTTCATGGCAACAGGTCTGGTAATTTCCGTGGCAATGAATTTCACCATGGGAATCCTTGGCGTGAATGCCCTTAACGGCTCCCTTGCCAATTCTGCCCTGTTCATCAGCTTTGCCGTATGCTGGGCCATTAACGGATGGGCCCAGTCCATGGGAGCACCGCCCGCAATCATATCCCTGTCCAGATGGTTCCCGCTACGCATACGCGGCACGTTCTACGGATTCTTCTCCAGTTCCCACAACATTGGAGAGGGCCTGTCATTTGTGTTTGTGAGCGCCATGGTGGCCGCTTTCGGCTGGATTTGGGGATTCTTTGGAGCCGCCCTGGCCGGAGCACTGGGTGTCCTCATCATAGTGTTCTTCCTTCACAACAGCACAGAAAGCAAGGGCCTTCCCCCCATTGAAACCCTTGCCGGAGAGCCTCAGCCCAAGCCGGTTCCTGCCGCGGAGAAAAGGGCGGAAACCCGCCGCCTCCAGGCACTTGTCGTGCGCAATCCCGGCGTGTGGATCCTGGCCATTGCCAGTGCGTTCATGTACATGAGCCGCTATGCCATCAACGAGTGGGGTATCATCTTCCTCCAGGAAGTAAGGGGATATTCCCTTACGGAGGCAGGTGCCATTGTGGGTATCAATCCCATCTTCGGTGTGCTGGGCACAGTCTTCTCCGGCTGGTTGTCAGATGCCGTGTTCAGGGGAGACCGCAAGTATCCGGCTTTTGTGGCAGGTGTCCTGGAAGTGATATCGCTTGTCCTGTTCCTGTTCGGTGGCCCTGCAAAGTGGGTGAGCATCCTTGCGATGGTCCTGTTTGGAATAGCTATCGGCGTTCTTATCAGCTTCCTTGGCGGTCTCATGGCAATTGACCTTGTTCCGAGGCAGGCAACCGGCGCCGCCCTTGGAATTGTGGGTATGGCATCCTATGCCGCCGCCGGCCTTCAGAACATTGTGACAGGTCTGTTGCTGGACAACCATATCGTGGACGGTGTTCATGACTTTACCTATGTAAGTATCTTCTGGATAGGCGCGGCAACCATTTCCTTCCTGCTGCCGGTACTGAACTGGAAGCGTAAAAAACAGGAATTCTAATATGAAAAAGTTACTTCTGTCAGTTCTGAGCCTGGGACTTTGCCTTGCTGTATCGGCCCAGACAACATGGTATGACGCCTATGAGATGGGGCTTGGCGGCAAGGTTCTCCAGACGGAGAATCCCTATCACAGGGCCGATACTTCCCGTTACGCCTTCGTGGGCCAGGAGAGGAATCTGGTTCTGTCAAGCGGAGGCCTCACCCTTCATTTCAAGACCAATTCCAAGAATATCAGGCTAATTCCGGAGTACGGCTATATCTATCCCGGCCGTACCACCAACCAGCTTGCCGTGATGGGATTTGACATGTACATCCGTCAGGGCAAGGGCTGGCTTTGGGCTGGCGCAGCAGTTCACAGGCCCGGAAGGGAGGACAGACCGCTCAATATTGTGGCCAATATGGACGGAACGGAGCACGAATGCCTCATCTACCTTCCCATGTACTGTGAGCTCCGGAGCCTGAAGATGGGCCTAGACGATGGCTCCACCATGATACCCTGTGAGCCGGATTCCAAGTACAGGATTGTCTTCCACGGGTCCAGTTTCACCATGGCGGTATCGGCCTCCCGTTCAGGAATGGGCTATCCCCAGCAGTTTGGCAGGTATACCGGAATGAACGTGCTTGGCTTTGGCATGAGCGGCAACTGCAAGCTTCAGCCAGCTTTTGCCGCCGCCCTTTCAGACGCTCAGTTCGATGCCCTTGTGCTGGACACTTTCTCCAATCCGTCCGTAGAGCAGATCAGAGAGAGGCTTTTCCCCTTCATTGAGACCGTTCAGGCTGCTCATCCCGGTGTGCCGCTCATTTTCCAGAGAACAATCTACAGGGAAAACCGCAACTTCAATAAAAAGCTGGATGCGGAAGAAGCGGAGCGCATCCAGGTGGCCGATTCCCTCATGGCCATTGCATGCAAGCGTTACAAGGATGTGTATTACATCCATCCCAACGCCACCACAAAGGATCACCAGAGTTCCGTGGACGGCACGCATCCCGGAGACTACGGCTACTACATCTGGGAGAAGTCAATTGAGAAAAAGGTTTTGAGAATCCTCAGGAAATACGGTATCAAGTGATGGTAGAATTCCCCGCATCATACTGGAAAGACTATGAGCTCCTGGACTCCGGAATGACGTGAGAGGTAGAGAAAATGGCGTTTTTCGCTACCCGTGAGGTCAAAATTGAGAGAGAAGGGTATTTGAGTGGAAGGGAGGTGGAGCTGGAAGTGTTGATACTCAATGAGATGTGCAAAGTAATACCATTAAATTTGATGGTATTACTTTCAGGATTTCGCTATGTATCAATGAGTTACGTTACACTTGATTTTGAGATTCTCTCGCCCTGCGGGCTCGGAATGACAATATGGAACTGGGCTGCGGGTGTGGAGGAGACTTGAGAGGAAAGGGCCGAAAGTGCACGTTGCGGGGACCGGCGGGGCGGGAAAACGTGCGAGTAATGCCCCTTTTGGATTACAAAAACAACAGGGTTTTGGAATTGAGCACAACATTCCATCTTTTTACATATATTTGCAGTTGGACACACATCGCTAGACTTAAAAAGAGAAAACTTTGTGG
>JAILJO010000126.1 GCA_024694675.1 Bacteroidales bacterium | reverse complement strand
AGGCCACGCACATAGTCTTCGTTGGTGGCAATGTCCACCCGGTCCACCTGATAGCGGAGGAGCAGCCTGTCGGCCCGCTCCGTTGCATCCTGGAACCACTTTCCATAAGCGCTCCGCACGCTGCGGGAGCCGGTGTTGATCCAGCGGGAGGCGCCGGTTTCGGCATCCTTCGCATGCACCAGGCCCACGTTAGGGAGGGTTCGCTCGCGCGGGTCGCTTACCCGGATCACGGACACGTCGTGCCGGTTCACGGCCACCTTCAGGGCGTCCTCGTAGCGGGGCGTCCCATCGGCCGACACATCCAGCATATCGCTGAGCACAAAGGCCGTGCATTTCTTCTTTATGGCATTGGTGAGGTAGCGGAGGGCTTCGCCGATATCCGTTCCGTCGTGCTGGGGCTCATACTCCAGGATTTCCCGGATAATGTGCAGGAAATGGGTACGGCCCTTTGCCGGCGGGATGAATTTCTCCACGCGGTCGCTGAACAGGATGCAGCCCACCTTGTCGTTGTTAAGGATGGCGCTGAAGGTTAGTGTAGCAGCTATTTCGGCAATCTGCTCCCGCTTGGTCTTCACGGCCGTTCCAAAGAGTCCGGAACGCGAGATATCCACCAGCAGCACCACCGTGAGTTCCCGCTCTTCTTCGAACACCTTTACGTAAGGGGCATTCATGCGGGCGGTCACGTTCCAGTCCATATTGCGCACGTCGTCCCCCCACTGGTATTCCCGCACTTCGCTGAACGCCATACCGCGTCCTTTGAACGCAGAATGGTATTCGCCGGCAAAGATCTGGTGGGAGAGCGCCTTGGTCTTGATCTCGATCTTGCGGACTTTCTTTATTAATTCCTCTGGTGTCATAGTTTCAACGAAGTTCCTCACAAGTCGCTCAGCAGAGCGACCGGCCGGAAGCCGCGGGGGATAATAGGGGGCAGCGCCCCCTCAAATAAAAAGGTGTGCGGAAGCCTGTGCTATGGCACAATCACCGCGTTGATCACTTTTTCGATAATCTGTTCGGGGGTGACGTTCTCCGCTTCGGCTTCATAGGTGAGGCCGATACGGTGACGGAGCACCTCGTTGCACACGGCACGCACGTCTTCCGGAATCACGTAGCCGCGGCGCTTGATGAAGGCATAGGCCTTGGAAGCGAGGGAGAGTGAAATACTTGCACGCGGGGAGGCGCCATAGGAAATGAAGTTCTTAAGTTCCTGCAGACCATATTCTTCCGGTGTACGGGTGGCATACACGATATCCACGATATAACGCTCTATCTTCTCGTCCATATAGACATCCCGTACCACCTCGCGGGCGCGGATGATGTCCTGCGGGGTTACCACGGCATTGGCCCTGGGGAACTCTCCGGCGTTGTTCATCCGGATAATGAGGCGTTCTTCCTCCTTCTTGGGATAGGAGACTACCACCTTGAGCATGAAACGGTCCACCTGGGCTTCCGGCAGCGGATAAGTGCCTTCCTGCTCGATGGGGTTCTGGGTGGCCATCACCAGGAAAGGCTGCGGCAACTGATACGTATTCTCGCCGATTGTCACCTGCTTTTCCTGCATGGCTTCCAGCAGCGCGCTCTGTACCTTTGCCGGGGAACGGTTGATTTCATCGGCCAGTACGAAGTTGGCGAAGATGGGGCCCTTGTGCACTTCGAAAGACTCTTTCTTCTGGGAGTATACCAGGGTACCCACCACATCGGCCGGAAGCAGGTCCGGAGTGAACTGGATGCGGCTGAATTTGGCATCCACCGCCTGTGCCAGGGTATTGATGGCAAGGGTCTTTGCCAGGCCGGGAACGCCTTCCAGCAGGATGTGGCCGCCGGAGAGCAGGCCGATGAGAAGATTGTCCACCAGATGCTTCTGTCCCACAATCACTTTTCCCATTTCCAGGGTTAGCAGGTCCACGAAGGAACTCTCTTTCTGGATTCGCTCGTTTAATTCACGAATGTTTACGCTTTCCATATAAATTGTTACATTTGCATATGCGTTATTTCCTTTGCCTCTCATACGACGGATCGGCCTTTTGCGGATGGCAGATCCAGCCCAATGCGCCGTCTGTGCAAGCAACCCTGGAGGGGACCCTGTCCCGTCTCCTTAACCGTCCGGTAGCCGTTACCGGAGCCGGCCGGACAGACACTGCCGTGAACGCCGTGAACTACGTGGCTCACTTTGACCTGGACGGAGAACTGCCCTTCGGGCAATCGGACTTATGCTACAAATTAAATGCCATGCTACCCCACAGTATAGCGGTCCACAGCGTGGTTCCGGTGGCCGATGATTTACACGCCCGCTTCAGTGCAAAAAGGAGGGAATATACGTACTTCATACACAGGCAGAAAGACCCTTTCGCGGCCCCCTGGAGCTGGCAGTGCGGTTATCCGGAACTGGACTTTGACGCCATGAACCGGGCCTGTCAGTACCTGCTTGGAACCCACGATTTCTCCTGCTTTGAAAAGACCGGAGGAGACAACAAAACCTCCATCTGCACGGTCTTCGACGCCTTCTGGACCCCCTTCACCCCCAGTCATCTTCAGATAATGGATTCCTGTCATTCTGAGCGAAGCGAAGAATCTTATTGGTATTTCAGAATTGCTGCGGACCGTTTCCTTCGGAACATGGTGCGCGCCACCGTGGGGTCGCTCATAGAAATCGGCCGGGGAAAACAGCGGCCGGAATGGATTGCAGAACTTATTGAAGGGGGTAAAAGAAGCGATGCCGGGGAATCGGTCCCCGGCAACGCCTTGTTCTTGAATAAAGTGGAGTATTAAGCGGGTTCTACTGTTCCTCAACAGCCCAACCGTTGAGCTGATGGAGCGCAGGATTGATTGCGCAGACTTCGGCAGGGAACGGGAAATACTCGTGTTTGCCCTTGATGAACTGGTGAGGAATGCCTTCATAAGGCTTTCTTTCGACGTAGTACCACCTGTGCTCGGGCTCCTTGTTCTTTGACATGCCATCGAAAGCCTCGGGATACCTGTCCAGATCCTTGCCGCATACCTGGTCAGCTATTCCCCAGCGAACTACATCGTGGAACCGGCAGCTTTCGAACCAGAGTTCGTACTGCTTCTCTTCCTGGACATTGGCAAGCGTAAGTTCGGTCTCGGGCACTTCTGCACGGCGCTGAATCTGGTTAAGAGCCTCTTTACCCTTGGCGGCGTCGCTGCTTCCGATGCAAGCCTCGGCATAAAGGAGAAGGGCTTCGGCATAACGTGCACACTTGGCATTGGACTGATTGGACGCACCTGAAGAAACATCGGGAACCACATCGATGCCGGCGAGAGACATGAACTTCCAGTTCATATAGTAAGTGCGGCCGAAGAAGCCGTTGGCATTCATGCCTCTCTTGGGATCCTTCTTCTTGTCCTCCAGCGTCCATTCAGAGGCCGGCTTCAGCACGCCGGAAGTATGGTTGTCGCCCACATAGTCGGTATCCCAACGCATCCAGGGGAACTTGTCGAAAATCTCATTGCCCTCATTGTCAATGCCGTAAAGCCATTCGTCAGACGTGAAGAAAGTGCCCATACGACGGGGACCGTTTCCATCATGTGCGAGGAACTTATCGGCGAAATAGCCGTTGATAGCTCCGCCGTTCCAGCCCGTGGTCGCCATGCATACCGCCCAGGAATTCATGTTCTTGCCACGCCAGTTGAGCGTGTTGGCCTGATTCCACCTTGAACGAGCCGTATTATCCGAAGATGAGTTGTTGGCATCAAAGACCCAGTTCGGCTCGAAGATCTTTTCCTCGTTGCCGTCTCCAGGGGCATGGAAGTTCTCCCACCAGCGGTCTCCGGGGACAAGTTCATATTTGCCAGAATTGATAAGATCGCCGAGATATTTGCGGGCTACGTCCATTTTGTTTGCAAATACCGCAGACTTTCCTGCCACAAACTGAGCAAAGCCCTTTGTCACATAAGTGGTACCATCTTTGTCGAACTTGCTGCTTCTTTCTCTCAGGTTAGGAATAGCAAGTTCACATTCATTGATACACCAGTTAAGAAGGAATTCCTGAGACTCTACATTCGTAGGGTCCTCATCGGTCAGGCAATGATCCACCAGCGGCGGGCGCTGCCAGGTGAGCGCCGCAGTCATGTGACACCAGGCACGGACAACTCTTGCTTCGGCAATACAGCGATCTACCACACTGCTTGAATAGGCCCCTTCCTTAGTGAAGTTGTCGATTAGGAGGTTGCAGGCGTAGATGGTCTGATAAAGACTGGTGTACACATTCTTGATAATCTTATAGGTGGCGTCATAGCGATACTCGTTGAAAAGACGCACATCAGGATGGTCATCCTTGTTCTTTCCCGCAGCGAATACGTCATCCGCCGAGTAGTTCATCATAAAGAAGTAGGGATTCCAGTTACCGATGGAACCGTAAACATTCTGAACCATCTTGGCATATACATTCACCAGCGCGGCTTCAGCGGCTTCATCGGACGTGTAATAGGTTTCGTAAGCGACGACTCCCTTCTGCGGGATATCTAACATCTTTTCGCAGGCGGCGAAAGATAATGTGCAAATCGCCGTAAGGGCTACAATATATTTTTTCATGACTATCATCTCCTGTGAATTAGAAAGAAACATTGAAACCGAGCATTAGTTTACGCATACTGGGATAGGCGCCGACATCCACACCGCGGCCGGACGCCGAACCGGACGTAGCCGTCTCGGGATCCATGCCCGGATAACTGGTGAAAGTGAAGAAATCATCCAGGGAGACGAACATCCGAAGTTGATTAATGAGAATCTTCTTCGTCAACGCCTGGGGAATGGTGTAACCGAGCTGGATCTGCCTGATCTTGAAGAAAGAGCCGTCAAATATGCCAGCGGTCGATCCCCAGAAATTCATGTCGCCCGACACTTTCGCCGGCTCGGGGTACTTGCCGTTCGGGTTCGCCTCCGTCTTTGAATTCAGATAGTAGTAGCGGAGAGAGTTGTGATAACCGGGACGGTAGAGCGTGTTCAGGATCTCGCAGCCACCCTGCCCGGAGCCGAACACGATGAAGTCCAGGCCTTTCCACTCAAAGTTGAGGGTGATACCATAAGTATAGTCGGGAAGACCTTTACCGATATAAGTCATATCGGCATCGCTGACCTGGCCGTCCTCGTTGACATCCCGGAGGTTGGGGGTTCCGTCCTCGTTGATGCCGTCATAGATGTATCCGCGGATATACCAGATGGGCTGGCCGACTTCAAAGACCGTATTGTTCGGGTAGTTACTGCCCGAGGCCGGGCTCTGCAAGAGCCTCGGAAGAGTCGGGAGAAGATAGGTGACCCGGTTCTTCAGATAAGAGAAGTTCGCATTGATGCCGTACCGGAAGTCACCGATCGTATCCTTCCAGCCGAGTTCGGCTTCAAAACCAGTATTGAGCACATTGCCGGCATTGTTGGTAACGCTGGACACGCCGTATTCCGGAGTGGGAGAATAGGTCACAAGCAGATCCCGGGTCTCCTTGCGGAACCAGTCGAAGGTGAAAGATAACCTGTTATTGAGGAAGCGGGCATCCAAACCTGCGTCAACCTGATTGGAAGTTTCCCAGGTGAGGTCGGGGTTTGCAAGGCCGTCCGGAGCGGATCCATAGACATTTCCAGTCTCATCGGCATGATACTGATACCACTGACTGTTGAGAGAGATGGATGTGGAGTAGGGATATCCGCTCAGCACGTTGATGTTACCGTTGATACCCCAGGATCCACGCACTTTCAAGAAGGAAAGGGCGCTCGTGGAGATGGCATTCTTGAACCAAGGCTCGTTGCTGATGGTCCAACCGGCAGACACGGAAGGGAAGTAACCCCAGCGGTTCTTGGCGGAGAGTTTCGAGGAGTCGAAGGCGTCCGCGCG
>JAILJO010000119.1 GCA_024694675.1 Bacteroidales bacterium | reverse complement strand
CTGCGGCGGGTAGTCTTCTTAACCTCTTTCTTGGTGGCGAGGGCTGCCTCGTTGAAGTCCACCAGCTCTACCATTACCATTTCCGATGCATCGCCGCTGCGGAAACCGGTGTGGAGGATACGGAGGTATCCGCCGGGACGGTCTGCAACCTTGGGAGCTACGGTGCGGAAGAGTTCAGCAGTTGCCTCTTTGTCTTTCAGGTAGCTGAAAACAACGCGGCGGGAGTGGGTGCTGTCTTCCTTGGACTTGGTGATGAGGGGTTCAAGATAAGGCTTGAGGGCCTTTGCCTTGGCCTCGGTGGTGGTAATCCTCTTCTTCAGAATGAGGGAGGATGCCATGTTGGCGAGCATCGCCTTGCGGTGACCGCTCTTGCGACCAAGATGATTGACTGCTCTATTGTGTCTCATTGCTAAACGATCTTTTTCTTAGGTTCAGTATTGTACTTGGTGACATCCATACCGAAGGAAAGCTTCATCTTCTCTACCAGGAGATCGATCTCAGAGAGGCTCTTGCGGCCGAAATTGCGGAACTTCATGAGTTCTGCGCGGCTGTAGGAGACCAGGTCTGCAAAGGTGTCGATATCGGCGGCCTTGAGGCAGTTGAATGCCCTCACGGAGAGGCCCATATCGGAAAGCTTGGTAAGGAGAAGGTGACGCATCCTCAGGGATTCCTCGTCAAGCTCCTTGCTGTCAGTTTCCACTGTGGATTCGATGGCAATCTTCTTGTCATCGGTGAAGAGCTTGAAGTGATAGATGAGGATGTTGGCTGCATCCTGCAGTGCTGCCTCAGGAGAGATGGAACCGTCCGTGACAATCTCAAGGAGGAGTTTCTCATAGTCGGTCTTCTGTTCAACGCGGAAGTTCTCCACGGTCCAGTTGACCTTCTTGACAGGGGTGTAGATAGCGTCCACGGGAATGGTTCCGATGGGCGTGTTCTCGTCCCTTTCTTCCTCTGCCGGGACAAAGCCGCGGCCCTTGGTGATGGTCAGGGTGATTTCAATCTTTACTGAAGGCTCCAGCGAGCAGATGTGCAGCTCCGGATTCAACACCGTGAAAGAAGACAATCCCTTGGAGATGTCCTCAGCGGTGAATTCACTCTTGCCGCTGATGGTAATGGAAGCCACCTCGGAGTCTACGGTGTCAACCATCCTGCGGAAGCGGACCTGCTTCAGGTTAAGGATGATGTCCTGCATACCCTCGATAACTCCGGGAATGGTCTGGAACTCGTCCTGGACACCATTCACCTGGATCTGAGAGATGGCGAAACCTTCCAGGGAAGCAAGGAGGATGCGGCGGAGTGCGTTGCCGATGGTCTGGCCGTATCCGGGCTCAAGGGGTCTGAACTCGAAACGTCCGACGGTATCGGTGCCTTCCAGCATGATAACCTTGTCCGGTTTCTGAAATACTAAGATTGCCATAAGTCTTTTGGGTGTTAAATCTGTTACTTGGAGTAGAGGTCAACGATAAGCTGTTCGTTGATGTTCTCGGGGATTTCCTCGCGGGCGGGAACGTTAAGGAACTTGCCGGTCAGAGTATTGGCGTCGAATTCGAGCCAGGAATACTTGGTGGCGGCAGCTACGGAGTTCTGGATGACCTCAAGGCTCTTGGAGCGCTCGCGGACAGCGATAACCTGACCGGGCTTCACCTGGCAGGACGGGATGTTGCACACAGTGCCGTCCAGGGTGATGTGACGGTGAAGGACGAGCTGACGGGCAGCGGCGCGGCTGGGAGCGATACCCAGACGGTACACGAGGTTGTCCAGACGGGCCTCCAGGAGGAGGATAAGGTTCTCACCGGTCTGGCCCTTCATGCGGGCTGCACGGGCGTAGGTGTTGCGGAACTGACGCTCCAGCACACCGTACATGTACTTCACTTTCTGTTTCTCCTTGAGCTGGGTGCCGTATTCCTTCTGCTTCTTGCGCTTTGCAGCAAGGCCGTGCTGTCCCGGAGGAGTGTTTCTCTTTTCGAAGTTCTTGTCAGGGCCATAGATGGGCTCGCCGAACTTACGGGCGATGCGGGTGGTAGGACCAGTATATCTTGCCATAGTAGTTCTTCGTTAATTAATTAAACTTTACGGCGTCCCTTGGGGCGGCAACCATTGTGAGGCATAGGGGTCACGTCGATGATCTCAGTGACGATGATGCCTGCATTGTTGATGGTGCGGATTGCGGACTCACGTCCTGCTCCGGGGCCCTTTACATAGCACTTTACTTTGCGGAGACCTGCGTCGAAAGCGGTCTTTGCGGCGTCCTCAGCTGCCATCTGGGCGGCATAAGGGGTATTCTTCTTGGAACCACGGAAGCCGCACTTGCCGGCGGAGGACCAGCTGATCACCTGACCCTGGGCGTTGCACAGGGAGACGATGACGTTGTTGAAGGTCGATGAAACATGGGCTTCGCCATAAGCCTCAACCTTGACAACTCTCTTCTTTGTTGTTGTAGTTTTCTTTGCCATAATTCATCAGACTTTACTTGGTTGCCTTCTTCTTGTTGGCAACGGTCTTCTTGCGGCCCTTGCGTGTACGGGCGTTGTTCTTGGTGCTCTGTCCGCGGACGGGGAGACCTGCACGGTGACGGATGCCACGATAGCAACCGATATCCATGAGGCGCTTGATGTCCATCTGTACGGAGCTGCGGAGCTCACCTTCAATCTTGAACTCACTGTTGATGAGGTTACGGATTGCGGCTACCTGCTCGTCGTTCCAGTCTCCGACCTTGATGGTGGGGTCGATGCCACAGGTGTCCAGAATCTTCTGGGCGCTGCTGCGGCCGATACCGTAGATATAGGTAAGACCTATAACTCCGTGTTTGTTGTTCGGTAAATCAACACCGGCTATTCTTGCCATATTCTATCTGAACTTTTATGATTATACATTAACCCTGGCGCATCTTGAACTTGGGGTTCTTCTTGCAGATAACGTACAGGCGGCCCTTACGCCGGACAATCTTGCAGTCTTCGCTGCGTTTCTTGATGGAGGTTTTGACTTTCATCGTTATCTAATTTTTTATTTGTATCTGAAAGAAATTCTTCCTTTGGTTAAATCGTAAGGTGAGATCTCCACTTTGACCCTGTCGCCAAGGAGGATATGGATAAAGTTCATCCTCATCTTACCTGAAATGTTGCAGAGGAGGACGTGGCCGTTTTCCAACTCAACGCGGAACATTGCGTTGGGAAGCGTCTCGATCACTGTTCCATCCTGCTCGATAGCTACTTGTTTGGACATAGTTTAAACTTCACTTTAAAATTTAATCGAACCATCTTTCTCAATGTAATCGAAAGTCGACAACTGCTCAGCCTTGCCATGCCGGACAACAACCGTAAGCTCGTAGTGTGCCGCATTCCTGTGATCGGATGTGTGTACTGCCCAACCATTTTTTGCAAGGTACACACCTCTTCCGCCTGCACATATCATCGGCTCAATACATATGACCATTCCGTTCTGGAGGCGTGCACCGTGGCCCCTTCTCCCGTAATTGGGAATGCCGGGATCCTCGTGCATTTCCTTTCCCAGTCCGTGTCCTTCAAGTTCGCGGACAACGGAGAAACCGAATGATTCTGCGTACGACTGCACCGCGTATCCGATATCGCCCGTTCTGTTGCCTGCCACCGCAGCTTCGATGCCCTTGTACAGGGATGCCTTAGTGACATCCAGGAGCTTCCGGGTCTCGGAGTCCACCTCCCCAACAGGGAAGGTGTAAGCCGAATCACCGTTGTAGCCTTTGTACAGGGTTCCGCAATCTACGGAAACGATGTCTCCTTCTTCAAGGGGGCGTTCTGACGGAAAACCGTGGACCACCACATCGTTCACGCTCATGCAGAGCGCTGCGGGAAAGCCTTCGAACCCTTTGAAGGAAGGAACTGCACCATGGTCTCGGATGAAGGTCTCGGCCATCTCATTCAACTTCGCAGTTGTCACACCTGGGGCGACCATTTTACCGACCTCTGCAAGTGTCCTCGATACCAGGTCTCCGTTGATGCGGAGCAGTTCGATTTCCTCTTCAGTCTTTGGCCTTACCATATCGAAATTCGATACTACATTCAATAATTACATGCCGGAACGTCCGGTGAGACGACCGGTTTTCATGAGTCCGTCGTAGTGGCGCATCAGGAGATAGCTCTCTATCTGCTGCAGGGTATCCAGGACCACGCCAACAAGGATCAGCAGCGAGGTGCCGCCGAAGAAGCTGGCAAACTGGTTGTTCACGCCAAGGATGTTGGCCAGGGCGGGCAGACAGGCGATGATGGCCAGGAAAATGGAACCCGGAAGGGTAACCCTGGTCATGATGCTGTCAAGATATTCAGCGGTCTTCTTACCGGGCTTGACACCGGGGATGAAGCCACCGTTCTTCTTCATATCCTCTGCCATCATAGTGGGGTTCACTGTGACTGCAGTATAGAAATAGGTGAAGACGATGACCAGGAGGCCGAATACCAGGTTGTACCAGATTGTGGTGTAGCTGGAGAAGGCGGCGGCGATACCACGGGTGGCATCGTAACGGCCAAGCAGCATAGGGAACATCATCAGAGCCTGTGCGAAGATGATAGGCATCACGCCCGCTGCGTTGATCTTGAGCGGGATGTACTGGCGGACACCGCCGTACTGCTTGTTGCCGATAACCCTCTTTGCATACTGTACCGGAACTTTGCGGACAGCCTGTACAAGGGCGATGGCAGCGATGATGACGAACACCCATACAACCATCTCTACGATGAAGAACATGGGACCGCCCACGCCGTTGCCGGTGAATTTCTGGCCGGCCTCAGCAACAAGGGCGTAAGGAAGACGGGCAACGATACCTATCATAATGATAAGGGAGATGCCGTTGCCGATACCGCGGTCGGTAATCCTCTCACCCAGCCACATTACGAACATGGAACCGGCCATCAGGATGACGGTGGATACCAGGTTGAACATGAACGGGCTCCAGGTGACGGTGCGTGCTGCGGCGGGAATCATACCGGCCACATAGGCAGGACCCTGGATGGCGAGGATTGCCACGGTAAGGTAGCGCGTGATCTGGTTCATCTTGCGGCGGCCGCTCTCGCCTTCCATCTGCATTTTGCGGAAGGAGGGAACGAACATGCCCAGAAGCTGGACCACGATGGATGCCGAGATGTACGGCATCACGCCAAGTGCAAATATCGAAGCGTTACCGAAAGCACCGCCGGAGAACATGTTAAGAAGCCCGACGAGGCCTTCCTGGGTGCCGCTGATACCGCCTTTCAGAACCTCGGGATCGAGGCCGGGAAGGAGGATGAAGCTGCCCAGACGATAGATCAGCACAAGCAGAATCGTGTAACCGATTCGCTTGCGCAGCTCTTCGATGTTGTAGATATTGCGTATTGTCTCAAAAAACTTCTTCATCGCCTGATTACTCGATTACGGTTGCTTTACCACCGGCTGCTTCAATCTTTGCGATAGCGCTCTTTGAGAATGCGTTGGCCTTGACCTCGACGGCTGCGGTGATTTCACCGTTGCCGAGAACCTTTACGAGGTCACCCTTGGAGGCGACGCCCGCTGCGATGAGGGCATCGAGGTCGAACTCCTTGGCGCCGAGCTTTTCGCTCAGGGCCTGGATGGTAGCGACGTTGACAGCCTTATACTCAACGCGGGTGGGGTTCTTGAAGCCAAACTTGGGAAGACGACGCTGGATAGGCATCTGGCCGCCTTCGAAACCAACCTTGTGCTCGTAACCAGCACGTGCCTGGGCACCCTTGGTACCACGGGTGGCGGTGCCACCTTTACCGGAACCCTGGCCGCGGCCTACGCGCTTGCTGTTATGGGTAGCGCCCTTTGCGGGCTTCAGATTTTCAAGTTTCATCTCTTCTGTCCTCCTTAGTCAATTACTTCATAGGAAACCAGGTGCTGGACCTTCTCGAGCATACCGCGGGTGATGGGGGTATCTTCTACGATGACGGTCTGGTGCATCCTGCGGATACCGAGAGTCTTCAGGTTAGCGATCTGACGCTTGGTCTCTCCATTCTTGGAGCGGACCTGGGTAATCTTAAGCTTTGCCATATCTCACTCAGTATTAACCGTTAAACACTTTGTTCATGGGAATACCACGGAGGCCGGCCACGGTGTATGCGTCACGCATCTCGGTGAGGGCCTGGATGGTAGCCTTGACCAGGTTGTGAGGGTTGGAAGAACCCTTGCTCTTTGCAAGGACGTTCTGCACACCTGCGCTCTCGAACACGGCACGCATTGCGCCGCCGGCCTTTACACCGGTACCGGGGGCTGCGGGCTTCATGAAGACCTCAGCGCCGCCGAAGCGGGAGACCTGCTCGTGAGGGATGGTGGTGTTGATGACGGGAACCTTCACAAGGTTCTTCTTTGCATCCTCGACGCCCTTGGCGATGGCGGCGGTAACTTCGTTGGCCTTACCAAGACCATAGCCTACCACACCGTTCTCATCACCTACCACGACGATAGCTGCAAAGCGGAAGTGACGTCCGCCCTTGGTGACCTTGGTAACACGGTTGATTGCTACCAGTCTGTCCTTGAGTTCAAGGTCAGAGGTCTTAACTCTTTTTACGTTTGAATTTGCCATAGTAGTATAATGATTAGAATGTGAGGCCGGCTTCACGAGCGGCGTCTGCCAGGCTCTTTACCCTGCCATGGAAGAGATAACCTCCGCGGTCGAAGGAGACTGCGGTAATACCGGCTGCCAGTGCGCGCTCAGCGATAGCCTTGCCCACGATGGCTGCGGTTTCGGTGCCGTTCTTGCCTTTGGTTTCAGCGGCAAGGGCCTTGTCGTTGGAGGCGGCTGCAACGAGGGTCTTGCCCTCGAGGTCGTTGACCACCTGGACGTAGATCTGCTTGTTGGAGCGGAAGACGACCATGCGGGGACGCTCTGCAGTACCGTTGACATGCTTGCGGATTCTGTAGTGAATCCTTCTTCTTCTTTCAATTCTGTTGAGTGCCATAACTTTATCCTCCTATTATTTGGCCGATGCGGTCTTGCCAGCCTTGCGGCGGAGCTGTTCACCGACAAACTTGATACCCTTGCCCTTATAAGGTTCGGGACGACGGAATGAGCGGATCTTGGCGGCTACCTGGCCGACAAGCTGCTTGTCTGCGCTCTTGAGGATGAGAAGCGGGTTCTCGCCCTTGCGGACCTGAGGGGTCTCAGCAGTGATTTCCTTGGGGAGCATGATCTGGATGTCATGGGAATAACCCACGGACATGGTCAGAAGCTGGCCCTGGGCAGCCACGCGGTAACCCACACCCACGAACTCCTGCTTGATAGTGAAGCCTTCGCTCACACCAACCACCATGTTGTGGACGAGTGCGCGGTAGAGGCCGTGCATGGAGCGGAAGCGAGGGAGGTCGCTGGGACGCTCGAACTTGATTTCATTTCCCTCGATGGTGACCTTGATGTCCGGATCGACTTTCTGGCACATCTCACCAAGAGGGCCTTTCACCTTCACGATGTTGCCGTCGAGAAGCTCAGCTTTCGTGCCGGCCGGAAGGACTACAGGCAGTTTTCCAATTCTTGACATATCTTGGATTCTTAT
>JAILJO010000101.1 GCA_024694675.1 Bacteroidales bacterium | reverse complement strand
CTCCTCAAGACCATTAAGTCCGGGGAAAGCGTTTCCTACTGCTTTGGCTCCTGCTGGTCCAAGGGCAACATCAAGGATTCCGGGGACTGGTTCAAACAGGTTGCAGCTCTTAAGTAGAGTTCGGCATCGGTTACAAGTTCTGATGCAAGGTTCAGGTTCTGTCCGGATTGTATAGGAAAAGACCGTTACCATGAAAATAAAGTTTTTTCTCATTTACGTATTTGTAGGGATAGCTTTCCTGGCTGTTTCTGCATGGGTTTTCCTATCCGGCGGACAGAACGCAAAGGCCATCAGGGCCAAGTACAGGCTGGGCAGTATACTCATTATGGCCACGGCTATGCTTTCGGTGGCATCCTGCAGCATTATTGAGGGAATTATTGACGATGGCGGAATGGTGATGTGCTACGATCCCGTCGAACCCGAGCCCACGGAGAACATTGTGGAGTTGAAGATTAAGAGTTCGATAGAGAACAGACCGTACAATGAAATTACCGCAGGTGACATAGTATCAATCAAGATTATGGCTCCAACAAGCGACAAGTTTGTCTTGATGATATATCTATGGGACAACGAAGCTAAGAAGAGAAATGAGCTCCAAAGGACTGAATTAATAGTGGAAGATCCTGAAAATGCAGTTTTTGAAGTACCTGTATCTGAGAGTATTGAGTATCGCGGAGAAGCCTGGCTGGATGTGTACTGTGTGGTAAATGAAGATCCGGAACAGCTGGAAAGTACAGCCCATGGAACAATGATAGTCCAGATAATCTGATGCCCCGTTTTCACGTCAGCAACATAGTCTATGAACTTACCGGAGCCTGCAACCAGTGTTGCAGGTTCTGTTATAACCACTGGCGCCCAGAGGGAGCTCCGGCTCCTGACCGGGCAAAGGCTCGGAAAACTCTCCGGAAGTTGCTCTCACAGTGTTCCGTCGGCACATTTTCTTTCTCCGGTGGTGAGCCGCTGCTGCTGCCAAACATCCATGATTTGGTGCTTCGTGCTCGCCTAAGAGGGAGCCATGTCAACGTCCTTACCAATGGCACGCTACTTACTCCTGACGCACTGGATAACTTTGTAAGTCTTGGTGTTGGTGCCATACAAATCCCGCTTCTGAGTGCGGACCCGGCGGTCCACGACTATCTGACTGGTGTCAAAGGTTCCGGGGACAAAGCCCTGGATGCTCTGAGACGAACAGGCGGCAAAGGCATAGGCGTTGCCGTTCTGGTAATCACAAAGGTCAACGCCCCCGGAGTGGCGGAAACCCTTTCGCTCATACGCGAATGCGGAATCCGCACCGTCATGGTGAACCGCTTCAACATAGGCGGAAACGGCATCAGGAACATGCGGGAGCTGGTTCCGGACAGGCAAACTCTTGCCGATGCCTTCGCCTCCGTGGAGTCTTTTGCCGCCGCCAATACGGATATGCGTTTTGTGAGCGGAGTCTGCACTCCTCTATGCTTCCTTGACACGGCCCCATATCCACATATCCAGTTCACAAAGTGCAGCACGGAACTCACCGGTCGCCCCGTCACAATGAATTACGACGGCGACGTCCGTTTCTGCAACCATTCCCCAAGGGTATTGGGTAATATTTGGGATAGGCCGATATCGGCAATCCTCCAGGACCCTGACATCAACGCCCTGTATGCCGGAATGCCGTCGGAGTGCGAAACCTGTCACCTCCTGGAACGTTGCGGCGGCGGTTGCCGTGCCGCCTCCGAGCAGCTTTACGGCACATTTTCCAAACAAGATCCCATTCTTGACACCCTCCCTATGGCGTAGGTCCCCCCGGGCAAAGAAAACTGCTCTTTGCGTTTTGGCAAAATAGTAGTATCTTTGTAGAATATGGGAAACAAGTCAACCTGGACAGCAATTGTGGCGGTGGCAATCCTGATAGGAGGCATCGCGTTCGCCGTAACCCGTCTTTATGGTACGGGTGGGGGAAAGAAGGCAGATATGGCCACTCCGGCGGAGTGGGAAATCCTGAGGGCAGTGCCCTCTGATGCCGTTGCTGTCATGGTTTTCGACGGCTCAAAGGCGGCAAGAAAAGTCATTGCCGACTCCACTAAACTCCTGCAACCCATCCTCGCAGCAGACAACCCCGCCCTCATGGGCTATCTGTCGGAATCCGGCAAATACCGCACTGCCGTTGCCCTTCTCACAAGCGGCGCGCTTGTCCCGCTGGTGATTACCCAGACAAACAAAGCGGACTCCGCAGCAGTTGCAGACCTCCAGACAGCTGCAGAAAAAGCCGGCCTCAAGACCGCTATCAAGGAGAATTTCCTCATTGCATCCAGAAGTGAGACATTCCTGGGCTCATCGTCCCGCCATATAGAGGAAGGGTCGTCCGTCCTTGGCGTACGTAACCTTAAGGACCTCACTCAAAGCGTGAAGGGTTCCGCGGTTGCTTTCCTCAATCATTCACACGCTGGGAAGCTACTACAGGTGTATTCCACGCCGCCTTTCCGCAAGCAGTCGTCCTTCGTCAAAGACCTCACCGCATGGAGCGCCTGGAGCGTGCAGGACCTGGAAAAAGACCATATCGTCCTGGAAGGAACAGCCCTTAAGGGAGATGCCGCCGCAAGCTGGTTCGCTGCATATCAGGGCACGCCCGCACCGCAGCTGGAGTTCCCCGAGGCCCTTCCTTACCATGCCTCGGAAATCCTCGCCCTTCCCATCACGGAGAACTTCCTCGCCGGCCGTAAGGCCTTCGAGGACGGCCGCGGCCGCCTGAACAAGCTTGAAAAAGCCCTCAAGGACAAGGCCAAAAGGGACCTGAGCCCGGCTGAGTGGTTCGCCTGCCTCCAGCCCAAAGAGGCCGTGAAAGTCACGTTCACAACGGACGATGGCACGGAGCGCAGCGTCATCCTTCTCCACAGCGGCAAGGACCTCAAGCTTGGGACGGAAAGCCCCAATCCCTATCGTGGCACCTTCGGCCTCATCCTGGGAGAGTACTTCGCCATACCGGACACCGTCTGTTCACAGGCCGGCTCAAAATGGACCGTCTGGGGAGACCTCCCGGGCATCCGCGCCTTCTCCAAAGGGGACTACACCCTCAAGGAGCGCATGGCCGATGCCTCCATCCCCACGCCGTCCGGCTTCACCGTCTACGCATCCCTCACGGACAGCCCCCTGACCGTGGACAATATCTTCGCCGTCAAGACCGCATCGGCCATAAAAGACTGGGTTTCCGGCAGCGGATACGCCCCCGCAATGGCCTCTGTGGACCTTTCCGGGGACATGCCCAAGATGAAGCTGGAGATTTACAAGCGTGCTTTAAGAGGCACCAAGGTCCAGGTCATGGAAAGGGATACCACCGTGGTTATCCCCACAGGCCTTTTCCCGGTCCGGAACTTCTCCACAGGAAAGACCAACTACCTCTATCAGAACTCCCACCTGTCCATCTGCCTGAACGATGAAAACGGCAAGGGCGTCTGGGGCGTTCCCTTCAAGGAAAGCCTCTGCGGCAGGGTTCAAGACATAGACTACTTCGGGAACGGCAAGATCCAGTTCCTCTTCTGTGCCGGCTCCAAGCTCTGGGCAATAGACCGCCTGGGCCACTGGGTGAACGGTTTCCCGGCCAGTCTCCCCAAGCCCGTCCTCCTTGGTCCCGATGTGTACGATTTCACCGGCGCCTCCGGCTACACCGCCATGGTCCTCCACAAGGACAACACTTTGGAACGATACAACCTCCACGGCAAACGCCCCGACGGTTGGAAAGGCATCAAGGCCCCGGAGACGGTGAAGAACCTTCCGGAACTCCTGGAGGCAGGGGAGAAGCGCTTCTGGGCGGTCCGCACATCGGTCCGCACCATCATCTACCCCTTCGAGGGAGGGGACCCGGTCATCAACCCGGAAAGCGGCAAGATGATAAAGCCGGACAGCCCTCTCACCGTAAACGGCAAATTCGTGAAGGCGGAATGCTACGACGGCAAAACACGTGACTATAAACTGTACTAAAACGAATATAATGGAATTCAAATCTGTAAATAAAATTCTCCAGAAGAGTTTTATAGACAACTGGGACCGCCCCGCCCTTACCAACTACCAGGGCATGACCCTGGCTTACAGGGAAGTGGCGAACAGGATTGCAGCACTCCACATCGCCTTTGAGCGCTGCGGTCTCCAGAAGGGAGACAAAGTGGCCATCTGCGCCCGCAACCAGGCCAACTGGGGCGTGAGTTTCCTCGCCGCCATCACATATGGCGCCGTCGCCGTCCCCATCCTGCATGAGTTCAAGCCCGGCAACATCCACTACCTGGTGAACCACTCTGAGGCCAAGGTCCTCTTTGTTGACGATGTCATCTGGGAAGGCATCATCCCTGAGGAAATGCCGGACCTCCAGGTAATCGTCCAGATAAACAACTTCAAGTTCTACTACGCCGCCACGAAAGAGCTCTACAGCATCCGCGAACACCTGAACGAGGAGTTCGGAAAACGCTATCCCAACGAGTTCCGCCCTGAAGACCTCAATTACTATGAGGACTCCCCTGAGGAGCTTGCCATCATAAACTACACCTCCGGAACCTCCGGCTTCTCCAAGGGCGTAATGCTGCCCTACAGGGCGCTCTACTCCAATATAGAGTTCGCCGCGAAGGACGCCTGCCCCATGCTCAAGGCCGGCATGAACGTAGTGTCCATGCTCCCCACGGCCCACATGTACGGCATGATGTTCGAGTTCCTCTTCGAGATGACAATCGGCATGCACGTCCATTTCCTGTCCCGCGTCCCCAGCCCCAAGATTATCATGAAGGCCTTCGGGGAAATCCATCCGGACATCATCATCGCCGTGCCGCTGGTCATGGAGAAAGTGTACAAGACCAAGCTCAAACCCCTTATCCACAAGACACGTTTTTATCGCCGCATACCGGTTCTGGGTCCTTCCATAGAGAAGAAGTTCTGCACGGAGCTCACCAACTCCTTCGGCGGTCAGTTCGAGGAGGTTATCCTTGGCGGCGCCGCCTTCAACCCGGAGGTGGAGAAATTCCTGCACAAGATAGGTTTCCACTACACAGTGGGCTACGGTATGACAGAGTGCGCTCCAATCATCGGCTATGCCCATTGGGACAAGGTCAAGGTTGGTTCCGCCGGCCGCTCCGCCCTGAACATGGAGATAAGGATCGATTCCTCAGACCCCCAGAACATCCCAGGAGAGGTCCAGATAAAGGGTCCCAACGTATGCCTTGGCTACTATAAGAACGAGGAAGCCACCCGCGAGGCCTTCACCAAGGACGGCTGGTTCCGCACCGGTGACATGGGTATCCTTGACCATGACGGCTACCTCTTCCTCCGCGGCCGCTCCAAGTGCATGGTCCTTGGCCCTTCCGGCCAGAACATCTACCCTGAAGAACTGGAAGCCGTAATCAACACCTTCAGCTACGTGGTAGACTCCCTGGTAATCGAGGACGAAGGCGCCCTCACCGCGCTTGTCTACCCGGACTACCACCAGGGAGAGCTTGACGGCATGACCCTGGAGGAGTTCAAAAAGCACGTCACAGGCTTCCTGTCGGCCATCAACCAGGAACTTCCGGGCTATGCCCAGATCAAGAATATAGAGCTCATGTCGGAAGACTTCGAGCGCACCCCCAAGAAGAGCATCAAACGTTATCTTTACCAGAGAGGATGAGCAGCAAATTCGACCACAGCTATCTCCAGATGGCAGAAGTATGGGCCCAGAACTCCTACTGCAAGAGAAGGAAGGTAGGTGCCCTCATAGTCAAGGACAAGATGATAATCAGCGACGGCTACAACGGCACGCCGTCGGGCTTCGAGAACATCTGCGAGGACGAGGACGGCGTAACAAAGCCCTATGTCCTCCACGCAGAGGCCAACGCCATCACCAAGGTGGCCAAGTCCGGCAACAGCAGCGCCGACGCCACCCTCTATGTCACGGCCTCCCCGTGCATGGAGTGCTCCAAGCTCATCATCCAGTCCGGTATCACCCGCGTGGTCTACAGGGACGCCTACCGCCTCATGGACGGCATAGAACTCCTTAAGCGCGCCGGAATAGAAGTGGAACAGTCAGAGTAATGAAGCAAAGCACCCGGCAGATACTCCAGATCCTGCTTGGCGTCCTCATAGGCGCCATGCTAACACTTACTGTGGTCAAATACCGCGAAACCAGGCACCTTGTCTCCACCCGTTACGGCGGCAAGTGGGCCAAGCTGAACCTTGTCCTGGACCTGCTGGAGAAAAATTACGTAGACACCATCAAGGTGACGGAGCTCTCGGACGCCACCATCTCCGCCGCCCTGGCATCGCTGGATCCCCATTCGGTCTACCTTCCCCCTGTGGAACTGTCGGACTCCGAGGAGCAGCTTGCCGGCAACTTCGAAGGCATCGGCATCCAGTTCAACGTACCTGCGGATACGGCAATCGTCCTGGAAGTCATCGCCGGAGGTCCCTCGGAAAAGGCCGGACTGCTGAAAGGGGACCGCATCGTCAAGGTCGATGACCGCACCATCGCCGGCGTCAAGTTCCCCCAGGACAGCATGGTCCGTCTCATGAAAGGCCCGTCCGGCACCAGGGTCACCATCACCGTCCGCCGCTCCGGGGAAGAGATTCCCTTCGAAATCACCCGCGGAAAAATCCCTGTCCACAGTGTCGATGCCTACTTCATGCTTTCGGACACCGTCGGTTACATGAGGGTAGGGAAGTTCTCCCGCACCACCTACAAGGAAACCCACGAAGCCACGGCAGACCTTTCCAAAAAGGGAATGAAGCACCTTGTGATGGACCTCAGGGCCAATTCCGGCGGCTACATGGACCAGGCCCTCCTCATGTGCAACGACTTCCTCTCCGCAGGGGACACCATCGTCTACATCGAAGGTGTGCACCGTAAGCGCGAAGTTTTCCGTGCCGATGGCCGCGGCTCCTTCAGGGACATGGGCCTCTCCGTCCTCATCGGGGAAAGCACCGCCAGTGCCAGCGAGATCTTCGCAGGCGCCATCCAGGACAACGACCGCGGAACCATCGTTGGCCGCCGCTCTTTCGGCAAAGGCCTCGTCCAGGAACCCTTCTTCTTCTCTGACGATTCCGGAGTCCGCATCACCGTCGCCCGCTATTACACCCCCTCCGGCAGATGCATCCAGAAGCCCTACAGTGAGGCCGATGAATACAACTACGACATCTACCGCCGCTACGCAGACGGCGAGGTCTTCTCCGCGGACAGCGTCCATCTTGACAAGTCGGACGTCCACCACACCCGCGGCGGCCGCACGGTCTACGGCGGAGGCGGCATAATGCCCGATGTCTTCGTCCCCATGGACACCACCACAACCACGCTGTTCTACCGCCAGTGCACCCGCAAGGCCACCAGCATGCGTTTCGCCGCCGCCATGTTCGACAAATATGGCTCCAGGCTCACTTCCATCGACTCCTTCGCCGCCATGGACAAGTTCCTTTCCCAGGAAAACATCTCCCGGCAGTTCGTCCAGTACGCCATGTCCGTGGATAAGATAAAGTGCACGGAAGCGGAGTGGGACTCCTCCCGCCCCTACATGCAGCCCGAGGTCTACGCCCTCGTCTCCCGCTACTCCGCCCTTGGCGAAAACGCCTTCTACAAGTACTACCTTCCCATTGACAGTACCGTAGACATAGCCCTGGAAAACCTATAACTCTCCGTCATTCCGGGCTTGACCCGGAATCTTATTATTAGTATATTTGCAACCTATGAGTGAGTATATCGTATCGGCAAGGAAGTACAGGCCGGACTCCTTCGAAACGCTCATCGGCCAGGATACAATAGCCAGGACGCTGTCAAACTCCATCAAGAGGGGTCAGCTGGCGCACGCATACCTTTTCTGCGGGCCGCGCGGAGTGGGTAAAACCACCACCGCCCGCATCTTCGCCAAGATGATCAACTGCTCCAATCCGGGACCGGACATGGAGCCGTGCGGAGAGTGCGAATCCTGTGTGAGCTTCAAGGAAGGCCGTTCCTACTGCATCCATGAGCTTGACGCCGCTTCCAACAACTCCGTGGAAGACATCAAGACCCTCATGGACCAGGTCCAGGTGCCGCCTCAGGTGGGAAAGTACAGCGTGTACATCATAGACGAGGTCCACATGCTCTCCACCCAGGCTTTCAACGCCTTCCTCAAGACGCTGGAAGAGCCCCCGGCACATGCCATATTCATCCTGGCAACCACGGAGAAGCACAAGATCCTCCCCACCATCCTCAGCCGCTGCCAGACCTACGACTTCAACCGCATCAGTATCCCGGACATGGTCCGGAACCTTCGCGGCATCGCTGACAAGGAAGGGGTTAAGATTGACGATGAATCCCTCCACGTGATAGCCTCCAAGGCGGATGGCGCCATGCGCGACGCCCTCACCATCTTTGACCAGACAGTAGCCTTCTGCGGCACTGAAGTCAAGTATGAGGACGTAATCCGCAACCTTGGCGTCCTGGACTATGAGTACAGCTTCTCCATGGTGGACAGCTTCCTCTCCGGAAACTACGGCGCAGCCCTTCTGGCCTTCGATGAAATCCTGGCCAAGGGCTTCAACGCCCTGCACTTCGTTGCATCGCTTTCCTCCCATCTCAGGGATCTCATAGTGGCAAAGACAGGCGGTCTGGACGCCCTCCTGGAGCTTCCTGACTCCATCAAGGCCAAGTATCGTGAGCAGGCCGCCAAGTGCGACATCAAGTTCCTCTTCGACGCCCTTGGTATCACCACGGGCTGCGAAAGCGCCTACAAGAGCGCCGTCAACCCCAGGCTGCACATAGAGTACGCCATCATGAAGCTCAGCTTCCTG
>JAILJO010000093.1 GCA_024694675.1 Bacteroidales bacterium | reverse complement strand
CCCACGCATATCACCGTCCCCACCGGCAACAGCATACGCCTGGAATACCGCCAGGGAGCCGATGCGCCCGTACTGCGGGTGCGGCTGCAGGAGTGTTTCGGCCTCACGGACACCCCCACCGTGGATGGCGGGCGGCTGCCGGTTCTGATGGAACTGCTTTCCCCGGGATACAAACCGGTCCAGCTAACCACGGACCTGCGCAGTTTCTGGACCGGTACATACTTCGAAGTCAGGAAAGAACTCCGCCGGCGCTATCCCAAGCACGCCTGGCCGGAGGATCCCCTGTCGGCCGCCCCTGTCAAAGGCGTAAAGGCAAATAAATGACGATAACGTCCCAAAATTTGGCAGGTTATCGTCAAAAATGACCTTTTTTGATTATAACGTCCCATTCTTTGGACCGTTACAATCACTGGTTATGCATTGAGTCGCTTTTCAAGACGGGTGCGGATCTCTTTCAGGAATTCCAGCGAAGTGAGGGCCTTGGGCGTGATACCTTCCATCAGGTTCACCAAGTCCTTGGTAACCAGGCCTTCATTCAGGGTGTCGAAGCAGGCGGCCTCCAGCTGGTTGGCGTAGTTCACCAATTCCGGGAGATTGTCCAGTTCGCCGCGCTTGCGGAAGGCGCCGCTCCAGGCAAAGATGGTGGCCATGGGGTTGGTGGAGGTCTCTTCGCCCTTCAGATACTTGTAATAGTGACGGGTCACGGTGCCGTGGGCGGCCTCGTACTCGTACTTGCCGTCGGGGCTCACCAGCACGGAGGTCATCATGGCCAGGGAACCAAAGGCGGTGGATACCATGTCGGACATCACGTCGCCGTCGTAGTTCTTGCAGGCCCAGATGAAACCGCCCTCGGAGCGCATCACGCGGGCCACGGCGTCGTCAATGAGCGTATAGAAGTACTCGATGCCGGCGGCCTCGAACTGCTCCTTGTAATTCTTCTCGTAGATTTCCTCGAAGATGGCCTTGAAGCGGCCGTCATACTTCTTGGAAATGGTATCCTTGGTGGCGAACCAGAGGTTCTGCTTCACGTCCAGGGCATATTTGAAGCAGGCGTGGGCAAAGCTGCTGATGGACTTGTCGGTGTTGTGCATGCCTTCGATCACACCCGCGCCCTTGAACTCGTGGATCACTTCCTCGATGCGCGCTCCGGACACGCCTTCAAAGACCAGCTTGGCCACACCGGGCTCGGTGGTCTGGATTTCCACGTCGCGATAGACGTCGCCGTAGGCGTGACGGGCAATGGTGATGGGCTTTTTCCAGAACTTCACGGCCGGATGGATGCTGGGGATGGTGATGGGGGTGCGGAACACGGTGCCGTCCAGCATGGCGCGGATGGTGCCGTTGGGGCTCTTCCACATCTGGTGCAGGTTATACTCGCTCATGCGCTGCACGTTGGGGGTGATGGTGGCGCACTTGACTGCCACGCCCAGGCGCTTGGTGGCGTTGGCCGAGTCCACGGTCACCTGGTCTGCGGTCTTGTCGCGGTACGGCAGGCCCAGGTCATAGTATTCGGTCTTGAGGTCAACAAACGGGAGGATGAGTTCATCCTTGATCATTTTCCAGAGGATTCTGGTCATTTCGTCGCCGTCCATTTCCACCAGCGGCGTGGTCATTTCGATTTTTTTCATGGTTTTTATTTACGGTTTTTGTAATAATTCATCAGACAGCCATCGGCCAGGATTTCCCGTTCCGTCTCATTGAGGTTCTGGAAATACAGGGTGATGGGCGTGGACCGGCCGTCGCGGGTAATGACGCGGGCCTCCAGCTGCTCGGCACCGCCCAGGATGGCCTGGCGGATGCCGGGGACGAAGACATAATCCCCCACCTCATACTCAAACGGGGTATCCGGACCGATAGTGAACGGGACGATGCCCCAGTTGATGCAGTTGGAACGGTAGCGCTTGGTGGCGTACTCGTAGCAGATGTTGGCGTCGCCGCCCAGCACCTTCTGGCAGGAAGCGGCCTGCTCGCGGGCGCTGCCGTCACCGGGCTTGTTGGCAAAGACGCAGGAGCCGAAAGAGGTGCTCTCGGCCGATGCACCGGCCACGGCCAGGGCCTTGGCCAGCTCTTCCGTGATCTCGCCGGCTCGGCGGGCACGGTCATCGGCCTGGATGCGCTTGCTGCGTCCCACATACTCGGGCACGCGGCGGCTCAGGGCAAATTCGCTGAGCTTGAGCGGGTTGGAACGATAGCTGGAAGTCTCTCCGGAAGGAATGAGCTCGTCGGTCGTTGTCACGGGATCATGGATGACGGCAGCCAGTTCCAGCAGCATATTCTCCTGCATGGCGGGCATCACCGGCCAGTCCTTGATATTGGGTCCGTAGCGGAGTTCCACGCTCAGATCGGCCTTGCCGTAACCGTTGAAGATGCGCTTGGCGTAGATACGGCCGTCGAACTGGTAGGGTTTATGGTGATCTTCGTATTCGATATCCGTCGCAGCGGTGATGACACCGCCGTTGGCCGCCGTGGCGGCGATGGAGCGGGCGTCCATGAGCGCCACCATGGAAATCTGGCCCTGACCGGGCTTGGAGCCTTCGCGGTTGGGGAAGTTGCGGGTGGTGTGGCGGATGCTCAGGCCGTTGTTGGACGGCACGTCACCGGCGCCGAAGCAAGGGCCGCAGAAGGCCGGTTTGATCACCACGCCGGCCTCCAGGAGCTCTTCGGCAATGTGATTGCGGGTGGTGGCCAGGTACACGGGGGTGCTCTGCGGATAGGCGCTCATCGTAAAGTAATCGTTGCCGATGGATTTGCCGTTCAGGATGGTGGCCGCCTCGGAGAGGTTGTCATAGGTACCGCCCGAGCAGCCGGCGATGATGCCCTGGTCGGCATATACCTTACCGTCCTTGATCTTGGACAGGAGGTCGGGATGCACCTTGTCGCCGAAACGCCGCACGGTGTCTTCCTCGATGGCCTTGAGAACCTTTTCGGGATTGGCCTGGAGTTCGTGGATGGAGACGGCATTGGAGGGGTGGTACGGGAGGGCGATCATGCTCTCCTGGCTGCTCAGGTCTATGGTGACGAGGGCATCGTACCAGGCCACCTGGCCGGGTTCCAGCTTCTTGTACGCCTCGGGCCGGTTATGCATCTCGAAATACTCCTTCACCTTGTCGTCGGTAATCCAGATGGAACTGAGGCAGGTGGTCTCGGTGGTCATCACGTCAATCCCGTTGCGGAAATCGATGGGCAGTTCTTTCACGCCGGGGCCGGCGAATTCCAGCACCTTGTTCTTCACGAAACCGCTCTCGAAGGTGGCTTTCACAAGAGAAATGGCCACATCGTGAGGGCCGATACCCTTCTTGGGCTTTCCCTCCAGCCATACCAGAACCACCTCAGGGGCCTTGATGTCCCAGGTGTTCTCCAGGAGCTGCTTCACAAGCTCGCCGCCGCCTTCGCCAACGCCCATGTTGCCAAGGGAACCGTAGCGGGTGTGGGAGTCGGAGCCCAGGATCATGTTACCGCAGGCGGTGAGCGCCTCGCGTGCATACTGGTGGATAACCGCCTGGTTTGCAGGTACGTAGATACCACCATACTTCTTTGCAGCGGAAAGGCCGAAGACGTGGTCGTCCTCGTTGATGGTTCCGCCCACTGCGCACAGGGAGTTGTGGCAGTTTGTCATTGCATACGGCAGCGGGAACTTGGTAAGTCCGCTGGCGCGTGCAGTCTGGATAATACCCACATAGGTAATGTCATGTGACACCATGGCATCGAACCTGATATTCAGTTCCTTGCCCTTGGAACCGTTCACGTCATGCTTACGAAGAATCTGGTAAGCAATAGTGTTTTCCCTGGCCTCGTCTTTTCCTAACGAAGCCTCATTGGCAATTGTTTTTCCATCAAGGAGATATACTCCTTCCGAATGAAGTGTTACCATATTATATAATTGAGTCTATAAATATCGTTAATGAAAGCATGTCTGCAGCACCGCCGGGGGAGATGTTTTCTGCCGCGTAACGGTCACAGAGAGCTTTCAGCTTATCTTTCCATTCCCCGTCATCCCCGACCTTCCTGTCGTCATTCCCGACCTGATCGGGAATCTCCCCCAGCAGCGCTGCCGCTTCCATCTTCACCAGCTGCGCCCTCTCCTCCCCTGCTCTGTGCACTATGCATGTATCGTCCAGAGTGGACATGACGCGAAGAAGCAAGCGTTGAAGTGCCCCGTCATTGCCGGCAGCCTCTCTTCCGTCATTGCCGGCTGCGACCGGCAATCTCAGACTTCTGTAGTACGGCAGCCAATCCTGAAAGAGCTGCTTGTAGCCATCAAGGGCCATAACTCTTGCGCCGCGCAATTGCAAGTCATTGTCTTTCAGAGAATTAGTCATTAGCACCCGGGCAATTTCTCCCAGGTGGAATTGTACATCCTGCTCATTTTCAGTCGATTGCATTTGCGCGGCTAAGGCCAGTCCCAGGGCGAAGATGGCACCGCGGTGGGTGTTCACACCACCCGTGGCCTGGAGCATGGCGTTTTCTGCGTCAATGCCAAGCTGGCGGAGTTCTTCCGGGCTCTTTGCACGGGCTATGGCCGGGAAGAAGGGGCGGATGGCCTTGATGCCGCGGAGCATGGTGTCATAATCCATGTCCTTGTGGGCGCCGTTGGAGTCCGGCCCAACAAGGCCGGGCTTCAGTGGCGTGTCAAGCTCCATACGGAGCGCACGCTCTGCAAGCGCCGCCAAAAGGTACGGATGCGTAGTCTCCGGAGTCATTCCCGCCGCCGTCCTGTAATCCCCTTCCGCCAGTGCCTTACGCACGCTAGATGCAGAGATTTCTCCACGCGCTTCGCTTGGTAGAAATGACAAGGCCTCGTCATTCCGGGTTTCCTTTTCGTCATTCCGGACTTGATCCGGAATCTTTAACCTGGAAATTTGAACAACTTCCAACCTCTCCTTCATAAGTGCATTATAGCGTGCCGTGAGGGGGTCATAGGGCTCTGACCCTACAAAGCGCACGGTGGCGCCAAGGGCGGGGGCTATGTGCTTCTGGAAGATGTCAAGGTCAAGGAGCATCTGCTGCTCAGCGGCCTCTGAGAGGTCTTTCAGGAAATATGTGGGGAATGTTGCAGCGGATATTGTGTACAGGCTGCCTTCAACCACGTCAACGTCGCCACCTTTGATGGTGGCTACGCCGCGGCAGATCATTTCAAGGCGCTCCTTGTAAGGGAACAGGGATACGTCTTCCATCACGGGTATCACCACCAGATGGTCAACCTGCTCCAGAGCCTTTTCAATGAGGTATTTGTGGCCAAGGGTGAAAGGATTGGCGTTCATGACAATGACGCCAGTTGTCAGGGATTCCTCGACTACGCCCTTCTGGCTCTGCTCGGAATGACATGAGGCGGCAAAGGCACGCAGGCGGTCACAGTACTGCTGGAGGCCCCTGCCGTTTTCAAGGAGGATGGCTTTGGGGGCTTCTCCAAGGACGTGGAAGCCAAGGCTTTCAAAGACTGTCCTGTACTCCGGTTTGGTGAAGACCTTGAGGTTGCCGCGGCCGGCGACGATGCGTGAGATGAGGGGCACCATAAGGCCCTCTGAGCGGGCTTCCTCTGCCACTGCAACGCATTTTATGACGTCTTTGCTGATTCCTGCGCCGGCAATGATGTTGCCGTCACTGTCCTGGACTGCATAGTACGTGTCCATAGCTTCCATCCGGAGGCCGTTTGCTCCGAGGAAGCGTGACACCTTGTCACTGAAATAAGGAGAACCAAGAGGCATCTCCGCTATGTCCAGGTTTTTGTACTGTTCCATCTCGCGCAGGCTTTCCAATACTCCCGGTTCCACCCGCAAATGAAATACAGTGCGAAGGTAATATTTTATTACCTTATTCGCAAGGATTTGTTACGATTTATAACGAAAAAAGGTTAATACCCAGTCCTTCATCAAGGTGTCGGCCCACTTCCACTCCCAAATCCTTAACAAAAAGCTCGCAGGCGCCGTTGATCTTTGCCGTGAGAAGATGGCCACCTATGCAACTATAGTCGCTTCTGGAAGCAGTGATGTGGATATGAAGATACGGCTTGCCGTCCTTCCTGGAGATGTTGCCTACCAGTGAGGTGATTTCCATCTGCTCCGTGAATGTCTTGTCCACATACTTCATGGTCTGGGGGTTAAGGTAGCGGAAAGTTGCCTCTGACACGGCTCCAAGGCCGTTTATCTCTCCGCTGAGGATTCCTTTTTCCTCACAGAAAGCCGCTAGGGCGGCGGTTACTTCAACGTGGTTGTCCAGGCTGAGGATGTAGGTGTTGCCGGATTGTTTGTACTTATACATGGTTAGTGGTTTTTGTTTCAGTAGTTAAAGATTCCGGATCAAGTCCGGAATGACAAAAGTAGAGTCCGGAATGACGGAGGAGTCGTAGCCGGCAATGACGGAATCATACTTTGCAAGCAGTTCTGCAGTAGTGTGTTTACGTTCGCGCATGCATTCACGCACGGGACGGCCGCAGATAATGCACTTTCTAGGAGCCAAACCCAGTTCTTCCCTACCCAACGGCCTCACTCCGTCCGCAAAAACAGGCTTTTTCACGGACGAAGCACCCAATTTGCCACCTCCGTCCGCAAAAACAGGCTTTTTCAGGGACGAAACGCCAAAATCACCACCGCCGTCCGCAAAAACAGGCATTTCCCCGGACAGAATTACGTCAAGGTCAAAGAGGCGGCCGAGGGGGTGGGACTCTTCTAGGTGTACTGCAAGCTTTTTGGCGGAAACGGGGTCCGAATCAACTATGAAATAGCCTTCATAGCCGGTTTCGAGGTCACGGAGTTCTTCAAAGACTGGTGAAAACGCGCCACGGACGGCCTCAACGGCAGCAGCGGCAATCTTCAAGAACATTGAAGAACGCTTGACAGGACCTGGAGGCATGACTGTCAGACACAGCAAAGCCTTGCCGGGGTACTTCCCCAACAACTCTGCCTGATGCGCCACGCGGGCGTCACGGCTTTGCAATAAATCCTCCAGTGTCATACTATATAAGATGCCCGGTCGGAGCCGGGCATGACGTAAAAAGTATTGCCGGGCATGACAAATAAGCTAGCCGGGCATGACGGGCTATTTGATATTGTAGATCTTGTCCAGGACGGAGCCGTCGCGGTTCATGACAACGCCAACGACCTTGTCTCCGAACGGGAGAGGGTCGGGCGTGCCGATGATGCTTTCCGCTTTCTTGGCAAGGTCTTGGATGTCTACAACGTGCACACCGGCGGCGACGAGGCGGTCGCGGACCTCCGGGCGGCCGGGGTTAACGGCGACGCCGTACTCCGTGACAACAACGTCCACGGACTTGCCGGGAGTGATGAGCGTAGTCACGTGAGGCACTACGCAGGGGATGCGGCCGCGAAGGAGCGGGCACACGATGATGCTGAGTGCGGAATCTGCCGCCGTATCCTGGTGACCGCCGATGGCTCCGCGGATGATGCCGTCAGAACCCACCAGCACGTTCACATTGAAGTCCGTATCCACCTCCAAGGCGCTCAGAATTACGATATCCAGCGCGTGGGTGGCCGATCCAAGGTGCTGCCCGGAAGCGTACTCCACTGCGGAAACCTCCACGTGTGAAGGATCCTTGGCGATGTTCTCCGCCGCCACCTTGTCAAAGGACTGCACGTCAATCAAGGTGCCGATGAGGCCTTCCTCATGCAGCTTTACCATATGGGCGGTGATGCCGCCAAGGGCGAAGGAAGCCTTGATTCCGCGATTGATCATCTCCTCGCGGATGTACTTCACAACCGCCAGGGAGGCACCGCCTGTACCGGTCTGGATGGAGAACCCGTCCTGGAACAGGCCGGAATTTATAACCACCTTAGCTGCCGATTTGGCAAGGAGGATATCGCGGGGATTCTTGGAGTCGCGGATTGCTCCTGCCGATATCTTGGAACTGTCACCCACAGAATCCACAACCACCACCGATTCAACGTCAGCGGCGCGGATGCCGGAAGGAAGGTTGGGGTACGGGACCAAATCATCCGTAAGTACCACTACGTGAGAGGCATAGCGGGCGTCCGGAAGGGCGTAACCCAGGGAGCCGCAGATGCTCTTTGCGTTTTCTGAGCGAGGTACACCGCAGGCATTTCCAAGTTCGTCGGAGGCCGATGCCCCAAGGAAAGCGACATCGATCTTGATCTCTCCGTTAGCGATGGCGCTGCCGCGTCCGCCGTGGGAGCGGAACACAACCGGCTCTTCCATGAGACCGCGGGAGATGGCATCGGCAAGGGTGCCACGGAGGCCGGATGTAGATATCTTGGTGATGACGCCGTTCTTGATGTGCTCAATGAGCGGAGCGTGGACGTCAGAGAGGCTGGAAGCGGCAAGATGGAGGTTTTTGAAACCCATCTCCGCCAGCTTGTCAACCACCATGTTGACCACCTTGTCACCGCCGCGGAAATGGTGGTGGAAGGATATTGTCATGCCATCCTTGAGACCTGAGCGGCGGATGGCTTCTTCCAGGGAAACTAACTTTGTATTTCTCATAGCGCTTCCTCCTCACTGATTACACCGGCTGCAACGGCAAGCGCAATGGTGCGCTCTGCCCTCAGGACAACCGGACGGTCTACCATCTTGCCGTTCACGGAAATGACGCCCGAGCCCTTTGCCCTGGCTTCCTTGATGCCGGCGATGACGGCCCTGGCCTTGTTTATTTCCTTCTCCGTGGGAACGAAGACGGAGTTCACAACCTCTATCTGACGGGGGTTGATGATGGATTTTCCGTCAAAGCCAAGCGTCTTGATGAGCTCCACTTCTTTACGGAAGGTCTCCATATCGTCAAGGTTGGAGTAGACGGTGTCGAAGCAGGCGATTCCCGCGGCGCGGGCGGCAACCACAATCTGCTCGCGGGCCAGAAGGAGCTCCGCGCCGCCGGGAGTACGGTTGGTCTTGAGGTTGGCGGAATAGTCCTCCGCGCCAAGGGCAATGCCCATCATGCGCTTGGAGGCGGTTGCAATGGCATAGGCATTGACGATGCCAAGGGCGCTCTCAATAGCCGCCATAATCTGAGTCTCGCCTACCCTGCCAATCTCAGTTTCCACCTTGAGTATCTCCGCTTCAAGTTCGCGGACCTCATCGGCAGTCTCTGTCTTGGGCATGCGGATTACGTCCACACCGGCCTTGACCACGGCCTCGACGTCCTTTTTGCCATACGGAGTATTGAGCGGATTAATACGGACGACCATTTCCGTGGTGCCGTAATCGATGGTCTTGAGGGCGTTGTACACCAGGAGCCTGGCGGCGTCCTTCTCTGCCATGGTCACGGAGTCTTCCAGGTCCAGCATAATGCTGTCCGGGCCGTAGATGTGGGCATCGGCCATCATCCCCGGGTTGTTGCCGGGGACGAACATCATTGTTCTCCTCAGTCTTTCCATACGTCTTTTCCGGTTGCGCGGACGGCGGCGGCGGTGACGCGGGCGCGGATTGTGCAATCCAGGGCGCCTTTGTCAACGGCCTTTACGTACGCATTGTCAACTCCCAGTCCTTCAAGGGTATCCTTGATGACTGTCTTTATCTGACGGCCGAACTGCGCCGCCACAGAGCTCTGCAGCTCTATCTCCAGGCCCTTTTGGGCAGGGGCGATCTGAATCAGGATGTCGCCGGATTCAAGGGTTCCGGCACTTGCTTCTTTCATGCTTGGTGTGCTGGTCTTAAAAGGTCAAGTACAACCTTAACGGGGTTGAAGGTTTCGATGGGGACTTCTACGAAGAGGGTGTTCCAGTTACTCATGGCGCCGTTCCAGAGGCCGGGGAGCTCAAGGGCTTTGAGGGTGCGGCCTTCGTAGCTCTTGGAGCTGATGAAACCGGCTTCAGGGTCCACGTAATCAGGTAGATTGAAGTGCTTGCCGTTGTAGTCTTCAAGGCAGCAGACAAGGTCTACGGGGTTGAAGTGGGTGGCGTGGGACATGGCTTCCATGGCACCTGCATCGGCAGTGTTTATCTGGACGCTTTCCAGGATCTGGAGGCTGGTGCAGCCGTCCTTGCCGGCGATGATGTAAGGGCCGCCGCCGGGCTCGCCTTCGTTACGTACCATGCCGCAGACGCGTACGGGACGATTCAGTTTTGCCCTGAGCATCTCCATACGCTCCTCCTCGCTGTGTGCAAGGGGCATCTGGACGCAGAGGGTC
>JAILJO010000081.1 GCA_024694675.1 Bacteroidales bacterium | reverse complement strand
TGAAGAAACTAGACCAGTTTTTATTGAAGTCATTCGTGGGACCGTTCATAGCGATCCTGGCGATTGTTACGTTCATACTGGTCTTGCAGTTCCTGTGGCTGTATATTGACGAGCTGGTGGGCAAAGGCCTTGAGTTCAAGGTGATTATGGAGTTCCTCATGTGGGGAAGCTGCCAGACCCTGCCGCTGGCCATTCCGCTGGCCACCCTGTTATCGTCCATGATGACGCTGGGGCAGATGGGAGAGCAGTTCGAACTCACTGCCATCAAGGCATCGGGCATCTCCCTCATGAGGGTGCTCATTCCCATGATCATCGTCGCCATCTTCGTCTCCATCGGCGCCTTCTTCATTACGGACCGCCTGGTCCCCTATTCCATCAACCAGATCTACACCATGCGGGACGATATCGGCCGAACCAAATCGGAGATAAAAATCCCCACCGGAACCTTCTACGACGGCATCGAGGGCTACATCCTCCGCGTCGAAGACAGGGACAAGGCCACCGGCATGATGTACCAGATTCAGGTGTACGACCACACGGTGGGAAAAGGCAACACCCGCATCACGGTGGCGGACAGCGGCATGATCAAGATGTCCAAGAGCAAGGACTATCTTACTTTCCAACTCTACGACGGCACCAACTACCAGGAAGACAACAAACGCAAGTACAGGGACACCACCCTGGCCCTGCAGAGGGTGCATTTCCGCAGTCAGGAGCTGGTGATTCCGCTGGAAAACTACGCTTTCCATCATTCTGACAGCGCCCGCTACGGTGAACAGGTCCGTTCCATGAACCTCGAGAGCCTCCGCCACGGCCACGACTCCCTGTCCAGGCTCGTAGACGACGGCGCCCAAAGGCACCTGAGAGAATTCACCAACCAGAATAACCTGATCTACAAGACGCAGCTGGATACATCGTGGAGGCAGAAGGCATCGGCAGAAATGCCCGTACCCAAGGAAAGCAGATGGAAGAGCCTCCGGGAAAAGCAGAGAGGCTACGAGTATGCCCTCACCGCTGCCCGTCAGTACGAGAACCTCGTCAACAGCCAGAGCATGGAGGCATACAACTACACCAACCTCATCCGGAGAACGGACGTGGAGATTTGGAAGAAGTACGCCACGGCACTGGCCTGCCTGCTGCTGTTCTTCATAGGCGCGCCTGTGGGAGCCATCCTCAAAAAGGGCGGCCTGGGCACTCCTGCCATCATTTCGCTGCTGTTCTTCGTGCTGTACTGGGTGGTGGATATTACCGGCGAACGCCTGGGAAACAACGGCACCGTAGCGCCTTTCGTTGGAAAGTTCATATCGGCCTTCGTGCTGGCGCCAATAGGAGGATTCCTGACGGTGAAGGCGGTGCAGGACAAGAGCATCTTCAATATTGACGGACTCAAGATCTGGATAAGGAAAGCCAAGAGTAAACTTGTGCGTATGTTCAGGAAAACAAGAATCGTATATATGGGCACTCCGGAGTTCTCCGTAGGCCCTCTGGACGGTCTCCTGAAGGCCGGATACAAGGTTGTGGGCGTGGTTACCGCTCCGGACAAGCCGTCCGGGCGCGGGCTCAAGATGAACGAATCGGCAGTGAAGAAGTATGCCGTGGAGAAGGCAATCCCGGTGCTTCAGCCGGAGAAACTCAAGGACCCGGAATTCCTCATGGCCCTAAGCGCATGGAAGGCGGACCTGTTTGTGGTGGTCGGCTTCAGGATGCTGCCTGAGGCTGTCTGGAGCATGCCTAAGCTTGGCACCTTCAACCTGCACGCCGCCCTTCTGCCGCAGTACCGCGGCGCCGCCCCCATCAACTGGGCGGTCATAAACGGTGAGAACATCACAGGTGTGACCACGTTCATGATAGACAAGAAGATAGATACCGGCGGCATCATATTAAGGTCTGAATGCCGTGTAGAGCCCGGTGAAACCGCCGGCACCCTGCACGACAAGCTCATGAACCTTGGCACAGCCCTGGTTGTGGAGACCGTGGAAGGCATAATCCAGCACAACGTGGAGCTCCGCGTCCAGCGCAGCTTCATCCAGGGCGACGAACTCCTCAAGCCCGCCCCCAAACTCACCCACGAGCTCCAGCACATTGACTGGAACGCCCCCACCCGCACCGTCTACAACCTGGTCCGCGGCCTCTCACCCTTCCCCTGCGCCTTCACGGAGCTTGTCCCCGCCGCCATTCCCGACTCCTCTTCCCCCGTCATTCCCGGCTCCGACCGGGAATCTCCCATCGTCCTGAAAATCTATTTCGGCGAACCCCGCTATGACCTTCACGCCGCTCCCGGAACCGTTCTGAGCGACGGCAAGACATACTTCGCCATCGCCACCCAGGACGGTGCCCTGGCCATCACAGACCTCCAGCTTGCCGGCAAGAAGCGCATGGACGTCAAGTCCTTCCTCCTTGGTTTCCGCAACCCCACGTCCTACACCACCACCCAGGGCACTTCCAACGAGGAACTCGCCAAAGCCGCCCCAGTGGAGGACGCGTGACGCAGGTCCCCCCTCTCCGCACCCATTCGGGTCGCCTCCATCCACCAAAAACGCCAAATCCGTGGACAAACAGCCCAAATGGCCAACTTGTCCACCAAAACACCCCTTTTCCGTGGACAAAACCACTAGTTCGGTGGATGGGTGTGGGATTTTGATTATCTTTGTAGATATGAAACGTATTATAACAATTGTGGCGCTGATGGCGTTGACACTGGTTGCCGCGGCGCAGGGGCGTATTGTTACGGAGAGCATTCACAGCAGCAAGCTGGATGCGGACCAGAAGTACAACGTGTATCTGCCGGAAGGATATGACAATGCCAGTCACTATCCGATGATTTACCTTCTTCACGGCCTTTCGGACGATTATACCGCCTGGGATAAACTTGGCAGGATAAGCTGGGTGGCCGATGAACTTATCCGCTCCGGAGAGGTTGTCCCCGTGGTGATTGTGATGCCCAATGCGGGAAACCATGATATCCACAACTACCCTAACGGCTATTTCAACATGCCTTCATGGCCTTATGAGGACTATTTCTTCTTGGAATTCCTTCCGGAAGTTGAAAAGAAGTTCAACTGTGGCGGTAGCAAGGGCCAGCGCGCCGTCATGGGCCTTTCCATGGGCGGAGGCGGCTCCGTGGTGTACTGCCAGAGGCACCCTGACATGTTCTCCAGCTGCTATGCCATGAGCCCCTGGCTGGACAACAAGAACAGTGAAGTGAATACCGGAGAAAAGAAAACCACGAAGTTCACCTATACCCAGAAGGCCGTTAGCAAGCATTCTGCAATAGATTTCCTGAAAAAGGCGGACAAGGCTACGCTGGAGAGCCTTCGCACCGTAAAGTGGTTCGTTGATTGCGGGGACGATGATTTTATCTTCGACCTCAGCACCTCATTCTATGCCAGGATGCGGGAGAAGGACGTGAAGGCGGAGTTCCGGGTAAGGGACGGCGTTCACAACTGGGAGTACTGGCATATTTCGCTCAGGACCGCCCTGCCGTTTGCAAGCCGGAATTTCAGTCTATGATAACCAGCGCCGCGGAAGGATGGTTGAACCGCAGCGTGACGATTGGTTCCGTGGTCCGGTTCAGAGTTGCCTTCCACCAGGCGTCGAAGACAACATCGTCAGTGGGCCACTGAAGCCCGGTAGACGATATCCGGAGGGAATTATCGGCACTGAAAAGAGATATCCTGCGGCCTTCTCCAAGATGAAGGTCGCAGGTATTCGTTATGGCGAAGGCGGTGCCGAAATCCGACACCATAGTCACTTTGCGGTCACCAAGGTCAAACATCCGGGTGTATTCCATGAGGAGCCCAAGGTTGCCGATGGTGTGGTCTTCCCTGAGGCCCGTGGCGCCAAGTATGGTGATTTCCGACACCTCCGGATGCTCCCTGAGCACCCAGCGCATGGCTTTGGTGAGGTCGTTGTAGTCCTGCTCTTCTTCATGGAAAACGATGCCGGAAAACCTGTCCTGAAGCTCCTTAGGCAGGGAATCCATGTCTCCCACAATCATCAGAGGCCTGGCGTCAGGATTATGCGCCAGCCACTTGGTGACCGCCCCGTCGCAGCACACCACGCCTTCCGCACTATCCAAAAGATATAGCGGATAAGGTTCTGTAGGGAAGGCCCCATTGCTCAATATGACTATACTGTTCATACTCCGCAAATATAGTCATTTTCCTCCATCCATCCACCGGAATGGCGTTTTTGGTGGACAAAGTGGCTTATTTGCCAGTTTATCCACGGAATAGGGGTGTTTTGGTGGACAAGTTGAGTAAAAACGGGGTTTGATTTTGAAGCAGTATCAATTTCGGAACATTAAAAAACGTATATTCTTTTCGAACGCCTTTCAGCTATCCTAGAGGGCTATTTTTGCATTTTTCATAATAAAAATCGGTGGAAAAATACACGCTTGCCAGACAAGTTTATACGATTCTGAAAGTGAGTTTCGGAAAGAGTTTTTACATTTGGCAAAAACGGCTTATGGCAACGATATACGAGGAGCGGTTCCTGCGTTCCAAACCTTTTTTCCACTATTGCTCCCTGCCCTTTGAAGATGCACTTCTATTTGAGGACGACAAACAATTGGGTATAATCCTCAACTTTATCGCCGTTGCTCTTATGCTAGCCCCAGGGTGCAGAATACTGGCTTTTGCCGTGATGTCCAACCACCTTCACTTCGTGTTGGAGGGCGAGCGTCCGTACTGCGACGTCTTCATATGTAAACTCACGAAACTGCTGGATAACTACTATCGCTATAACGGGAAGGCCCGCCTGAGCGGCAATATTATTTTTGAAGCCATCACCATCGACTCCCTGAGAATGCTTCGCGGCGAGATCATCTACACTATCCGTAATCCGTTCGTCGTCAGGACCGACGTCAACGTCTTTTCCTGCCCTTCTACCAGCGGCTACCTGTATTTCAATCCTTTCCTCAGGCAGGATGGCGTTCCTGCCTCGACACTCCGAGGAAGGGCGCTGAGGGACTTCCTTCATACACGCAACGTGATTGCGCTCACAGACCGGTTCTATGTAAAGGACGGTGTCGCTCAGCCCTGGAGCTTCGTTGACTATGAAAGGGCGATGTCATTCTTCCCCAGCGCCCGGGATTTCGTACTCTGGACCGTAAAGAACGTTGAGGGACAGGTGGAGATTGCTCATCGACACGGAGAGTCCGTATCCTTGGCCGACCAGGAAGTCTTGTCACTTGCGTATCGTCTTTGCTCAGAGCGGTATGGTGATATAAAACTCTCAACGCTTGGTATCACGGAAAGGATGCAGCTTGGTCTGAAACTGAAATACGAGTACCGTGTCTCGAACGGCCAGATTGCCCGCACCCTGGGACTGTCACTCAAGGACGTGAACGCTATGTTCCCCCTCTCTGCCAAGGTTTAGGT
>JAILJO010000072.1 GCA_024694675.1 Bacteroidales bacterium | reverse complement strand
ATATAGTAACCCGTCCCGGACGCCGGCCTGTCTATGCCAAGGCTTATGGAAAGGTCTCCTTTTTCGTACGAGTAGTACGATACTCCGGCCCCGGTCACAGTTGCCTCCTCCGGAACCACCACCCGTGAAGAACAGTTCCCGGAAGCAGTGCTGCAGCTAAGAAACAGTTCGTCGCCCGGGGAAATGGCCGCAGGGATGTTTGTACTCCCCTGGGCATCAACGTGGCAAGGCTCTCCTGCCGGAATTCCGTTTACGGTAAGTTCAAGGACTGCGTCGGGAGCGGGAGTGATTGCGCTGCCGCTTGCCAAGGACACATTCACCGGGTGAGAGCCCTCTCCGGCAATGAATCTGGCGTTCAGGCTTGGTATGGTGCCGGGCTCCTGAGCGGGAAGCATTATTTCTCTATGGCAGGATATGGCAAAAACGGCCGTGAGCACTAATATGATGGCGTTTTTCATTGTCAGAAATCTCTTGTAAATGCAACGGTGGGGATGAACATGAGCACTGTGGTAGCGTCAAGATAAAGGGTTCTTTCCGGTAGTTCCGGATGATATCCCTGTCGGTCCGGATACGTATTCTGCGTCCATCCCAGCGACACGAAATCCGGGTTTTGGGCCCCGTACAGGTTATACAATCCCAAGGTCCAAGTACGGTTGCCGCGCCGGCAGGGCTTATGGAAATTGATACTGAAATCTGCCCTGTGGGCAGGAGGAAGCCGGTAGTTGTTCCTAGAGGATGAATAATAGCCGGGCCGCAACCATCCAGGGTAATCAATTGTCGTTTCTCCCGCCACATAGCTATACCTTTCCGGGGCGGTTACGGGAGCCCCGCTTGCAAATGTCCAGGCCAGAGCCATATCGATATGCTCTCCCGGAGAATAAGAAGCGAATACGTTTATGCGGTGGCGTCTGTCCGTCGATGCCGGAAAGGGAGCTCCGCCGTTGATGCTTCCGTCGGGGAACACCCTTTCCGAGCGGGATAGCGTATATCCAACCCAGCCGGTAAGCTTCCCCGAGGTTTTCCTTATTAGGAACTCGGCACCGTAACCCGTTCCCTTGCCAGAGGCGACCATTTCTGTCCACCCCAGGTAATCTGTGCCCGCCGGTGCGTATTGTTGAAGGTATTCTGCGACACCGCTCATTGTCTTATAGTATAGTTCCACAGAAAAATCCCAGCCAGGGAGGCCCTTGTAGAGGGCGTTGACGGAATACTGGTTTCCCCTGACGGGAGGAACGCTTGCCGATGCAGGCCGCCATGCATCCGTGGGAAGCATAGTAAAACCGGCAGGAATGCGGTGGTAATACTGGACCATCCTGGAATACCCCGTCCCGAAAGACCAGGTGCTGTCCGACCATTCAGCCATAAACCTTGGCTCCGGATTCACGAACGTGGTTCCAAGGCTCCGGAAAAGGCTTAGCCTGAGGCCGGGAGCAAGTGAAAAACCATGGCTCAGGACGATATCGGCACCAGCGTACACTCCGGCATCCAGGACGGACATGCTCTCAGGGGAGACAAAAGTGTCCTTGTTGTCAAAAAGGATTGCCGAGTCAAGCGTTTTCTTGTTGATTGAGTAGACCCCGCCTGTATTGAATGTATGGCGCGACACCCAGCCGCCGTAGTTGAAAACGCCTGAAGACCAATCGGTTTTGAGCAGCACCTCGTATTCCCCGGAGGAACCGCTGCTTGCGTTGGTGGTTTCCAGTAAATGAATATCGTCAGTGTTTATCTGCTCAAAAGACTTTTCCAATGTATGCATACCTGACGCGCACCAGGAAAGGACCGTCCTTCCGCTTTTCCCGTGTTCCCAGTGGAACGAAGCCGACGTAGTGCCCCAGCGGAGGTCCTGGCTGTCAGAGTTGGTAGTCCAGTCATTGTATGCAGCATAGTTGCCGTCATACCTGTGGCTGTATTCAACGTAAGAATACCTTGTCCTGTACCAGTCCTGCCCGTTGTAGACGGAAAGAAAGATGTTGTCATCCCTGCCCGCCTTGTAGTCCAGCCGTGCGTGGATGTCGTAAAACCAGTAGTTAGCCTTCTCGGGCAGGAGGGCCAGGACCGGCTCTGCCAGAACGGTGTGCAGGGCCCTGCCGGCAATGGAGAAACGGAATTTATCGCCAAGGGGGCCATCGGCGTGGATCTTATCGGCAATAAGCCCTACGGAGAAGCCCCAGCGGAGGGAATCCGCATTGCCGGGGGACGATTCCATGGCCAGGACCGACGACATCCTGCCGCCGTACCGTGCGGGAAAGTCCCCCTTGTAGAGCGTGGCTCCGCTCACAGATTCCGCCGGGAAAGCGGAGAACAGACCAAACGCGTGCTCCGCCTGGGAGAAGGGAACGCCGTCAAGGAGGACGAGGTTCTGGTCCGTATACCCGCCGCGTACGCTGAGGCCGGAAAAGCCTTCCGTAGCCGCCTGTACCCCGGGAAGCATCTGCAGCGTCTTAATCACGTCCCTTTCCCCAAGTATCACCGGCGCGGTTTTCACCGTATGGTCCGATATCCCCAGGGCGCCAGCCGATGGATGCGACAGCAGCGGCCTCTGCCAGTCCACAATCTTTGCTGAATCAAGCAGTTGTACCTCCGAAAGAGACGTCTCCGGCCGCGGTGCCGGCTCCTTTTTCTTTTTGAGTATTACCTGGTTTTTCTTTATGGATACATCAATGCCTGTATCCTCGAACAGGGTGAACAAATCCTTCCTGAGGGTTTTCCCCGGCAAGGGTTTTCCGGTATATTCCCGGTCTAGATCGATTCCGGAGCCGTAGATGAACGTGACCCCGTACCTGTCCTTTATCTGCTGCATCCCTTCCCGGAGCGTCTTTTGGGAAAACGCCGGCAGGGAAATCATTGTAGCCAAAATGAACACAAATGCCTTTTTCATTCCGCCTTCTCCTTGCTTGACACGCATTTGTAACAGAATGTTTCGCGTCCGCTTATTTCGTTTCCTGTAAAATAGTTATAGTAAGAGGTGTCTCCGGATAAGGCAATGATGTCGCCTTCCAGGGAAACTTCAATGTTGTCAAAACGGCAGTGCCTGAACCCCGGAATCTCTTCATTGTAATGTGACAGCTGTTCCTGAAGCATACGGTCTTCGTCTACAACTACACGGATGGCTCCATTGACGTCAACCGTGTAATAGCAGTATATGCTCAGTATGGAATATGCTGACAGTGATTCCTCCCATCCTTCCACATAATCTCCGCCAAAAGCCCCTAGCGTAAACTGCTGAGGTTTATCCAGTTTAAGGACAGGTTGGATGTGGAATAACGGCTCCTGAACTCCGAGCCACTTACCTGAAAGGAGCTCTTCAAAATGGCTTCCCGCTACAATGCCGTCCCCTGTGAGATCTGCTTCAAGCGGTCCGTCCCAACTGTTGGATACCATCCTGTACATTCCACAGAAACGGTCTACCGCGTCCTGCGCCGTCCAACCCATTGCCGGACCCGGCCTGTCTTCCTGGCAAGAGCATATTACAAGTGCCACGAAGATTATAACTAAATACCTTGTTTTCATTACTTTACCACCTCTATCTTGACATCCAGGGCCTCCTCGACAAGAAGAATGATGTCTTCCAGCCGTTCATCCTTGAATTCCGCACTGAGCCGCTTGCCTTCCTCCGCACACCTGAGCCTTACGCCGAAATGTCCGGACAGGCTTTCCAGCACTTCCCGGAGCGGGGTGTCCTCAAACACAAATAACGGTTTCTTTTCCGGAGCGCCGTCTTTTATTATTGCCGATTCCCCCTTTTCCAGGACTATCCCTTCTGCGTCCGCCTGTGCCGCAAACCTTACGCGCCCCTCCTCAACCGTTATTTCAGGAGGATTGTCGCATAAGGTGAAAACGGTTCCCAGGACCTCTGCAAAGGCGTTTTTGGCCGTTACCGTAAACGGATGCGCAGGGTCTTTTGCCACTGTAAAACGCACAGTCCCGCTCATATTTACGGTTCTTGGGTTCCAATGGGGTTTCAGGCTAATCGAAGAGCCAGGAAACAGAACGGCTTGGGTGCCGTCCGGAAGCGTAAACTCCTGACGGATATCATAAGCATAGTACTCTTTTATGGAATTACGGTATTCCGTGAACAGGAATACGCCAAGGGCAAGCGACGCGGCAGCCGCAACAAGCCACGGGACAAGCACCGTGCGACGCTTCCCGGCAAGTTTCAGGTACGCCTTGCGGCCGTCAAAAATGCCGTCCCTGAAAAAATTGAGTATAAACGAAAGGCTGTCCATATCTTTTTGTTTCTATCTTTATGACACAAGCCTTTCGGAAATGTACTATCAGAAAAAGAGTAAAATGAAAGATTTTTTTACTTCGGGCAGTTCACGAAGCGTTTCGAGAGCTTTTGCAATGTTATTACGGACGGTGTTTTCCGATAGTCCAAGCTCTTCCGCAATTTCTTTATATGACAAGCCGTCCCGTTTTGCCAAAACAAGGCAGCGGCGTCTCTGTGGAGGAAGGCTCTCAATTGCCGTCCAAAGACGCGCGTCGCGGATACTTGTGCTTTCTTCATCTTCCGGAGCGGGGATGTCTTCCGGCAGCGGCTCTCCCGGCTTGTTCCTTTGCCGCCACGACAGCGAACGGTTCCTGACTGCGGTATAAAGATATGTCTTTGGATTCTCCGGAGTCTTTGACATCATTGCCACGAAACACTCCTGCACAATATCCTCTGACGCTGCCGTGTCATATGTATAATGCAGCGACAACAGGCACAGTGGCCTGTAATAAACGGAGAAAAGATCCTCTATGGTATATTTTTGAGACATTTATACCGTAGCGAAGCAGAGTTTGTGGCCTTCGAGGGCGGAGGAGAGGGTGGCGAGGGGCTCGCGGCGGGAGGAGATGGCGGCGAAGAAGTCTTCCACCAGGGCGCGGTCTGCGCCGGCGTGGAGGGGAAGGCCTCCGAGGTGGGAGTAATCCTCGCGGATGAGCCCGGGAACCACGATGCGCCCGCCATCGGCCTCAAGCGTAGCTTTGGTGCCGCGGATGACGGTAGTGCGGCCTTCCTGCATGGAGGTGCCCTCGAGGTGCATGTTCAGGCGGACCTCCGTGGAGAGGACGGCCTCTACGTCCTGGGTGTCGTAGACGTTGTTGTCGCAGCGGTATACGCAGCGGCCGTAACGGCCATGGGCAAGCTCGGAGTCAATTACTTCTTCAAATGTGCTTCCGGGCGGGACGTCAAAGCCATCTATCCATTCCCTGCGTTCCATGTACAGCTTGACGGCCGAATACGGGCAGTCGGAGACCGGGCAGTCAGTGCAACGGGCTGTGGCGCCGTACGGGGCGCGGTCAGTGCGGAATTTTCGGATGACTCCGGTGCTATGTGCGGAAACTACCGAGCCTCCGGAAAGCCACATCAAGAAATCCGCATCGTGGCAGCATTTGGAGAGGAAGATGGGGCCGGCGTCCTCCACCCTGGACCAGAGGCCGCGCACAAAAGTATGCGCCATCCTGTCAGGGCCGATGTGTTCCGTATGGTCAATCTCCACTATGTCTCCCAGCATGCCGCCGGAAACAATTTCCTTTATCCGCTGGAAATATGGATGGAAGCGCATTTCAAGGCAAACGCCAACCTGCACTCCGCGGGAAAGGGACGCTTCCAGGAGGGTCATGTACTCCTGGAGTGTCTGCGCCACGGGCTTTTCCAGAAGGACGTGATAACCGTGGCGGACGGCTTCCAGCGCCACAGGGACGTGCAGCTGGTCCGGCGTTGCCACAATTACCGCCTCAATATCCCGCGGCGCAGAAAAGAATTCTTCGATTGAAGTGAAGCAGCCGCTGGAGGGAACTCCGCACATGGCTGCTGCAGAAGAAAGCCTCAGAGGCTCCGGCTCCACTATATAAAGCACATGTACCTCTCCCGGGATACAGGAGAGGTACTTACGTGCGCGGTTGCCAGCGCCTATGACGGCTATGTTCATCAGGCGTTTTCAGCCTCTTCCACTGCCTTGAAGTAGCGGTAGCTGTTGACCTTTACCTCGCCGATCGAATTCTCGTCGCAGACGATGGTTCCGGCGGGATGGGCCTGAAGGCCGCTGAGGGTGCAGTAGTGGGACATGGGACCCTCGATGGCGTCCTTGAGGGCGCGAGCCTTCTTGGAACCGAAGGCCAGGATGACCACTTCCTTGGAGCTGAGCACGGTTGCTACGCCAACGGTGAGCGCCTGCTTGGGAACCTTGTTGAAGTCTCCGTCGAAGAAACGGGCGTTGACCTCGCGGGTGTCCTGGGTGAGGGTGACCACGCGGGTACGGCTCTCCAGGGAGGAGAAGGGCTCGTTGAAGGCGATGTGACCGTCTTCACCGACGCCGCCAAGGAACAGGTCGAAACCACCAGCGTCCACGATTGCTTTCTCGTATGCGGCGCATTCAGCCTCGATGTCCTTTGCGTTACCGTCAAGGATATGGATGTTTTCGGGCTTTTCGTCGATATGGTCGAACAAGTAGCGGTGCATGAAGCTGTGATAGCTCTCCGGATGCTCTACGGGAAGGCCCACGTACTCGTCCATGTTGAAGGAAATCACGTTCTTGAAGGATACTTCCCCGGCCTTGACCATGCGGATGAGTTCAGCATAGGTTTCGATGGGGGTTGAACCGGTGCAGAGACCGATTACGAAAGGCTTGTCGCTCACAGCGGCTTTGGCATTGATTTTTGCAGCGATGTAGTGTGCTGCCCAGAGAGAACCCTCGGCGGAGTTCTTGCGAATAATAACTTTCATACTTTAATTATTTAGAAAATTAAAACCGGAACCCTTACAACGGCGGCGGGGATTCAGGAATGCAAAGTTATTAATAAATTGGAAATATCTAGTACAATTTTAAGAAAACTTCAATTGCCTGATACTCTGCCATTCCCAGCTGGTCGTAGAGCTTGGCCGTATTCTGGGTACGCTCTTCCGCCCTCTGCCAGAATTCGCGGGAATCTTCGCCGGGGAACGGGACGATGTCTTTCTGCGACAGGTGGCGGTAGATGGCATGACGCTTCTTGATGACCTCTTCCGGGCTCAGCGGAACTGCCATATCCACGCGGCCAAGCTCCCATTCCATCCATGCGCCGCGGTACAGCCAAACATGAGTCTTTGCGGTCCAGGCGGCACCCTCTTCCTTAAGCTGGTCCAGGGCCTCCATTGCAGCCTCTGTACACACACGGTGCGTGCCGTGAGGGTCTGCAAGGTCGCCGGCCATGAAAATCATGTCGGGCTCGAGGTCGTTCATGAGTTTCTTGATGATGTCCACATCGGCTTGGGTGCGCGGGTTCTTCTTGATGCCGCCGCTCTCGTAGAACGGGAGGTTCAGGAAGTGGGCGTTGGTGTTGTCGTTGAGGCCGAATGAGCGGACGGCGCCGCGGGCTTCCGAACGCCTGATTGCGCCCTTCATCTCAAGCAGCGCGCGGGGCTCCGGCTCACCGGGAACCTTGCTGTCGACGAGCTTCTTCACCTTATCGAACTCATCGGCAAAGCCAAGCTGGAAGGCGGCGTCCATGTGCTGGAGGACAACATCGTCATGAACGGCTACGTTGCCGGAGGTCTCGTAAGCTACGTGTACGTTGTGGCCCTGGGTGGCCAGGCGGATGAATGTTCCGCCCATGGAAATCACATCGTCATCCGGGTGGGGAGAGAAGATGAGGACGGTCTTGGGGAAGGGCTTTGCGCTCACCGGGCGGGTGCTGTCGTCTGCATTGGGCTTGCCGCCGGGCCAGCCGGTGATGGTGTGCTGAAGGTCGTTGAAGACCTCGATGTTGATCTTGTCAAACTTGCCTTTCTTTTCCAGGAGCTCGCTGAGGCCGTTATCTAGATAGTCTTTTTCAGTGAGCTTCAGGATAGGCTTTTTCACGGTCTGGCACAGCCATACAACCGCCTTGCGGGCGAACTTGGGAGTCCAGTCGCAGGGACCTACCAGCCAGGGAGCTTCGCTGCGGGTGAGAAGGCTTGCGGCGGTCTCATCGACGTAGAAGCTGATGTGGTCGTGGGCCTGAAGCAAGGATGCCGGGCAGGCGGGATCCTTGGGGCCTTCCGCAATGGCTTTTACGGCGTTGGCCTTGTCCTCGCCCCATGCCATGAGGATAATCCTCTTGGCGCTGAGCATGGTGCCGATGCCAATGGTGATGGCCTTGTCCGGAGTGGCGTTGATGTCGTTGTTGAATTTGCCGCACTGGCGCTTTCTGGAAGCGTAGGAGAGGCGTACGACGCGGGTGCAGGTCTTTTCGTTGGAACCGGCCTCGTTGAAGCCAACCTGGCCCTGTTCGCCTACGCCGATGACCAGGAGGTCCAGGTTGCGTGCAATCTCATCGTACTTGACGCAGTAGTCCGAAACCTTTCCGGCGGGAACGGTGCCGTCAGGGATGTGGACGTTTTCCTTGAGGATGTCGATGTCGTCGATGAGAACCTCGTGCAGGATGTGGTTGCGGCTCTGTGCGTCTTTCTTGGAAGAAGGATAATACTCGTCGATGGAGACTATTTCAACGTTCTTGAAAGAGAACTCGCCTTCGTGGTGGCGACGGGCAAGTACGCGGTACAGTGTGACCGGTGTGACGCCTGTGGTAAGGCCCAGGCGGAACAGTCCGTCTTTCTTGGCTTTGATTGCGGCTATGATAGTGTCAGCAATCTCATAAGTGGCGGGGTGTGAATCCGGAAATACGTGGGTCCAAATCTTCTCGTAATTGTGCAGGATACCTGCAGGGAGGTCTTTTTCGATGAGGCCGCCCTCATAAGGAAGAGTAAAATGTTTTGCCATGACTTATTTGAGTATTTTCTTGATTCTGGAAAGTTTGCCGTCCACCGGCGCGGGTTTCACGCCCAGGAGGTAGCACAGCATGGGATAAACGTCCACATTGCGGAACGATGAAGGGTCGCCGCCGGAATAAGGTGCGTCGTAGCCTTTCTTGAAGTCCGGTCCCACGGCGCGGAAGCAGACCTGCATGTCCTCCTCCGTCCAGTCAAACCCGTGGGTTCCCTTGTTGCGGGCCGGATGCCAGTTGAACTGCCATCCAAGGTCCGGGCTTACGATTACGTCTCCAAGGTGGTCCGATGTGCCGTACTGGAGGTATTCGGGAACCTCTCCGTGGCGCCATACGTTCAGGTGCTCTATGCCCTGCAGGGCGTTGTAGAGGCTGTCTGCACAGCCCGGCGCGGCCCAAAGGCTTGTGGGGGTATTGCCGCTGGCGCGGACCAGCCATTCCTCCTTGATAACGTCCTTTATGCAGACGTACCTGTCCGGAGAAATCTCCGTCATACCGTGGTCTCCGGTGACGATGAAATTGACCTTATCTGCGTAAGGCAGGGCTTTGATCCTGCCGTAAAAGCAGCTCATGAGGCTGTCCATGCTGTGTGCCATGGCGCCGGTTTCAGGGGCTTCGGGGCCGAAGACGTGGCCGTGGTGGTCCGGTTCGTCGAAGTATACCATGAGAAGGCGCGGGCGCTCTTCCTCCGGGAGGGAGAGGAGGCGGATGGCTTCATCGACCCTTTGGGAAAAGTCCCAGTGCGGGTCATCGTCCCATTTACGATAATAGGTGGGAAGCACTCCGCCGATTGGAATGTCCGAGCCCAGCCAGTAGATTATGCCGCATTTCTCCTCCTGGCGCTGCGCCGTTGCCCAGACGGGTTCTCCGCCGTAATAGTCCGGGTTGTAGCGGGATTCCGGGTCCCTCATGGAGTAGCTGTGGTTGAGAGCGGGGTTCCAGAAATTGTTGCTCACCAGGCCGTGGTGGTCCGGTACAAGGCCGGTTGCCAGTGTGTAGTGGTTGGGGAATGTGGACGACGGGAAGGACGGTGACATCCTTGCTTTTACGCCCACAGAGGCCAGTGAATCCATGAACGGCATGTCGTACATTGCGGGGTAGTCCCAGCGGAAGCCGTCAAGGGAAATGATAACCGTATAGTTTGTTTTGTAGCTGTTGCAGGCGGCTGCAGAAAGGACCGCTGCAACGATAAAGACAAGATTCAGAATTTTTTTCATCTGATAATGCGGTTTTAGTTCCCAAAATTATTAAAAAAGAGGTAAATTTGCAAACTGGAACTATAACCGAAACCAAGTAATGTCCCGTTTTTCATCCCTGCTTGTAAGGTGGAGAAAGTGGCTTATGGCAGCAATGGCAATTGCCGCCGTAATCTGCGCCATTTTCATCCCCAGGGTGAATGTAAACTCGGACATGACGCTCTATCTGCCGGACCAGTCCCAGATGAAAAAAGGCATGGACCGCATGGCCCAGACCCTTCCCAACCTTGACCAGCACATGCGTCTGATGGGTGTCATGCTCACGGACACTACGCTTGTGGCGGAAGCCCCGGCGGTGCTTGATTCCCTTACCGGCCACCTCACCCTTGACTCTGTCAGGCAGCGGGATTCCCTCACGCTGTTCCGTTACAATATCACCAGTTCCACGGACACTGAAGCCATTAAAGAAAAGGTTTCGGCTTATTACGGTTCAAAGGCGGTTGTGGAAGTGGACGGTGACAACATGGTCATGACCGGCATCGGAGAGGTTGTCCTGATAGGATTCGCCATCTTCTTCGTGGTGCTCACAATAATGTGCCGTTCCTACATGGAGGTTGTGCTGTTCCTCATCACAACGGGCATAGCCGTCATGATGAACATGGGTACAAACGCCATTCTGGGAACCGTTTCCCTGGTGACGCACTCTCTTGCCGCCATCTTGCAGATGATCCTGTCCATGGACTACTCCGTCATTCTCATGAACCGGTTCAGGGAGGAGAAGGACAAAGGCAAGGCCTCGCCGGAGGCCATGAGCTCCGCTATAGACGCATCGGCAAAGACAATACTCTCCAGCGCCCTCACTACCTTCGTGGGCCTGGTGATGCTCATATTCATCAAGTTCAAGATAGGGGCCGATGTTGGATGGGTCCTTTCCAAGGGCGTCGTCTTCAGTCTCATCTGCAACTTCACGGTTCTCCCCGGCCTCATCCTCATGTTCGAGAAGGCTATCCAGAAGACCGGAAAGAGGACACCGTCACTGCCCGTTGCCCCCGTTGCCCGTTTTGAAAGGGCCTGCAGGTGGCCCCTGACGATTCTTTTCGTCGCCATCTTCGTGGGCGCGTTCATTCTCCAGAGGCGTACAGAAATAACCTTCTCCGCCTACTGGCCCACCCCCATCACGGACGCCTTCCCTCCGGACAATCCGGTGATGCTCCTGTACGATACTGACGAGGAAGCCAAGATCCCTGACCTTCTGGACACCCTTGCCACAGACCCCAACGTAATCTCCACCCTCAGCTATCCTTCGCTGGCCGTCAAACAACTTACGGCCAAGGAGATGACAGAGCGTTTCTCCTCCATCTCTCCCCTTATCACGGAGGAAGTCCTGGACGTTGTCTATTACGCCAAAGTCCACCCCAAGCGCACGGAGCGCCTGAGGCTCTCCCAGCTTGAAGAATCGGCCAATATCCTCGCTGAACGCGGCCTTGTCCAGGCCGGTATGGACATTGGTTCCATAACCCTCCCTCCTGCAGAACCGGAGGAAGAGCCCGTTGTTTCTTCTGTCATTTCGAGCGATACCCCTGTCATTTCGAGCGAAGCCCCTGTCATTTCGAGCGACACCCCTGTCATTTCGAGCGAAGACGAAGTCGTAGTCGAGAAATCTCAAACAGACAGTACCGCCACCGGTCTTTCCTACGAAGACGTCACCACGCCCCTCACGGCCAGCCAGGTTGCAGACCTTGTGGGCGCAGACCGCCGCCTCAT
>JAILJO010000066.1 GCA_024694675.1 Bacteroidales bacterium | reverse complement strand
GCTCTACAGCCGTGAAAAAGGCGTCTACCTTGAATTGGGAGACGCCAAAGATACTTTGATGAAGCTTATTTCAGGGATAGCTTAAAGCATTCCCAGGATTCGGCTTCTGACCAAGAGGGCTGCTCCTATGGGGGCGGCCTTCTGGCGTAGTTTGGTGAGCTTGATGGAGGTGTCCTGGTTGGCGATGTTAAGGACGTGGCGCTTGATGGCGGTGCGGATGGGGAGCATGAGGTAGTCCCCGGCGGCGACGGCCATCTTACCGCCTATCACCACCAGCTGGGGGTTGAAGATATTGATAAGGCCGGCGAGGCCCTTGCCCAGGTTGGTGCCGATTTTCTCTACCGTCTCGATGGCCAAGGTATCCTCGTTGCGGACAGCGTCGAAGATATCGTTCAGGCTCACCTTTCCCTCAGCCTTGAACTTGGGGGCCAGTGACGATGCCCTTCCTTCCGCCAGTTTGTCGCTGATCATGCGGACCAGTGCCGATCCCGATGCGCCGGTTTCCAGACAACCCAGTTTGCCGCAGCGGCACATCTGGCCGTTGTCCAGGAGAGGGAAGTGACCGAATTCCCCGGAGAAGCCGGAGGTGCCGTAGTAGAGGCGGCCATCGGCAATAATACCCATGCCCAAACCCCAACTCACGTTGACGTACAGCATATTCTTCTCCTTGAGGCCGCCGCCCAGATATTCGCCATAGGTCATGGCGCGGGAGTCGTTTTCAAGGACGATGTGGATGCCCAGATCCTCCTCCAGGATGCGGCTGATGGGACGGCTGTCATCGAAGGAATAGTTGTTGGAATAGCCTGTGACGGGGTTTACGCGGCCCGGGATGCTTACTCCAAGACCCATTATCTTGTTCCACTCGATGTTCTCCCTGGAGATGAATTCCCTGATGGAGGACGCAATGTTGTGGACCGATTCTTCGTTGGCCAGCATCTTGAAAGGGATGTCGTCCCTGAAGGCTATGAGACCGCCCTTGAAGTCCGTTACGGCTATGCAGGCGTGCGAGTTGCGGATATCCACGCCCACGAAATAGCCGGCTTCCGGGTTGAGTCCGTATATTGACGGACGACGGCCGCCGGAGGTGCCGGATTTCCCAAGGTCAATCATGAACCCTTCGTCAATGAGCTCACCTATAAGCTTTGTAACAGTGGGGACGGATGCGCCTATGGCGTCCGACAGTGCGGAAATACTGTGCTCACCGTGCTCTATGCACAGAAAGAGAATTGTCTTTTTAAGCAGAGTATTCTTGTTGTCTTTCCTTTCAAGAAATGTTTCTCTCATGGTTTTTTAAGTTTGTGTACAAATATAATAAAATTTTTCTAAAAAGTAAGTGGCTGATACGAAATAATTTTCATATATCCCAAAATACGTCACATGCGAAAAAATGATTATCTTTGCAGATATGTTTGCGAGACTCAGAAACTGGTGGCGGGAGTTCCGCCTTTCGCTCAGGATGAAAATCACCCTGTCCATGAGTGCAATAGCCATTGTCCTTCTCATGTCCAGCATCATTTCCATCCTGGAATACAGGCGCATGTCCAACTACGTGTCCGGCATGATTGCGGACGACATCCGCAACATCCACGTGGCCCAGCGCCTTGTAGATGCCGTAGATACGTATAATCTCCAGGTCCTTGCCGTCATAGGCGACGACAACCTGAGCTCACTCCCGGACTTCGACCGCACCGGCTTCCTGAGCCACTGCGACTCCCTCCGCGCCGGCTTCGGCGAGGGCAAGGTGGTCCCCATGGCAGACTCCGTGCTCTATGCTTACTCCGCATACATGCTGGCCTCCATGGAACTGGAGGACGTCCTCCAGTCCAATTTCATAGACACCCGTGACTGGTACTTCACCCGCCTGCAGCCGCTGTTCGGCCGCCTCAGAGACTACCTGGACCGCCTTGGCGGGGAGATGTACGCGGATCTTCAGCAGAACTCGGAGAACTTCGACAGCGGATTCTACCGCAGTATCATCCCCGGCACCGTGGCCGTTGCCGTGGGTATCCTGCTGGTATTTCTTCTCATGTTCTTCATCCTGGTCTACTACGTGAATCCCATATACAAGATGAACCGCTCCCTGGGAGACTTCCTCAAGTTCAGGCATCGTTACACCTATACTTTCGATGCTTCTGACCAGCTTGGAGACCTCAATGCCAATGTGATGGAACTCACGGAGGAGAACAGGACCCTCAGAAGGCGCATCTCCGCCCTCAGGGACAGCAATAAACCGGAAGATGAATCTTAAGGTAATATCCAGAAACGTAGGCATAGCGCTGCTTGTGAGTGCGCTGTTCATGCTTCTGTCCGTGGGGGTGTCCCTCCTGGACGGAAGAGACAGTGCCATGACTCCGCTGCTGATCAGTTTCGCAATTACCTTCATCGTGGGTATTTTCCCCTTCATCTTCGTCAGGAAGACCGCCCGCATCAGCCTGAAGGACGGATACATGATTATCGCCCTTTCATGGCTGCTGTCATTCATATTCGGGGCGCTGCCGTATGCCCTCTGGGGCGGGCCGTTCAACATTTTGAACGCCTGGTTCGAGAGCGTCTCCGGCTTCACCGCCACCGGCGCTACCATCCTGGAAGATATCGAGTCGCTGCCGCGGAGCCTGGTGTTCTGGAGGGCATCGACCCACTTCATTGGCGGCTTGGGAGTCGTGGTTTTCCTGCTCCTGATTATTCCTACATCGTCCCCAATGCGGCTGCGCCTGGCCAATATGGAACTGTCCTCCCTGTCCAGGGACGATTATAAAAGCCGCGCCAACAAGACGGTCTACATCTTCGCTTACGTGTACCTGGTGATGGTGGCTCTGTCCTTCCTGAGCTACCTTGCCGCAGGGATGAACTGGTTCGATGCCATCTGCCACTCGTTCAGCGTATCGGCCTCCGGCGGGTTCAGCTCCAGGAACCTTTCCATCGCGTCGTTCAATTCGCCGGTTATCGCTATAATCACCATAGTGTTCATGCTGCTGACCTCCATCCATTTCGGTCTGCTGTTCGTGACATTTGCCACCCGTTCCGTAAAGCCGCTCAGGAATCCAATCCTCAGGTTTTACCTGATCTCTATAGTGGTGATTTCCGTCGTGACGTCCCTTTCCCTCAAGTTCTCCAATATTGATTCATCATGGGGGAAGGCGTTCCTGGACGGTACTTTCCATGTAGTGAGCTACGCTTCCACAACCGGATTCGGTCTGTCGGACAACTCGGTCTGGCCCGTACTCCCGTGCTTTATGCTTATCCTCGTGAGTCTGTTCTGCGGATGTGCCGGGTCAACTACCGGTGGTATCAAAGTGGATCGTGCCCTGGTGTTATTCAAGGCCATCCGCATGCAGATCCAGAAGACTCTGAACCCGTCCACTATATATGAGATGAGGCTTGGAAAGCGCATCCTGCACGATGAAGATATCTACCCTCACGTCCTTTACATCGCCATGTTCTTCATGCTGGTGGGTATATCGTCCATCTTGTGCATGCTGTTCGGAGACCCTAACGGACATGCCATTACCGGGTCGCTCGCATCGCTGGCCAACGTGGGTCCGTCCATCGGCACAATTGGCTCCATGGGCAACTACAATGCGGAGCCCGGAGTCATCAAGTTCATCTTCACGGCCGATATGTTCCTGGGCCGCGTAGAAATCTATCCCGTTCTTGCCGTTTTCTCCAGCATTTTCAGGAGGCAGTAGATGGGAACCCGCGCCGGATACCTTCTGGACGCCTTTCTGAGGCGTTTTACCTATGGACCCACATCGTGCCAGGAGGCTCTGCTTGGCAGGATTTCGGAGTTTCTTACCGAGGACGATGGCGACATCCTCGTCGTCAACGGTTACGCCGGCACCGGAAAAACCTCCCTCCTGGCCGCGGTTATCGACGTAATGTCGGAATTCAAGATGCCCTGCATCCTGCTTTCCCCGACGGGCCGCTCCGCCAAGGTGCTTTCCCAATACGCGGGCCGTCCGGCATATACCATCCACAAGCATATTTATCGGCAGAAATCCCACGGGGACGATGGCTTCGGCCAGTTCTCCCTCTCGCCCAACAAGGCCAGGGGGGCGCTCTTCGTGGTGGACGAGGTCTCGCTCATCGGCATTGATTCCGGGACGCGGCAGGGGACTGCGGAATTCGGCTCCGGCAATCTTCTGGATGACCTTATCCGCTTCGTCCGCTCCGGCGTGGAGTGCAAGCTCATCCTGGTGGGGGACTCCGCCCAGCTGCCGCCTGTGGGGCTGGACGCATCGCCGGCGCTTTCTCCGGAATATATGAACAGCTTCGGAGGCGTGTCCTACGCGACGCTTACTACGGTGGTCCGGCAGGCATCGGGCTCCGGAATCCTGGAAAATGCCACGCACCTAAGGACCATGCTTCCTGACGTAGAGGACGGGCTTCCGGCGGACTCCCTGGGGCTTACCGTTCAGGGTTTCCCGGATGTAGAGCGCCTTTCCGGCGGGGACCTTCTGGAAGCGCTGTCGGATGCCTACTCCCGTTACGGGGAGGAAGAGACCGTGGTTTTGTGCCGATCCAATAAAAGAGCCAACCGCTATAACGCCGGCATCCGCGCCCAGGTCCAGTTCAAGGAGGAGCAGCTTGTCCGCGGTGACAAACTCATGATAGTCAAGAACTGCTACCAGTTCTGCGAAGGCCTTGAAGGCACGGACTACATAGCCAACGGAGATATTGCGGTGCTGGAAAGCATCCGGAACTATGAGGACCGCTATGGCCTCCATTTTGCCGATGCCCGCCTATCCCTTCCGGACTACGGCGGCCAGGAAATCCACGCCAAAGTGGTCCTGGACACGCTATCGTCAGAATCCCCGGCCCTCACTTACGAGCAGTCCAACATGCTCTACCAGGGCGTCAGCGAGGACTACTCCCACATCCGCGGCCGCAAAAAGCGCTACGACGCCGTCCGTGAAGACCCCTTCTTCAACGCCCTGCAGCTGAAATACGCGGAAGCCATCACCTGCCACAAGGCCCAGGGCGGCCAGTGGCAATGTGTCTTCATAGACAACCCCTTCTGGCAGGACTTCCTGGTTGCGGACGACATCAAGTGGCTCTACACCGCCCTCACCCGCGCCGTCTCCAAAGTCTACCTTGTCAATTTCAAGGATTCGTCATTCCGGACTGCAGGTACTTGAGCCAGAAGGCTTTATTTTCCGTCTCAAAATGCTCATCCTGATAGCCCCTGTAGCCGTGCATACCGTCAGGGTAGATCATGAACACGAAGGAGGCGTTCTGGCGGTGGAGGGCGTCGATGAGTTGGAGGGTGTTCTGGAAGTGGACGTTGTCGTCACCGGTGCCGTGGGTGAGTTTGAGCATGACGGAACAGTCTGCTTCTCCGGCCTTTACGGGATATGAACCAATTTTGCCGATGACCTTGGAATCCGCATAGCCGTCAGGGTTATCCTGGGGCGTTGACATGAAGCGTTCAGTGTAGTGGGAATCGTACAGCATCCAGTCATAGACACCGCCGCCGGCGATGCCGTAGTGGTAGTAGTCAGATGCCGTTGCAACCAACATTGTGGTCATAGTGCCGCCAAAGCTGAAGCCCTCAACGCCAATCTTTTCAGGCCTGACGTAAGGGAGTGACTGCAGCCATTTAGCCCATTCCACGAAATCGCTTACTTCTATGGTATTCAGGTGTTTATACACGGCATCGAGTCCCTTGCGGCCGTTGTGGCCGGCGGCGCGGCAATCGGCAATGAGTTCGATTATGCCGTTCTCCCAATACCACTTGTAGCGGAGCGGACTCACCCAGCGGTCACGTACCATTGGTGTGTCAGGACCGCCGTAGATGTCTACGTGCACGGGGTATTTCCTGGCAGGGTCAAAACCTGCGGGGTAATAGATGATGCCGGGAAGTTCAAGACCGTCGACAGAAATGGATACCAGTTCCCCGGCAGGGCCTTCCTGGGTGGGAAGGCTGCCAACCACGTAGCGGTTGGAGGGTTTGCGGGTATCGTATACCGCCAGCTGAGTGGCTGTGGCAAGGTTGGATGTCATGGCGGCGAAATGCTTTCCGTCCGGAGCAAATACCACGCGTGAAACATCCATGGATGTATCTGTGAGGGCAGTGATCACGCCTTTGGGAGACACTTTGTAAAGCGCCTGGCGTACGTGAGAATCCCTTTCTGCCGTGAAGTACACGGTGCCGTCTTTGTCTGCACGCAGGAGAGCGATTCTCCAGTTGGGACCGTCGGTGAGGCGCTTGAGAGTTTTTCCGTCATAGCTCAGGAAATAAATCTGCTGCCACCCGGTCTCGAAATCGCGGACCATGTACAGGCCTTTGTCTGTGAACAGCATGCCGTCAATCCAGTCCAGCCAGGTGGGGACTTCCTCATGGTAGATGGCTTTCTTTGAGCCGTCGGAAGGATTTACCGCATAGAGGTCCAGGGTGTTCTGGATACGTGGTTCGCGGACCACGTAGAAGGTTTTGCCATCGGCGCTCCAGAAGGGGGTGCCGAAGTACTGGTCCAGAGAGGGATCGAAATCGGCCCATACAATATAGGAGCCGTCAATCCCGGCAAAGCCAATCTTCACCTCAGGGTTCTTCTCTCCGGCCTTGGGGTAATGGGTGCGACGAAGGGCGCCGTCCTGGCCGAAGGGAGAGTATATGGGGAACATGGGGACCTCAGTATCATCAAAACGATAGAAGGCCAGCGTTTTGCTGTCCGGAGACCACCAGAATGCCCTGTAACGGGACGGGCGGCCAAAGATTTCCTCATAATAAACCCAGCTGGCATAACCATTCATGATTGTTTCCGTGCCGTCGAAGGTGAGACGCGTTTCCTTGCCGGTAGCAATGTCTGCCACCCACAGGTCATTGGCACGTGTGAAGGCCAGTTTGGTGGAGTCCGGGGAATATGTGAGATTCACCGCGCCCTCCGGTTTCATAGGGAACTCCGCATACTTCTCAGGGAACTTCAGGCCATCCTGACGGGTCCATTTCTTTCCTTTTACAGTTATGGTATATGCATCATTGTATGAGCCATCCTGTGTAAATGCAATCCGGTTGTTGCCAGTCCATTTGTATCTTGCCGGAAGCTGCGCCATGGCAGTCATGGAAACACACAGAAGAAGTGCTACGGTGAGTCTTTTCATGCTTTCTTTCTATTTTTCCCAAAGATAGTCATTTTTCTCCAACCCTGTACCCCATGGCGCAGGTCCCCCTTGTGCCAGGTGACGTACGTCACCCCAGGCCACGAAAATGCGGGAAAACGTGGCCTGGGGTGATGGGCATGTCATGCGGGGCCACGAAAACGCGGGAAAACGTGGCATGGCGTGCAGGGGCGGAAGGGATGGGGCGGGGCATTTGGTAAATTGGGGAGAAAAGGTTAAATTTGGAGTGATTATGGAGTCAGAGTACATATGGGATCCGTTGAGGAGGAAGAGCGTGCGCAATACGCCGGAGGAGGCTGTGCGGCAGTGGTTCATCTCCGTGCTGCATGAGGGGATGGGTGTGCCGGAGCACATGATGGGCAGTGAAGTGTCGCTCACACATGCCGGCAAGCAGTACAGGGCCGATATCGTGGTCTTTGACCGCAGCGCCAAGCCTCTCATGATAGTGGAATGCAAGAGGCCCGATGTTACCCTTGACCAGACGGTCGTGGACCAGGCAATCCGTTACAATAAGGAACTGGATGCCAGGTTCATAGCCATAACCAACGGAGAAAAGACATTCATGTTCCAAAAGGGGACTGACGGCTTCGAATTCATGCAGAAAGCCCCCACGTGGAGTGAAATGGTGCCATTAAACTGATGATGACAATAGGATACCTGGATAATCCAGTTTTCAAACTGGTCAGTGAGAGCGCCTCTGAACTGGGGCTCAGGGCGTTCGTGATAGGGGGGTATGTCAGAGACTGCTTCCTTGGCAGGCCTAACGATGACATTGACATTGTGGTTGAAGGATCCGGGATTATGCTGGCGGAGGCGGTGGCGGCGAAGTGTGGGGCGAAGGTGAGTGTGTTCAAGAACTTCGGGACGGCTATGCTGAGGTATCATGGCATTGAGCTGGAGTTTGTGGGGGCGAGGAAGGAGTCTTATCACAGGGATTCCAGGAAGCCTATTGTGGAAGACGGGACTCTTGAGGAGGACCAGCTGAGAAGGGATTTCACCATTAATGCCATGGCGTTTTCCCTGCAGGAGGAGGACTTTGGCGCCCTTGTGGACCCGTTCGGGGGCATAAGGGACCTCAATGACGGCATAATCAGGACCCCGCTGGACCCTGAACAGACATACAGTGACGATCCCCTGAGGATGCTCCGCGCCATACGTTTTGCGGCACAACTCAGCACCCAGGAGCGTCAGTTCACAATAGTCCCGGAGTCAATCCAGGCCATGAAGGCCATGGCGGACAGGATGCAGATCCTTTCCAAGGAACGCATCGTGGAGGAGATGAACAAGATGCTCCTCTCCGCAAAGCCGTCAATGGCATTCGAACTCATGGAAGAGACCGGCCTCCTGAAGCAGTTCCTCCCGGAGCTATCGCGCCTTAAGGGCGTGGAGACCGTGGACGGCAAAGGCCACAAGGAGAACTTCACCCATACCCTTCAGGTGCTTGACAACGTGGTGGCACAGGAGGAGGAACCTAACCTCTGGCTCCGCTGGGCCGCCCTTTTGCACGATATTGGCAAGCCCACAACCAAGCGCTTCGTCCCGGGGCAGGGCTGGACCTTCCACGGCCACGAGGTGATTGGCGCCCGCATGGTCCCCGCCATCTTCCAGAAGCTCAAGATGCCACTCAATGAGAAGATGAAGTACGTCCAGAAGCTGGTGAACCTGCACCTCAGGCCCATCGCCCTTGTGGACGATGAAGTCACGGACAGCGCCGTCCGCCGCCTCCTGTTCGACGCCGGAGAGGACATCGACGACCTCATGATCCTCTGCAATGCCGATATCACCTCCAAGAACCCCGCCAAGGTAGCCCGACTCCGCAGCAACTTCGAACGCGTCAAGGAAAAGATGGCCGAGGTGGAAGCCAAGGACGAGCTCCGCAACTGGAAAAACCCCATCACAGGGGACTACATCATGGAAGTGTTTGGCATAGGTCCCTGCAACACCATAGGCCAGCTCAAGGAAATGGTGAAGGACGCCATCCTGGACGGCAAGATCCCGTATACCTTCGAAGCTGCCGATAAGTACATGAGGGAGATTGCCCCCAGCCTTGGATTGGAGACCTCCGGAACAAGTCCGAAGGTGACGACGGATGATTGATAAATACATATCATATATAAGGGATGTCCGCCGATATTCGGAGAGGACGCAGGAACTGTACCGGGCGGCGCTGGAGGACTTTGCTGCTTGGGTGGCGGAGGAGGACCCTTCCGCGCCAGACCTGATTGGGCATCTTATCCCTTCCCGCCTCAGGCAGTACGAAGGCCACCTCATTGAGGAGGGGCTGTCGCCACGGACGGTGCATCTGCATGTGTCGGCACTGTCCGGCTTCTGCGGGTTCCTCATGAAGGAGGGGAAACTGCAGGGGAACCCAGCCAAGGCCATACGCCGGCCCAAAATGGAGAAGCGGCTGCCGGAGTACTACACGGAAAAGTCCCTGGACGATTATCTGAAGGAAAGCGCCCATGCGGCGGGGGAGGATGAGCTGGAGATTATTCTATCGTCCCCAAACCCTCGGGACGATAAAGTTGCGGTGGAACTGTACCGGAGGCGGCTGAGGAGGCTCATCGTCCTGATTCTCTATACCACGGGAATTCGCCGGGCGGAACTTCTGGGGCTGACGGTGGGGAGTATCGACAGGGAAAGGGGAACGCTCCGCGTAAAGGGAAAAGGAGATAAAATGAGAGAAATTCCGCTCCTTCCTTCCACAAGTCAGGAAATTTCACTATATTTACAAGCAGCCGTGTCGATGGCCGGATGTGAACTGCACCCACAGGACCCTCTGCTTATTACGGAAACGGGAAGACCCCTGTACCCGGAATATGTAGACAGAGCCGTAAAGGAGGAGCTTGGCGCAGCCCAGATCACGGGGAGGAAGTCCCCACACGTACTCAGGCACTCCCTGGCAACAGCCCTGCTGGATGAGGGAGCGGACCTGAACGCCATCAAAGAAATGCTTGGCCATGCAAACCTGGCGGCCACCCAGGTGTACACGCACAACTCCGTCGAGCGGCTCAAGGCACAATACATTAACGCCCATCCAAGGGCAAAAAACGAAGAAAGTCATGATTAACGTGAAGTCCCTCAAGTTCGACGCAGACGAGAAGCTGCTCGAATACATCGACAAAAAAGTTGGAAAAGTAGAGAAATTCTTCGACAATCTGGGAGACATTGACGTAACCCTGTCCCTGCTCCCGGACGCAGAAAACAAAAGCGTCAAGCTCCAGACCCACTTCCCGGGTGAAGATCTCATAGTGGAGCGCCAGGCCCGCACCTTTGAAGAGGCCGTGACAGACGCAGCAGATGCCCTCAAGGAGCGCATCGTCCGTGCCAAAGAGAAGAAATTCTCCAAATAAACAGTGGCAGCTGCCAAATCATATTTGGAGACGGCCCGCGAGGTCAGCTCTATACTTGAAGATGTCCGCAGTGGCATCTTCAAGTCTATCTATCTCCTCATGGGAGAGGAACCCTACTATCCGGACCTGGTCTGCGACGCCATCCTGGACAATTGCCTCCAGGAGTGGGAAAGGGATTTCAACCAGACCGTATGCTACGGTTCGGATGTGGATGCAGAGACCGTCATAACCGCCGCCAGGCGCTTCCCCATGATGGCGGAGCGCCAGCTGGTGGTGGTGAAGGAAGCCCAGCAGATGAAGTCCCTGGAGGAACTTGCGGTCTACTGTGAAAACCCACTGGACAGCACCGTGCTGGTGATTTTGATGCACGGGGCATCGGCAGACAAGAGGAGGGCGCTGTATAAGGCCGTCCTCAAAACCGGCATCATTGTAGAATCCGTCCCGCTCAGGGACTACGAGGTCCCGCGCTGGATAGCATCGTTCTACGAAGAAAAGGGGCTCAGGATACACCCGGAGGCCGCTGCGCTGATGGCGGAATGCACCGGGGCGGACCTTGGCAAGATTGCCGTAGAGACGGAGAAGCTCCTGAAAAACCTCCCGGAAGGCACTGTGGAAATCGGGGTGGCCGATGTTGAGAAGAACATCGGCTTCAGCCGCCAGTACAGCATCTTCGAGCTCACCAAGTGCCTCAGTTTCCGGGATGCACCAAATGCTCTGAAGATAGCGGCCAGGATAGGGGAGACCCCGCGCTTTGCCCTTCCCATGGCCGTGGCGCCGCTGTACACCCACTTCAGCCGCATCCTGAAGTACCATGCCCTTATTCAGAAAGGCGGCGTTTCCCAGGCCGATGTTGCCAAGACCCTTGGCGTCAACCCCTACTTCATGAAGGAGTACGATGCCGCCGCGCGGAACTACCCCCTTCCCAGGGCCATGAATGCCATATCACTCCTTGCGGAGTATGACTACAAGGGCAAAGGCGGAGGTGGCGGAGAGGCCACGCCGGCGGAGCTTTTGGTGGAGTTAGTGGTGAAATTGTTGAATATTTAGAAATAATTGTTGTAAATCAATAAATATTTATTAATTTTGCAGCAGACCTCCGGAACAAGTCCGAAGGTGACGATTGGTTAGAAGAAGATATGAACATTATTGAAATCAAAAACGTTTCCAAGAGCTTTGGGGAGAAGGTGGCACTGGACAATGTGTCGCTGGAGATACCTGAGGGCTCTATCTTTGGTCTTTTGGGACCAAACGGAGCGGGTAAGTCAACGCTTATCCGTATTATCAACAGAATCACCATCGCCTCCGGCGGGCAGGTGTTCTTCAAGGGACATCCCATTACACAGGAGGATGTCTCCGCGATAGGCTACCTTCCGGAGGAGCGCGGTCTCTACCGCAAGATGAAGGTTGGTGATCAGGCTATGTATCTTGCCCAGCTTAAGGGCATGAGTGCGCAGGACGCCGCTACGGAACTCAAGAAGTGGTTCGTCCGCTTCGAGATTCAGGACTGGTGGAACAAGAAGGTTGAGGAGCTTTCCAAGGGTATGGCCCAGAAGCTCCAGTTCATCACCACCGTGGTGCACAAACCCGCCCTCATGATTCTGGACGAGCCCTTCTCCGGCTTCGACCCCGTGAACGCGGAACTCATCCGCAAGGAAATCCTCCGCCTCAGGGACGAAGGCGCAACGGTCATCCTCTCCACCCACAACATGGAGTCCGTAGAGGAGCTCTGCGACCAGATTGCCCTTATCAACAAGGCAAAGCTGGTTGTTACCGGCGGCACGGACGAAATCCGTCACCGTTACGGTGAGGACAACGTGGAGATTGAGTTCACGGAAGGCGTGGAGCGCCGCCAGGAGGTGGTCTCCCGCGAGAAGGTGAACGACAGGCTCCAGGAACTCATCGCTGCGGGTGTAAAGCTTAACTCCTTCAAGGAGGTCGTGCCCCGCATGAACGACATTTTCATCAAACTTGTAACTGAGGAGGAGGCATAGCTATGAATATTTCTAAACTTGGAATCATCATCCGCAGGGAATACCTTAATAAGGTAAAGAAGAAGAGTTTCCTCATCATTACTTTCCTTGCCCCTATCCTCTTCGCTGCTATCTGCATCCTTCCTTCCGTCATCATGATGGGCACCAAGGAAGAGACCAAGAAAATAGGCGTTCTGGACCGTTCAGGCCTTGTTACTCCATATCTGGAGAATAACGAAGTCATTGAGTATATCCTCCTTGAAGACGTAGACCCGGAGGTGGTAAAGACCAACCTCAAGGAATACGGAATAGACGTTCTGCTGAGTATCTCGGAACTGGATACGGAGAATCGTACCGTCACCGCAGACTGCTACTCTGAGAAGCCTCTTGGCATGGATACCGGCTCCATGATAGAGAACCGCATCAACGATGCCGTGGAAGCATATCGTATCGAATCCTACGGCATAGAGAACCTGGAGGAAATCATGGCCGGGGTCAAGTCCAACGTGAAGCTCCACAGCTACACCGTGGACGAGTCCGGTAAAGAAACCATCTCAGAATCCGGCGTTTACATGGCCGTGTCAATGATCCTGGGCATGGCCCTGTACATGTTCATCGCCCTGTTCTCCGGCATGGTCATGAGCTCCGTCATCGAGGAGAAGAGCTCCCGCGTGGTGGAGGTACTGGTATCGTCCGTGAAATCTACGGAGCTTATGTTCGGTAAGATCATCGGCGTAGCCCTCGTGGCCCTCACCCAGTTCCTGCTGTGGATTGTTCTCACTCTGGCCCTCCTGGCAATAGCCATGGGCATCATCGGCAAGGACAAAATCATGGGCATGATGGACGATAAACAGACCGCCCAGATGGCAGAGATGATGGCACCCGGCGTCAATATTCCCGGTGCTACCATCGACCTTGAAAGCGCTACCGCCGCAGTGGCAGACACTACTGCCGTCGCTGCAGGAGAGCCCACTGGCATGCAGGCCATCATGAGCACGCTTGGCAATATCAACGTTCCCCAGTTGGTTGTTGCCTTCCTTCTGTTCTTCATATTCGGATACCTCCTGTACGCATCATTGTTCGCGGCAATCGGCTCCTCTGTGGAGAACGAGGGTGATTCCAACCAGCTGCAGCTCCCTGTGACCATTCCGCTGGTTTTGGGCTTCTTCGTGGCCCTGTATGCATTTAAGGCCCCCGGCAGCTCCCTGGTGTTCTGGTTCTCCATGATTCCTTTCACTTCGCCAATCGTCATGCTTGCCCGCATACCGTTCGGCGTCGCTACATGGGAGCTGATTCTGTCCATCGTGCTGCTTGTCCTTACGTTCTTCGGATGCGCATGGGCATCGGCCAAAATCTACAAGGTGGGTATTCTTACATACGGTAAAAAGTCTACCTTCAAGGACCTCTGGAAATGGCTCAAAATGAAATAAAACCGGCTCTGAATGCCGTTGTATGGGTGTTACTGGCCCTTGGCGTGCTGCTTGCGATAAGGCAGGCACGCCAGGGGGACAGCCCCGTCATTGAGTGGAAAAGGGTAGCCATGGACGGGCACCGCACCGGCGCTCAGTGCGTCACAGCGGAGAACGTCGATACCGCCCTGGGAACTTTCACTGACGATGGTTACATCGCCCCCAACGGCACCGTTTTCCCGGAGGACAGCCCCGTCCCGGAAATCGCTTCCGCGTTGATGGACGCCCAGCCAAAGCTCGCCGGCCTCAAGGTTGTGGTGGGCCACAGCGCCCGCATGATGATGAACCTCCGCACGGACCCGGACCTTCCCCTTGGCAATTTGTTTGCCGATGTCCTCCGCGCCCGCGGCAGCAAGGACTTCAAGGTCCCCATGGACTTTGCGGTCACCAACTTCGGCGGCATCCGCTGCCCCATGCCGGAAGGTGCAATCACTCTGGAAGACATTCAGTCCATGTTCCCCTTCAAGAACTACATGTGCTACGTGCAGATGAAGGGTAGCAACTTGACAAAGCTCCTTGAGCAGCTTGCTGGAACAAAGGCCTTCCAGGCCGTTTCCGGCGTGCGTGTCAAGGTCAAGGACCACCAGCTTGTTGAGGCGCTCATCGGCGGTAAGAAGATAGATCCTTCGCGTGTTTACAATGTCACAACCATTGACTTCCTGCTGGACGGCGGCGACCGCATTGCAATTGGCGCCCTGGCGGAGAAGGTGGTGCTTACGCATACTCTCCTGAAGGACGTGATGCTGGACTATGTGAAGGAGTGCGAGGCAAAGGGAATATTGGTTGACGGTGCGGCAGACGGCCGCGTAGTAATGGAATAGGCCTATGAGTAAGAAGACATTATACGTTTTTGCAGCGGTCATAGTGGTGCTTTTTGCCGGCGTTGGTTACCTTGCCGGCAAGGCCCTGTTCGGCCATAGGACTACCATTACCATATTACATGTCAACGACACCCACAGCCAGCTTGAACCCGTCCGCTCCGGCGAATATGCCGGTATGGCCGGTGTCTTGGAAAGGGCGGCGTACATTGACAGCGTACGGGTGGCTGACGGACGCGATAACGTCCTGGTCCTCCACGCCGGAGACTACTGGCAGGGGAGTGCATACTTCACAGAGTTTGGTGGAACCGTCGAGGTCCAGGCCCTTAACGCCATTGGGTACGATGCCGTAACCCTTGGCAACCATGAGTTCGACAACGGCCTGGAAGCCCTTGGAGAGAAGCTTTCTTCCCTTGGATGCCCCATTGTGGTGTGCAATTATGACTTCTCTCCCTTTGAGATTGGCAAATACGTCAAGCCCTATGTCATAGTTGAGAAAGCCGGCAAGAAGATTGGCATCATTGGCGTGTTATGTAAACTCAAGGACATGGTTGCCGGCGACATCGCAGACCGCGTTCCGGAGTTTGACATGATCCCCACCGTCCAGAAATATGTGGACCAGATCCGCAAGGAATGCGATCTTGTGATAGCCTTAACCCACATTGGCTACACCGAGCACAATCCCGGTGACATCACAGACCCTCAGCTTGTAGCCGCCACCCGCGGCATAGACATTGTTGTTGGCGGTCACTCCCACACCTTCATGGAAAAGCCGGACATGGTAAAGAACCTGGACGGCAAGCCCATCCCCATTGTCCAAACCGGCTGGATGGGGGCGTATATGGGAGAATTCCATGTTAGATTGTAATTGTCTGTTTTAGGCGTGCAATTGTAACTATTTGATTTACATTGTTTTATATGTTTCCACCCGGGCTTTTTAACCCGGGTGGAAAACGTTAATTTATTAATTGTCAAGTAATTACAATTGCTTAATATTATTTCAGCAGCGCCATAGCCCTATCTACATCCTGTTCTGCAAGTACCAGGGAGATGGAGAGTTCTTCACCACCCTGGGCTGATGCTATGATGCTGATGCCGGCGGCGCCAATCTTGCTGAAGACCTGGCCGGAAATGCCGGGGACCTTACGCATCCTGCTGCCGAACACGGTGACGATTCCCACTTCCTGATTGAGGACCACGACATCGTCCAGAGGGAGGAGGGGGTTCTCATCAAACAGGGCCTTGAGGGCATCCAGGGCCAGTTCCTTATCCTTACTGCGGACCGCGAAACTTATACTGTATTCTGACGATGTCTGGGAGATGAACCTCACGTTCACCTTTGCCTTTGCCATGGCGGAGAAGATGGACGATGACATTCCCACCTTTCCCAGAAGACCGGTACCGTAGACGGTTATGAGCACCAGTTCCTTGTCCGCCACCACGGCCTGTTTGTGCGAAGAGCCGGAGGAAACGATGGTGCCTTCGAAGGAAGGATCGTCAATGTCCTTCACCACGATGGGGATATTGGCATTTTTGGCGGGCCAGATGGCGGATGAAGCGAAGGGACGATGGTCTCCGGCGCAGTAGTGCGTAGCCTCGTCAAAGGTCATGGCGGTTACGTCTCCGGCAATCTTTCCTTCAATGTAGAACTCAATGCAGGAGGCATCCACTGCCGATGCAATCAGGGACGACATGAGATGTGAACCGTCCTTTCCAACGCGGACCACATACCCGCTGTGAAGGCGTCCGTAGCCGCCGGAAATGACGATGGGGCCCTTCTCCCCTTTGAGGCGGGACTCCATCTGCTCCTTGGAGGCGGCCCAGTCAAAGTGCTGCTCCGTAAGGCAGAGCATGAGGGACGTGCCGTCCATGAGATTGCCGCCCACTATCTGATTTACGGCCTCCGCGCACAGGCGGGCGCACTTTGCCATGACATAGTCTTCAATGGCATGAGGGGATGTCTGGACGTACATTCCTTCCCTCAGGTAATATTCCACTGCGGAAAGCGTGCTTTCAACAGTTTCCTTGTATGCCGGGCTGGCAACTGCCGCTTCGAAGTACTCCTTGATGGCGGAGAACTCTTCCTTTGCAGTCTTCTTTTCCACAATTGTCTTGCGGATGGCGTCCCTGAAAAGGGCTTCGACCTTCTTTTCCGGCCTTACTACTGCAATTGTTTCAGCATCGCACAGGGCGGCGATGTTCTGGATTTTGTCCTGCCTGAGGAGGAATGACTTTACTATCATGGTCCAATGATTTAGTGCTTATCCACAAATTTACAAATAAATCCTTAACTTTGTATGGCAAAAACGCATTTTTGATATGATTCAGTCCATGACAGGCTACGGCAAGGCGGAGGCCTTGCTCCAGGGTGGCAAGCTCACAATTGAAATCCGCACCCTCAACGGCAAAAGCGCCGACGTCAACGTCAAAACCAACCTCCTTCCCAAAGACAAGGACATCGAGGTCCGTAAACGCCTCTCGGACAAGCTTGTCCGCGGCACCATAGACCTCTTCCTTACCTTCGAGGCCACCGGCGGGGACGCTGCCCATACCATTAATGCCGATGTATTCCACTCATACTGGCAGAGCGCAGTCAAGGCCCTTGACAGGGAAACCATCCTCACCAAAGCCATGCTGCAGGATCCTGGCGTAGGGACCATCCTCGCCAACGGCATCATCCGCCTGCCGGACGTTGTCCAGAGCCAGAAGGGCGATGTGATTGGCGAAGAAGACTGGCCCGCCGTCTCCGCCGCCCTTGACAAGGCAATAGATGCCGTCTGCACTTACCGCGCCCATGAGGGCGAAGTTCTGTACAAGGACGTCACATCCCGCATAAAGAACATCCTGGCCTCTTATGACCAGGTTGAAGCACTTGAGGGAGAGCGTATTACAAACGTCCGTGAAAAACTTGGCAAGGCCATCGAGGACCTTGGCGCCAAGGTTAACCCGGAGCGCTTTGAGCAGGAGATGATCTTCTATCTTGAGAAGTACGACATCAACGAAGAGAAGGTCCGTCTCCGCCAGCACTGCAAGTATTTCATGGACACCATTGACTCAGAACCGTATCCCGGCAAAAAGCTTGGCTTCATCATCCAGGAAATGGGCCGCGAAATCAACACCACCGGCTCCAAGGCCAACCACTCAGGAATACAAAAGCTCGTCGTTCATATGAAAGACGAGCTTGAGAAGATGCGTGAACAGTCGATGAATATCCTTTAAATAATACCTTCTTCCTTGAACACTTTGGTTAGGGCATCCACGGCGCGGTCAACTTGTTCGCGGGTGTGGGTGGCCATGAGGGAGAAGCGTATCAGGGTGTCCTGAGGGGCGCATGCCGGAGGGATGACGGAGTTGATGAAGACGCCCTCGTCAAATGCGCGCTTTGTGACGATGAAGGTTTTCTCCAGGTCGCGGACGTAGAGCGGGATAATGGGGCTCTCCGTTTCTCCAATCTCAAAGCCAGCCTCGCGGAAACGCTTTAAGGCATAGTTGGTTACGTCCCAGAGTTTCTGGATGCGCTCAGGCTCCTTCTGGATAATGTGAAGGGCTTCGAGGGCGCTGGCCGTTGCGGCGGGTGTATCTGATGCCTGGAAGATATAGGTGCGGGCGGTGTGACGGAGCCAGTTGATGATTGTGCTGTCTGCCGCGATGAATCCGCCAATAGCTGCAAGGCTCTTGGAGAAGGTGCCCATGATGAGGTCTACCTCGTCCGTGAGACCGAAGTGGTTGCAGACGCCGCGGCCGTCCTTTCCGAAGACGCCAAGGCCGTGGGCCTCGTCAACCATTATCACTACGTTATCGTGCTTATGCTTGAGCTCCACAATTTCAGGGAGTTTGGCAAGGTCTCCTTCCATGGAGAAGACACCGTCCACCACAATGAGTTTCACGGCATTCCTGGGGCAGCGCCTGATGCAGCGCTCCAGGTCCTTCATGTCGTTATGCTTGTAGTGGAGGGCCTTGGCGAAGGAAAGGCGGCGGCCGTCAACGATGGAGGCGTGGTCCCTGTCGTCACAGATAATGAAATCGTTCCTTGTGAGGAGCTGGGGGATGACGCCGCTGTTCACGGTGAAGCCGGTGGAGAAGACCAGGGTCTCGTCCTTGCCCACGAACGCTGCGAGCTCTTTCTCAAGCTGCACGTGGATGTCCAGGGTGCCGTTGAGGAAACGTGAGCCGGCGCAACCGCTGCCGTATTTCTTGAGGGCCTCGATACCGGCGTTGATTACTCTTTCGTCACCGGTGAGTCCCGTGTATGCGTTGGAACCGAACATCAGAATCTGGTGTCCGTCCATGGTAACTTCTGTTCCTTGTTTACTGGTTATCTGCCTGAAATAAGGGTAGATACCCTTTTCCATCATTTGCTGGGGCAGGTCATACTGAGCCAGCCTGGTATGTAAAAGATCCATCATAGTCTGATTTTAGTACGCCGCAAAGTTACGAAAATATTTTAATATGTTTATTAAATGCTCTTTTTTTACTATATTTGAAAGTTATTAAGATTGTTACTATGGAAGAACCACGCAAACTTAATTTTATTGAAGAGATTATTGAGAAGGACCTCGCAGAGGGTAAGGTAGATTCAATCATGACCCGTTTCCCTCCGGAGCCCAACGGTTATCTTCATCTTGGTCACGCAAAGAGCATATGCCTCAATTTTGGCCTGGCGCAGAAGTACGGCGGCAAAACCAACCTCCGTTACGATGACACAAACCCCACCAAGGAAGACACGGAGTATGTAGATTCCATCAAGGAAGACATCAACTGGCTTGGCTTCCAGTGGGACAAGGAACTGTATGCCAGCGACTATTTCGACCAGCTTTATGAGTGGGCGGAGCAGCTGATCCAGCGCGGCCTGGCATATGTGGATGACCAGACCCAGGAGCAGATCCGTGAGAACCGCGGCACCGTGGACAAGCCCGGCGTGGACAGCCCCTGGAGGAACCGCTCCGTTGAAGAGAACCTCAAGCTCTTCCGTGAAATGAAGGCCGGAAAGTACGCAGAAGGGGAGAAGGTGCTCCGTGCAAAGATTGACATGGCACACCCCAACATGATGTTCCGTGACCCTCTCCTTTACCGCATCAAGTTTGCCCATCACCACAGGACCGGGGACAAGTGGTGCATCTATCCCATGTATGACTACACCCACGGCCAGTGCGATTCCATAGAACACATAACCCACAGCATCTGCACCCTGGAGTTCGACGTCCATCGTCCTTTATATGATTGGTTCATAGAGACCCTGGGCATCTATCCGTCCCATCAGTATGAGTTCGCGCGCTTGAACCTCACCTATACCCTGATGTCCAAGCGCAAGCTCCTGGAACTGGTCCAGAAGGGCCTGGTCGCCGGTTGGGACGATCCCCGTATGCCCACCCTCTGCGGTGTTCGCCGCCGCGGCTATACCGCCAACGCCCTCAAGATGTTCTGCGACAAGATTGGCGTTTCCAAGCGCGACCAGCTCATGGACATCCAGCTCCTGGAGTGGTGCGTCCGCCAGGACCTCAACGAGCGCTCTAACCGCTACATGGTGGTCCAGGACCCCATAAAGCTCACCATTACCAACTGGCCGGAGGGCAAGGTGGAGTGGTTCAACTGCCCCCTTAACCCCGCGGACCCGGACGGTGCCAAGCGCCGCGTTCCCTTCACCGGCAACCTCCTCATAGAAAGGGCAGATTTCATGGAGGACGCTCCCAACAAGTTCTTCCGCCTCAAACCTGACGGCGAGGTCCGTCTCAAGTACACATACATCGTCAAGTGCAACGAGGTCATCAAGGACGATGACGGCGAAATCGTCGAGCTCAAGTGCACGTACGACCCTTCTACGGAATATCGTCCCGTCAAGGGCACCATCCACTGGGTGGCGCAGGAATTCGCCCGCGAGCTGGAACTCCGCAACTACGACCGCCTCTTCACCCTGGCAGACATGTCCCAGGTCCCGGAAGACAAGGACTACAAGGACTTCCTGAACCCGGAAAGCCTTGTCATCGCCAGAGGCTACGCAGAGCCCGCCCTTCTTGACGATGCCTCCGGCATTGCCGTCCAGTTCGAGCGCACCGGCTACTACATCAAGGACAAGGACTCCA
>JAILJO010000032.1 GCA_024694675.1 Bacteroidales bacterium | reverse complement strand
GTCCTCCATGAGGGCGTCCTTCTTCTCTGCCTTTTCCTGAGGGGTCAGGCTGGCATCGTGAGTGATTTCCGCGATGGCAGATCCCATGTCCGGGAGGACGAAGAAGTTGGGATCGGATACGGATGCAGCAAGGACGTCGTGACCCTTGTCAGTCATGTCCACGGAGTTCTGGATTTCCGATATCACGAAATATAGCTCATCCGTTACAGCGGGCATTTCGCGCTCGTTGTCCTGGATGTAATAGGCTTCCGTCTTCTGCATCAGGGCCTTCATACCGGGTTCACTGAGGAACTTGATGAGCGGCTGATACTTGGGAAGGCCCTTGTAGCAGCGGAAAAGGAGCTTGCCGCCTTCCTTCTCATCACCTGCGGCAATGAGTTTCTTGGACTCGTTGAGGGTGGTGTTGATGAGGGCGCGCTGCTTATTATAAAGGTTCTCCACATAGGGACGATACTCCATGAACTGCTCATCTCCGGACGATTTCTCCATAGGTCCGGAAATGATGAGAGGAGTACGGGCATCGTCGATGAGGACGGAGTCGACCTCGTCCACTATGGCGTAATGGTGTTTCCGCTGCACAAGGTCTGTCATGCGGACTGCCATATTGTCACGAAGGTAGTCGAAACCGAACTCGTTGTTGGTACCGAATGTGATGCTGCAGTTGTATGCTTTCTTACGGGCATCGGAGTTGGGCTGATGCTTGTCTATGCAGTCTACGCTGAGGCCATGGAACATGTACAGCGGGCCCATCCACTCGGAGTCACGCTTTGACAGGTAATCGTTCACGGTAACCACGTGGACACCCTTTCCGGCCAGTGCGTTCAGGAACACAGGAAGCGTTGCAACCAGGGTCTTACCCTCACCGGTTGCCATTTCCGCTATCATACCGCGCTGCTCCTTATTGGTCTTCACACCGCCGTTCAAGACGATACCGCCAATCAGCTGGACATCGTAATGCACCATGTCCCAGGTGACCTCGTTGCCGCCAGCCTGCCAGTGGTTCTTCCAGATGGCTTTGTCACCTTCGATGGAGACGAAGTCACGGCTTTCCGCCGCCAGCTGCTTGTCAAACTCCGATGCGGTGACCTCAATGGTCTCGCTCTGGGCAAAACGCCTTGCAGTGGATTTCATGATGGCGAAGGCCTCCGGAAGTATTTCATTCAGAATTACTTCGATGGCCTCGTCTTCATCCTTGACAAGCTTGTCGCTCTCCGTCGCAAGTTCTTCCTTGCGGGAGACGGGGATATCAGTCTCCAGTTCTGCCTTGATTTCAGCGATGCGGTCCTCGAATGGTTTCTCCACATCTGCAATACGGGCCTTGAGGGCCTCCGAATGGGCCCTGAGTTCATCGTTGGAAAGCTTGTCAATGTCCGGATACACCGCCAGAATCTTGTCCAGCACCGGTTTGATGGCCTTCATGTCGCGGTCGCTCTTTGACCCGAAAATCTTCTTGAGAATATCTGCTACTGCCATAAATAGACAACTAATTTTCTAAATCTCACAAATATACGAATATCCGCCGGATTTATCAAACTTTATGCCCCGGTTCCCCACATGTCATGGTGCGCCCATGTCATGATCCCCACGCCAATTATCACCCACTTCCCGCAGGTCCCCCCTCCATGCAGTTGCCGCAGGTCCCCCCTCTCCCAGGTGACGTACGCCAACTTTCCTGCGGGTGACGTACGCCAGGAATCGGCCCCACAGCGCGTATAATGACGCAGGTCCCCCCTCTCACAGGTGACGTACGTCACCCCCGTCCGGGAAAAACGGCAAAATCCCGGATGACGGGCTACAGAATGTCGTTTCGTCCGGAAAAAACGCCAAATATCCGGACATGCATAGACCAAACAGCATGCCGTCCTCAAAAACAAGGCTAAAACAAGGATGACCCTGCCAAAAGCACCACCCCATCCTCAAAAACACTCCAAAAACAAGGATGACCAGGGTAATGACAGCCAGTTGTCCGCAAAAACCGCCATTTTCATGGATAGCGAGGTGAAACAGCATGCTTCATCCGTACAAACGGCCGTTTTCAGGGACGGAGAGTGCAATTACAGCCCGTCGTCCGTAAAAACGGCCGTTTTCAGGGACGGAACATTTCAAGGAGTGTGAACTTGGTTCATGAATGTACTGGACCAGGTCCAACACAACACCCCAGGCCACGGAAATATGCAAATGCGTGGATTGAGATGATGGTCATGTCATGCGGGGCTACGAGATGGGGGCAAAACGTGGAGCGAGATGACATCAACAGCATGCCGCCACCGTAGGTTAGGATGAGCGAAGGGTGCGGATGGCAGGGAATTGGGCGTGGAGGCGGAAGAAGGAGGTGAAGACCTTGAGGGAACGGTACTTGACGGCCTTGACCAGGGTGAATGGCAGTATATAAAGGTACGATAGCCACATGGGGACATTAGGGTTGGCAAGACGCACCAGGGAGCCGGTGTAGTAATTACGGAATATGAGCCTGTCTTTGTCTTCTTTCCGCTGAGCCCTGTCATGCACGGCACGCGCCTGAGGGACGATGCCAATCTTGTATCCCTTATGCCTTGCCCTGTGGCACCAGTTGTCATCCTGCCCATAGAACGGAAACAGGTTTTCATTGAATAACCCCACCTCTTTCAGCACCTTGACAGACACCAGCCAGTGTGCCGCCATAACTCTTTTTACATCAGAGATTTCTCGACTCCGTTCCACTCCGCTCGAAATGACAGAAGAATTGTCCTTTCGACCAAGCGCAGCACGTGGATAAATCTTTGCAAACTGTCTGTCAAGATCCTTGAAAGCATCTGTCATCTGGAGGGGGCTGAGGACGGCGTAGGCGGGGTGGGATTCGGCGGCGGCGACGAGCTTTTCCATGGCGCCGGGCTCAAGCCAGGCGTCCTGGTTCAGGAGGTAGACGTAGTCATAGCCATGGTCAAGTGCGTACTGCATCCCAAGATTGTTGGCTTTGGAAAAACCAAGGTTCTCAGCACTCCGCACAAGTTTTGCCGCCGGGAAATGTGACTTCACGTAATCTGCTGAGCCATCAGTGGAGTCGTTGTCTACAACAAAAACATCTTGTATAAGATTCCCGGTCGGAGCCTGGAATGACGGAGAAGTAGTAACGGAGCTGAGGCAGCGGTCAAGCCAGGGAAGGCCGTTGTAGGTGACGACTATGACGAGGACTCTTTTCATGGCTTGAAACGGATGAAGATTTCTTTGGGAGAAAGGGTGGAAAACACCGTTCTCATGACATTCAGGGCCGTTTGGCGCATGATCAGAGATTTCTCGACTCCGGCCGCCTTCCGGCTTCCGCTCGAAATGACAGGTGGAACTTGAGAAGCACGAGGAGAGATCCAAAGGACCACCGCGTGTTTCAAATATCGGAGCGCCTCAAAGCACCAGATGAAGAGCTTGAGCCACAGTGGCTCGCCGTAGAACAGGAGGGAGCCGCGGACGCGGGCGGGCTTGATTGCTTGCTCCATGGCGGAGACGGAGCCGCCGGCAATGTGCGTGATGGGAACGGCGGGATCTGCCCACACGGAGTACCCAAGGCCGTTCAAGACGTGTCCAAGGGCGATATCTTCCGGCGTGAAGAAATACCGCGGATTGAACCACCCGGCCTGGCGGAAGATATCCGTCCTGATCAGGAAACACGCACCGTTCAGTGTATACGTCTGAAACAGAGATTTCTCGACTTCGCTCGAAATGACATTCCACCTGGAAGGCCTGGCCTCATCCACCAGATGCAAATAATGCAGGGCGTAGCGCCAGGAGTTCCAGGGACCGCGGCCGCAGGTTTGGAGACGGCCGTCCGGGAAACGGATGGCGGGACTAACGGCGGCGGCATCTTCCGGGAGGGTCCGGAGGTCATGGACAAGGTGCTCTATGGTATGGGGCGGGACGATGGTATCGTCATTCAGGATAAAGCAATAATGGCCTTTCACGCGCCTGAGGGCCAGATTGTTGTTCTCCGCAAAGCCGCGTATCCCGTCAGACGGGACGATTGTCACCCACGGATGCTTCTCCGCCAGCAAGGCAAGGTTCTCAGGAGTGAACTGATACGCCACAACCAGCGTCTCCAGGAGGCATTCCTCGTTACCGTCGCGGAGGCTGTCCAGACAAGGGAAAAGGATGTCAGGACGATTCATGCACACTATGACGACGCTTACTTCAGGCATGGCAGGACGGCTTTTCTCCACAGGAGGCGGAGATTATACTTCAAATTGGCCCAGTTCAGTTTGCCGGGAGTATTCTCGCGGCCTGTCAGAGGGTGAAGAGTGTACTTGACAAAAGGCACGTTGCGGGCATTGAGGCCAGGTCCAAAGAGCAACGATGGCTCCATCCCCAGCTTATGGAGCGCCGGCGTGAACACCAGCTGGTCTCGTGACCCGCCGGATTCCACCAACAGTTTCCACCATAACTCATCCAAAGCTATCACTGCGGGGTCATTGTGCCTTCGGGCCAGAATATTGGTCTCCACCAGCCCCCAGTGCCGGGGCATGTCACGAAGCAATCCGCGCACTTTGAATGCTGACCGCGTGGAAATCTTGTCTTTCAGGTAGCAATACCGCAGTTCATCCCACACGCAGTCGCGTTCTGGATGCTGCAGAACCGCCACCGAATCCTGGCCAATAAAGCCATAGAATTCCGCACCGGAAATGCACAGATTTGCATCCATGAAAACGGAATAATCGTATTCCGGAAGCAGAAGATGCGGATGCATTTTAGTCCAGCGGGCGCGCATGACGGGAGTGCCTTCAAACGGAATCTCACGGAGTTCCCACACTCCGGAAGTGCCGGCAGTGTCTCCAAAACAGATGTAATGATATGAAGGATCCGTTACAAGCGGCTGCTCAAGGCGGTCATAACCGCCTGTGAGGACGGTATAGATTACTTTTTCCATGGCAGCTTGCTCTTAACGAAAGCCTTCTCACCGGAAGTGAGACCGTAATTCCAAACCGCCACGGCAAGGAGCAGTATTCCAACTGCAGCAACTAGGAGGAAACGCCACCATGTAACCGGCACAAGGCGCGTCAGGGGCCATATTGCAAGCGCCACTATGGCGCTGGGGAAGATGGCCGGGAACAGGGCCTCGCGGAGGTACTTCCCTACCGGGAGCCCCGCCTCGCGGTGAGCCACGGCCAGCATCATGGCCGCCTTCAGGATATAGAATCCTATGAAAGCCGCATACCCGGTCCAGGCAGGCAGGCCGCAGCGGTACATAATCCAGGCGCAGGGAAAAGCCAGCACGGCCACTGCCGATGACAGCAGATAGAACCGCGCCACCTTGCCGTGGGCCTGCTGCAGCACCACAAGGGTGTTTGGCGTGAAATCCACGAGGAAACTCACCAGCGTGAGCTTTGTGAACAGCGCAGCCTCCGGCGGAATCTCCCCTATCCACAGGCGAAGAATAGTTTCAGAGTCCGTTATGAACGGAACGCTCAGAACAAACAGTATCCAGAAATAGTATTTGGAGCCTTTGCAGACCAGTTCGTAAGCGTAATCCCTGTTGCCGCTCACGTAGGATTTCTGCAGCTGGGGATTCAGCGCCATGGCAATGTTGGTTGCAAACTGACGGACGATGGATTCCACCTTGTCCGCCACTCCGCGGGCAGCGTTCATGCCCACCCCGAAGAAGTGATTCATGAGCTGGTTGATACCCTGCGTGTTGAGCATGTAGGTGCCGCTTCCAACGAAGTTCCATCCGGCGAAGGCACCCATCTCCCGCACCAGCGGGCCGTCGAAACTGAATCCTGTCCTGGATTCCTTGAAGCGTGCCATGCTGTAAGCGGCAAAAGATCCACGGACCAGCAGCGCCACCGCCAGCAACAACCATGCGTACAGCACCAGCTTATCTCCGGCACAATACCACACGGCAAACGCCACGGCCAGCTTCAAAACGGCCTCCAGGATACTTATATAGGCATATGCGCTCATGTGCTCATGTGCCGTAATCACCGCAGTGTAAGGCACGCACATAAGATTGACGATGAGTACCAGCATGGACGTCTGAAGCACAGCGTGCGCCGCCTCCAGCCTCTCGGCAGGAATCACCATCTTATTGTTCAGGTACCACAGGCCGATTGTCTCCGTCAGCGCCACTATGAGTATGCAGAACCCTGCCATAATCACCAGCGACGTCCCGAACACCTTCCTCAGATGCTCCTCGTCCCCCTTCCCCAGGCCCACGGTAATGTACCTGCTTATTGACGATGTAACGGTATTCATAACCAGCATGAACGCCGTCACCACGCCGCTCACCACGCCGTACACGCCGTAGTCCGTGATTCCCAGCGACCGCAGGATGACGCGGTAGGTAAACAGACCCACCACCAGCATCACCAACATACGGAAATACAGAAGGATAGTGTTTCGGGCTATCCTTC
>JAILJO010000156.1 GCA_024694675.1 Bacteroidales bacterium | reverse complement strand
GTTGAAGACGGGAATGATCTGTGCACCGCTTTGCATGGCGAGGCGGACGGCACCGGTGTGGAAGGGCAGGAGTTCCTCCCCTTCCTTATTGCGGCGGCCTTCCGGGAAGATGAGGATGCTGTCACCCTTCTCAAGGGCCTTGAGGGAGTCCTCAAGCCACTGCGGGGAGTGGTTCTTGCGGTCTACGGGAATGCACTGGGCGTGGTCGTAGAAACGGCGTACGAATCCGTTTTTCTCATAGTAGTCCAGGGCTACCGTGGGGTGGATTAGCTCCCGGCGGTACTGAACCATCAGCACAAGAGGGTCCATGAAGCCCACGTGACGGCCCACAAAGATGGTGGGAGCGTCAATCGTCGGTTTGACGCCGTGCACCTTGGGGCGCTGGACGGCGTGTACAAGACAGTATGCGAAACTCCTGAGACAGAGGTCCGCAAGGCTCAGGTGAGCCTTATGAACAGTGTCTCCCATTACGCTACGATTATGTTGATCTGCTGACCGGTGACTTCGACTGTGAGAGGGAGGGTGCCGGGGATTTCGCCATCGGCCTCAACGCGGTCCGCCTTTTTGCCAAGGGGTTTGACGGTCATCTTCTTGAACTTCTTGGTGATGATACCCGGGAGGACGGCGAAGTCTCCCTTATAGATGTGGAGCATCTGGAAGAGGCCCTTGAAGTGGTTGACGCCGGGCTGGATGGAGACGTCGGCAAGGCCATCGGACCAGGAGGTGTCTTCTGCGTTCTGCCTGAGACCGCCGCCGCGGTAGGCGCCGTTCGCAAGGACTGCGGTGAAGAGGCGACCCTTGTAGACTGGGACATCGTCACATACTATTTCCACTTTGCGGCGGGCGCGGGAGAAGATGGAGTACGGGGCCACCAGGCTGTAGAGGAAGGAGCCCTTGTAGCCCTTGTCTTTCAAGGAATTGGTGTTGTAGCAGATGTTGGCGTCCAAGCCTATGCCGCCTATGTTTGCCATGCAGAACACGCCGTTTTCGAAGGTGAGACGGACCACGTCTTCCTTGCCGGTCTTGCCTGCTACGATGGCTTTAACGGCCTCTGACACGTCTCCGGGGATGTTAGCGGAGCGAATCCAGTCGTTGCCGGTGCCGGAAGGGATGACCGCGAAGGTGAAATCGTCAAGGGTGGCGCCGGAGGCATCGGCATAACGGAGAAGGCCGGTCATGACCTCGTGGACGGTTCCGTCGCCGCCAACTGCGATGAACTTTTTATATCCTTTTCCGGCGGCCTCTATGGCGAGGTCGATTGCATGGCCTTTGTGTTCCGTGCAAAGGTGGTCTACTTCAAGGCCGGCGTCTGTGAGTGCTATCTTGGAGTCTTCCCATGTCTGCGATGTTGCTTTAGTTGCAGAATAGGGATTGACAATCATGATCCATTTTTCCATGGCTAGTGTGTATTAGGTTTTAGAGTAATAATATCTACGTTAGGGAAGCCGGCCAGGCGGAAGGCAAAGGCGCTTCCAAGGCCGCGTGTGACATATAAGGCCTGCTTGCCTTCAGTATAAAGGCCAGCCGATTCCTTGAGCCGCCAGCTAGATATATGCGGTCCGGCGGTCTTGATCTTGAGGCCGTGGGTATGGCCGGAGAGGGTGAGGTCCACGGGGGCTTTCCCGGCGACTTCCGCCCGCCAGTGAGTGGGGTCGTGGGACAGGAGGATGGTGAAAGTACCCTCCGGAATGCCCTCCAGTGCCTTTCCAAGGTCTCCTCCCATTGACGGGAAGTACGGATTGCCGGAGATGTTTTCCACACCGGCTATGGTAATTTCTCCACCGTTATTCTTGACGATGGCATGCTCATTCAGGAGGACAGTCCAGCCCAGAGAGCGCTCCATCTCCAGGAGCTTGTCTGTCTGCTGGAGGCGCTGCTCCTCCGTAAGGTGATGGCCGTGCAGGAGGTAGTCGTGGTTGCCGCGGATAGCGTAGATGCCAAGCGGCGCTTCCAGGCGTGCCAGCTGCTTCATGTACGATTCCGCCTCTCCTGCATCGAAGTTCACCAGGTCCCCGGCGAAGAGAATGATATCCGGCTTCTGGGCCAGTACAAGGTCGATTATCCGCTTGATATAGGGGTTGTCATTGCCAAAGGAGCCAAGGTGTACATCGGCAATTACGCAGGCGCGAAGGCCGTCAAACTCTGCAGGAAGGCGGTCCAGGACGATATCCGTCTCCCGAAGCATCAGGTGGGTTGTCACATGGAAAATGAGGATGCAGAAGAAAACGCTCACGGCAAAGCCAATGTGCAGCGCAGCTATAGGATCCAGAGAGTAGAAGGCCGAATACAGGAACTTAGGAAGCCCGAAAATAAAAATAACGTAGGACAGCACCCTCAGCGACTCCGTATACCGCACTCCCCTGCCTATGCAAACCAGATAAAACAGCGCCACTGCCGTGGGGAGGCAAACCAACAGTTTCCACCACAGGGACGCCCCGGAGAGGGGCACCATAGTAATGAAAAGGTCCGGAAGCACTCCGAACAGGATAAAGAACACAACGTATGACTTGAATTTCATGCGGCGCTATTGTATACACAAATATAAATATTTTTCACTTCATAGTCAAGTTTTAGACACTTGCGCAATGGTTTGGCGCAAGGTGGCAGTATCTTTGCAACAACTTAAAAGACAGAGCCATGTTAGAGATTATCCTTTCCGTCAGCCTGTATGCAGGCGCAGTAGCACTCCTTGTTAAGTGTGCAATAGCTTATTGCGAGAACAGCCATGACCACATTGTCACTGAGCCGTAAGGCCGCAATCTATTTGGCATTTCCGCGGTTTTTCACTAAATTAGCGGAAGAAATGAGAGAGTACAACGGAATAGATCGTCCGGCCTTCACGCCGGAGTTCATTGAGAGTCTGAAGGCAGATGAAGTGTTTGTCTTCGGGAGCAACCTCGCCGGCATGCACGGCGGCGGGGCGGCATACGTCGCCTTCCGCAAATTCGGCGCAGTAATGGGCTGCGGCGTAGGCCTTCGTGGCCAAAGCTACGCTATCCCCACAATGCAGGGCGGCGTGGAAACCATAAAGCCGTATGTAGATGAGTTTGTGGCGTTTGCAAAGGATCATCCGGAACTCTTCTTCTACGTCACCCGCATAGGCTGCGGCATAGCCGGCTTCAGGGACAGGGAGATTGCACCGCTGTTCGCAGAGGCTGTTCCGCTTCCCAATGTCTGCCTTCCGGAATCGTTCGTAAAACTGTTAGCATGAAAAAGATAGTCATCTTCTGCTCTGCCAGCAAGGTCTGCCCAAAAGTGTACAATGATAACGCCGCCAAAGTTGTAGCCGGTCTGTGTGAAAAGGGTTACGGAATAGTCTCCGGCGGAACTTGCCTTGGTACAATGGGCGTGGTGTCGGACACCGTAGTCAAATGCGGTGGTTATCATAAAGGCGTACTCCCCCGCTTCATGAAGGATGTCGCCTTCCCCGGCCTGTCGGAGGTGGTCTGGACAGACAACATGTCGGAGAGGAAGGAGGAGATGAGGAAGGATACCGTAGCGGCTATCGCCCTGCCCGGAGGCATCGGCACACTGGACGAACTCATTGAAACCCACGTCCTTGTGAAGCTTCAGAAATACCACGGGCGCGTGATCGTCCTCAACATTGACGGCTTTTTCAATCCTTTCCTGCAGCTGTTGGACCACTATGTAGCCACGGGCATGCTAACCCCGGAGGACCGCCGTCTTGTGGAAGCATTCGACACCCCTGAAAAACTCCTTGCATCATTATGAACGAATTCCGAAGAGCGGTCAGGTTTTTTCTCCTGTCCAGCACCGCTGCACTTGTGGAAATGGGCAGCTTTGCCCTGCTCAATGAGGTCACTAACTGGCGTTACTGGCCCTGCTACCTCATAGCCCTGACACTTTCAGTTATCTGGAACTTCGGCATTAACCGTAAATTCACCTTCCGTTCCACCGCCAACATCCCCAGGGCCCTGGCGCTTGTCTTCCTATATTATCTGGTATTCACTCCCCTCTCCACCTGGGGCGGAGACTACCTCGCAGAAGACCTCCACTGGAACGAGTACGTCGTCACCGTCATAAACATCCTCCTCAACGGCATCACGGAATTCCTCTTCCAGCGCTTCGTCGTCTACGGCAAAAACGTCGACACCGCCGTCAAACAAAAGTAAATTAAAATGAAAAGATATGCGTAAAACTGTATTCCTGGCAGCCATAATGGCTGCTGTCTCCTGCGGAGAGAAACCGAATCTGATTCCTGCAGACAGGTTTAACGGCGAAGTTGAAGGCAAGAACGTTGCCCTGTACACGCTCAAAGGCGGAGATGTCACACTCCAGGTGACAAACTTCGGCGGCCGCGTGGTGTCGCTCTATACTCAGGACAGAAACGGAAAGTATGAAAACATCGTCGTCGGCCACGATAATATCCAGGACTACGTCACGCCTCCCGGAGAACGCTTCCTGGGTGCCTGTGTGGGGCCTGTGGCCAACCGTATTGGCAAAGGGCGTTTCACCGTTGACGGCGTTGAATATCAGACACCTCTCAATAACAATGGCAATACGCTTCACGGAGGGTTCAAGGGCCTGGATATGGTGGCGTGGGATGTGGTATCGGCAAGCGACTCATCCATCGTCCTTCACTACCTTCATCCGGACGGGCAGGAAGGCTTCCCGGGCAATCTTGACATTACCATGACCTACGCCCTGGACGGCAAGGGAGATTTCCATGTAGACTATAGCGCCGTGACGGACAAAACCACGCCGGTGAACATCTCCCATCATCCTTTCTTCTGCCTCCGCGGCCAGGGGAACGGCTCTGTGGAGGAGTACGAGATGTACATAAAGGCATCGTCCTATGTTCCTGTGGACGCCCTCGCCATACCTACCGGAGAGATAGCCAGCGTAGAGGGTACGCCTTTCGACTTCCGCAGGCCCCATGCCATAGGCCAGCTTATCTCTGCGGACAACGAGCAGCTCCGCAACGGCCGCGGCTACGACCACAACTGGTGCATCGACAAGGAGACAGATGGCGTAGAACTGGTCTGCCGGGTCACGGATCCCGTTTCAGGCCGCTTTGTGGAGGTCCTTTCGGACCAGCCGGGCCTGCAGTTCTACAGCGGCAATTTCTTTGAAGGAGGCGAGAAGGGCTCCAACGGGAACGTGCTGGATTTCCGCAGTTCCCTTGCCCTCGAAGCCCAGAAGTATCCGGATTCCGTAAATCACGATGGCTTCACCCCCACCCTGCTGTCTCCGGGAGAAACCTACACGCAGTCCACCATATACCGCTTTGGCGTAAAACCGGTCTGGACTCCTGCCGGAGAACATATCCGCACGGCGTGGGCAGATGAAGTCTCCCCCGCCAACGCCCATCCGGAGTACCCCAGGCCACAGATGATCCGCCCCAAGTGGCAGTCCCTGAACGGTCTTTGGGACTATGCCATTACTCCCGCCTCCCTTGACTGCCCGGCATTTTTCGACGGGCAGATTCTGGTGCCCTTCTGTCCTGAGTCTTCCCTTTCCGGGGTTGGCAAAAGAGTAGGCCCGGACGCGGCTTTATGGTACAGGACAAGTTTCAGCGTTCCCGCCAACTGGAAAGACAGGGTCCTGCTTCACTTTGACGCTGTGGACTGGAAGGCGGAGGTTTGGCTCAACGGCAAACCGCTGGGAGAGCACACCGGCGGATACACGGCCTTTGAGTACGATATAACCGATCATATCGCAGAGGGAGAGCAGCAACTCCTCCTCAAGGTCTGGGACGGTACGGACAATGACAGGCAGCCCCGCGGCAAGCAGGTATCAACCCCCCACGGCATATGGTACACCCCCGTTACCGGCATATGGCAAAGCGTATGGCTGGAGCCCGTGGGAAAAACCTACATCAAGGACTATAACTGCACAAGCACCCTGGCCGGCAGCATCACGGTCATCCCTGACATTGAAGGAGAGGCCGATGCCGTCATCGTCACCCTCTACGATGGAGCGGAAGGCTGGGATGCAGAGAATGGCAAAACCGGAAAAAGGATAGCCAAGGCACAAGCTGAGCCCGGTCAGGCGCTGGTCCTTGAAGTCCCGGAAGCCAAACTTTGGTCCCCGGATCACCCTTACCTCTACCCTCTTTCCATCGAGGTTGTCAAAGACGGTAAGGTCCTGGACAAAGTAAAGGCCTATACCGCCATCCGCAGCTGCACTGCAGTCCTGGATGCCAAGGGGCACAAACGCCTGGGCCTCAACGGAGAGCCATACTTCCAGTATGGTCCCCTGGACCAGGGCTGGTGGCCGGACGGCCTGTACACCGCCCCCACGGACGATGCTCTGGCCTACGATATCGTCAAGACCAAAGGCTGGGGATTCAACTTCATCCGCAAGCATATCAAGGTGGAGCCCGCGCGCTGGTATTACCATTGCGACCGCCTGGGAATGATGGTCTGGCAGGACATGCCTTCCATGGCCGGAAACGTCGATGTTTTCAAGAACGATGGCCTGTATGACCCCCAGTGGGGCCGCAAAGCCTTCGGCTCGGGCTGGGACTACCCCCTCAGCGACGAAGCCAAAGCCACTTACTACAAGGAGTGGGGAGAAATAATGCATCAGCTTAAAAAGTTCCCCAGCATTGTAGTGTGGGTGCCTTTCAACGAGGCCTGGGGCCAGTTCGACACGGAAGCCGTGGTTGAGTTCACCCGCGTTCAGGATCCTACCCGCCTCATCAACTCCGCCTCCGGCGGCAACCACCGCCATTGCGGGGACATCCTGGACAGCCACAACTATCCCAAGCCCAAGATGCTGCTGCGAAGCGACGGAGAGATGATTGACGTGGTGGGCGAATATGGCGGCATAGGATACGCCGTCTCCGGACACACCTGGCAGGAGAAAGGCAACTGGGGCTACAAAGGCGTCTGTGAAAACGGTGATCAGGTACTGGAGAAATACAGTCGCTATGCCCAGGAATATCTTATCCCCGGAATTGCCGATGGCGTAGCCGCCGCCGTCTATACCCAGACCACCGACGTCGAAGTAGAAGTGAACGGCCTCATGACCTACGACCGCAAAGTAACCAAAGTCAACGAAGAACAGCTCCGGAAAGTCAATCTTGGAGTCATCGAGAGTTTAATCGAGCATCTCCGCTGAAAAATAGCATAATTTTTATTAACGCTTGAGGATAATACGACGCATCAAAAAAACTAGTTTCATCGAACTAGTTCCTGTTCTTTGTGCTTTTCATTCAATTCCTCGAGGATTACTTTTATGGTGGCATCCTTTACGCCGGCATCTTTCAAATAACCATCCACGTGGGATACAGCCTCCATGATTTGCTCAATAATCCTTTCAGGTCGGTTGATGCTGTAAGTTCTTGCAACTGTCAAAATATCACCGACAGTAATCCTTTGATTCTTTCCATTTACACTCATGAACTGCCCCTTTTGCGCGTACAGCGTATTTGGGTCTATGCTAAAGACGACATCGTAGGCCGGCGCCAGAGACCAGGTGCCGTTTTTGTCCATCAGGAACGAAATATTCTTGTCATGGTCGTCAATATTACCGGCAACCACATTAAAGACCATTCTCCGGAATAACTGTTCCTTGTCCACATAATCCAGCCTCATCCTTGATATCACATCAAACGCCTCTTCATAAGACCCGGTTTCACCGTTTATGGCCCTTAAAGATTGCATATGCACTTTCTCTCCAACCTTCCGGTCAAATCGTTTAATGATAAAGTGCGTGGCTTTGTCAAAAAGCCGCAATTCGGTTTCCGGCATAATAATACCGGCGTCCTTGCACATTCTGGAGTAAGCGTATTCTATTCGGGCATAGGGGAATAAATCACTCTCATTGTCATACTTCAGCACATAATACTCATATCCGGGAGGAAGCAGCACTTGTCCTGATTTTACAGTATGTTCCATAGGGTTGAATGCAATCAATGCCTTGGGGCGCTTACCGCCGGGAGATGTGCCCAGTTTAATCAGATCCCGCCATAACAGTTCCCTGTCGCTCTCAAACGCCACTTCGTTGCGCTCTTCAAGGATGCTCTTCGCGAATTCATATAATCGGTTCACATCTACATCAAAAGCTTCATCTTCGCCTTCTATGGCGGCGGGGAGGTACTCAAGTGCTCCCATACCTCTTTTGCCGATAAACGAAAGATAATCTACCGGCGAAACGGCCTTTATGCTCACCTTGTGCTCCTTTGCCCACGCCCGGAACAGGGAATTGCCCCAGTGGTCAGGCAGTGAGTCTGCGAAAACTGCCGGAAGTCCGCTAAATGCGTTTTTGGGGTTTCCTCCACGGATATCCAGCCCACTTTGCACCATTTTGGAGTCCAGCGGCATAAGCAGGGGCGAGATATCCCATCCAGAGGAAAGATACTCTCTGTCAAATTGAAAAACGGAACTCTCCGTCCTCCAGTCGGTTTTATCCCAAGTCAGGTATCCCACCGTCTTCCCCCACAGGGAAACCTTTACTACATTCCCATTCATTTCCTACCCTTATTATTCTGTTGTTTCCAAAGCGAGGCCAAATCCGTCTTCTGAGCCTCCGGAATCAAGGCGAATTCGTCTATGGAAAGGTCCACAGCCTCCATCAGCAGGTAAAAATGCTCCAGCGACAGCCCTTGCCCCTTTCCATTCTCAAACAGACTAATAGTGGACATAGCTACACCGGTTTTCCTGTGCACATCTTGCTGGGAAATGCCTACGGCCTTCCTGTAAGCCCCGTAGCGCCGCCCCAGAGAAATGATTCTTTCAAAAGCTGTTCTTTGCGTCTCCATAATATGAAAAATCATATATTCACCCGCAAAAATAGCGATAATTTTTGATATTTCAAATACTAATATCCAACCATCCTGTTTTTGCGTACTGCACAATAATCGGGTTATTTATGCAGTATACTGACAAAAATGAATATAAAACAACGCTATTATAGCAGTTACGCAAAGAAAACAGCTGGTTCTCTGGGCAGGCTACTGGGCCTTAGAGAAAGATATGGAAGCCGTCTGCCGACATTATGCCGACATGGGTATCGCTGGCTGGAAGATTGATTTTCTGGACCGGGACGACCAGGCCATGGTCGCCTTCTGTGAGAAGGCGGCGGCCACAGCTGCCCGATATCACCAGTTCATCGACTTTCACGGCACATCCAAACCAGCAGGACTCACCCGCACCTGGCCCAATGTCCTGAATTACGAGGCCGTAAACGGCCTGGAGCAGCTCAAGTGGGCCAAGAAAGACTACGACCAGGTCACCTACGACGTCATTCTCCCCTTTACCCGCCTGGTGGCTGAACCTGCCGATTATACCCAGGGGGCTATGCGCAATGCCACGAAAAAGAACTTCAAGGCCGTGTATTCAGAGGGAATGAGTCAGGGAACCCGTTGTCGACAACTAGCTGAATATGTGGTATTTGACGCTCCTTTCACTATGCTGTGCGACAGCCCGTCCAATTATCTGAACGAGCCCGAATGCACCGCCTTCATCGCCTCCATCCCCACGGTGTGGGACGAAACGGTCTGTCTGGACGGAGAGATTGGGCAGTATGTGGTGATGGCCCGGCGTTCCGGCGACACGTGGTACATCGGCGCCCTAACCAACTGGGAGGAGCGAGACATCACGGTACAGCTGCCCCGGAGCGGTCCCGCCATCCTTTTCCGGGACGGAGTGAATGCCGATCGTGCCGCCCGCGACTACAGCCGGGAAGAATGCGTAGTCCGGGACAGTCTCACCGTCCACCTGGCACCGGGTGGCGGTTTTGTGCTTCAGCTATGATGCGGAAACCATCTGCTTCCACAAGGCAAAAACGCTGTCTCAGCGTGCTGGGGAGCAACTATTACCGTTACAAAAATGCGGTAACTTTTGCGGTAACTTTCGTTTCCCTAAAATGCCGTAGAATGCCATAAAATGCCATCGGGCACGATTCGTGAAAATCGTACCCGATGCGCGTAAAATGCTTATATTCAGGTATTTAAGCCCCTAATATTCTTCCTCGTTAAAGTAATGGAATAGTTGGAGTTAAAGCTTTTATTATCAGCTACTTATATCTGTGTTCAAAAACTTGGGATAGTCATAGGGATAGTATGAGGCTGGCTAGAATAAGCTTTAAAGGAGTATCAAGTCTCCATCTACAAACCCAACACCAATGCCCTGTTTACCCAGGAGCAGTGATGCATACTTCCCTTTTTTCAGATACTTCTTTATATGAGTCTTTACTTGTGCCAGTATTCTTTCCCAAGACTTGTTACTTGACCATCTCAATGGCTGTTTTCGGTTAGTAAATACCTCATCACAGGCCCAA
>JAILJO010000085.1 GCA_024694675.1 Bacteroidales bacterium | reverse complement strand
GCTTTCCAAACAGCGCGACATCCTATGGGGCACCAACACCTCCGGCGACCCCCACAAGAATGTAAAGAAGGACGATTATGCTACGGAGGGGACCGTAGACTTCCACTTCCGCCACGCAGTGGCAAAGGTGCGCCTGAATGTAAAGGGTACGCTGCCGGGAGAGGTACGTAATCAGACCGATGCAGGAAATGTCAGTTCCTCCAACGGTGCCGAGGGCGATCCCGAAAATGGGGAAACGAAATCTACTGTAGGGGATCCGGAGACCCTTTTTGGAAATAATTCAACATACTACCGCAGTGACGGATTTGACTATTCAGATTGGGTTTATGTAAGGTATTACTGGGCCGTTCAGAACCAGACTGAAACAGAGACTATTATACAGACCCGCTACCGCACCAGGACTGAGACAGCAACTAATACCCGTTATTCCGTGAGCGGCCAGCGATATCTTGTAGAAGAGGTAACGCTTAAAGGTTTCAACCAAAAGGGCACCCTGGTGCTGGACAATGCTACTTCCTACAATCCCACCTGGATAAATACCTCCCGTTTCAGCGGCTCAAATCCGGAATATGTGCTGAATACCAGCAATGTCCTGTCGCAGTCACTTCAGTATGTGCCTGCCGCAACCGTGCAGAGCAATTTTGGAACATACACCGGCATAACAGAAAATGCACAGGACCTTATGTCCGGTTATTTCCTTTATGCAATCCCCAGGGAATCTGCTTCTGGTGACCGTATTGCAGTAACCATTGATTATCATAAATTAAATGTTTCCGGAAACCTTACGGTAAACCAGACAAGACAGGTTATACAGAAGCAAACCAGGACAATCTCCCGCACACGTACACGGTCTCGCAAGTCAGATGAAATAAGAGTAACATCGGACAGAGACAGGACTAATAGCTGGAATAATGCATATAATACCTATGCCAGCCACGAGTCAGATTACACCTTCACTGCAGCATGGAGCAGTTGGGGCAACTGGAGCAGTTGGAGCAATCCTTCGTGGGGCGAATGGACCGACGATTCCGCTACAGACTGGACCATCACCAGTGAAACCCTTACCGGAGCCACGGTTAACTATAATGACGACACCGCCCCGCACCTGAGCGGAAGTATTATCACCGACTTTGAAGGCGGTCGCGTTTATGACATAAACCTAATTGTGGCGGGCGACAAGATAGAGCTTGAAGTGGTTCCCAGGCCCTGGGACCTCAAGGAGTTAGACTTTGACTACAACGCCAATATCAACGACGTTATCCAGGCGCTGACCTACGATTCTTCGTATATTGACTATGCCGATGCCCAGGGAAATGTATGGATCAACAACCGTATGGGTAAGTTCTACTTCAAACTTGGCGCAGGAAAATATGCTTCCTGGCAGGCCTCCCTGGTGGGAGACGCCGCATTCGGTTTCTGTGACGAGGATGGCAACTTCCTTCTGAACGAGCACGGCAACCGCGTCAACTCCATCCGTTACGCCATTGATCCGGACGTGATGAACTACATATATGTCAAGCCGATTGATACGGAAGCTACCGTTACAAGCCACGCCAAACTGAGGATATACTACATTGACGCCACCGGTGACGCTACGGTTGCACTCAACCTGGTTAATCAGGGCGATATCAGGGAATGGACAATATGGCAGAATGCTAACTAAAATGAAAGGAACGATGAAAAGCATATCAAGATTATTCTCAGTCCTGCTGCTTCCGCTCCTTTTATGGACCGGATGCGGAAGAGAGCCCATTTCTACGGAGACGGGCATTCCGGACCATTGCATCGAGATCACTCTCGGAGGTCTTCACCCGGCGCTTGTCACCAAGGCCAGCAGCCGCGGTGCTGATGCGTACAATGAGAACCTAGTGAAAAGCGTGGACTGCTTCTTCTACCCCAACGGTGCCTCATCTTCTGACGCCGTGTTCATGGCCCTGGGCCGTGGTGCAGAACCCGTAGCGGAAGGAGACAGTACAATTTATAAGGTAAAGGTATTCTTTACGGATGCAGATGCCAACAGGATGTTCGGGAACACTGTTTCCGGCACATGTCAGTTTTATGTGATATGTAATGCTCCGCTGAGTTACAGCGGTCATACTGACGTTGCAACTCTCAAGAACCTTGTGGTGGAAAATGACTTCACTGCCCAGCCTGTACAGGCGAGTTTTGTGATGTCCGCCGACGAGCTAGGTACCGTCACAATGACTACCGATGCGCAAGATAAGCGTACCGCCAGCGGTCGTGTAAAGGTTTCCCGCGCTGCTGCCAAGATCCAGTTCTTCCTGCTTATTCCGGATGAGTTTGAAGATGAGTCTCATCAAATATGGGAACCCGCTCTGGAGGCCGGCGTAAGTATTGATATGGCCAATGCCGTAAAACGCGGCAAAGTGGACGGGGAGTATACCGTCCAGACCGCAGACTATGTGTCCTACGGTTCACGAGCCATTACGGAACTTGACGCGGCAGATGTGATTGCGGGTCACGAGTTGTAC
>JAILJO010000076.1 GCA_024694675.1 Bacteroidales bacterium | reverse complement strand
CGCTCGCTCTCGTGGTTGAACAGGATGCCGCTGCAGCAGAACATGCCGTAGGCCTCGCGGTACTCCTTGACAATCCAGTAGCCGTAGAGCTTGGCCACGGCATAGGGCGAATAGGGGTGGAAGGGGGTGTTCTCGTTCTGGGGCACCTCTTCTACCTTGCCGTAGAGCTCGGAGGTGCTGGCCTGGTAGATGCGGCAGGTCTGCTCCAGATGGCAGGCGCGCACGGCCTCGAGGACGCGCAGGACGCCCGTGGCATCGACATCGGCGGTGAACTCGGGCGAGTCGAAGCTGACCTGCACATGGCTCTGTGCGGCCAGGTTGTAGATCTCGTCGGGACGCACCTTGTCAACAACCTTCACGATGGACATGGAGTCGCCCAGGTCGGCATAGTGGAGGTGGAAGTGGGGCTTGCCCTCGAGGTGGGCAATGCGCTCGCGGAAATCGACGCTACTGCGGCGGATAATGCCGTGAACCTCGTAACCTTTCTCAAGTAAGAACTCGCTCAGGTAAGAGCCATCCTGGCCCGTAACGCCAGTTATAAGTGCTTTTTTCATCTGTTATTCTGTTTAATTCAAACTTGCCTTGTACCAGTCAAAGAGTTTCTGGACACCCTCCTCAATTTCAATCTTGTGGTGCCAGCCCAGACGATGCAACTTGCTCACATCAATCATCTTACGCATAGTACCATCCGGCTTTGAGGCATCAAACTCAACTTTGCCTTCAAAGCCAACGGCCTTGACAACCAGTTCGGAGAGCTGGCGAATAGTGAGTTCCTTACCTGTGCCCACGTTAATGTGGCAGTTGCGGATCTCACCCAGGCTGGGGATAGCGCCACCACGGCCAGCGGTATGGTCACGGTCAACAACACCGTCGGCCTTGGTTCCGTAGTGGACACTGGAGTACTTCTCAATACCAATCACATCCTTGAAGTCAACAGTGGTCAGGATATGTACGCAGGCATCGGCCATTTCCTCGCTCCAGAGGAACTCACGGAGTGGAGTGCCGGTGCCCCAGAGGACTACCTTGTTGTCGGAAATACCGTATTTCTCAAGAACCTTCAGAATTTCCTCGCGGGTGGCATCTCCCTTCACGCCCTCAACGGGACGCTTGTTAAGGTCGATGGCAATCTTGTCCCAAGCGCCCTCGTGGATGAGTTTGGCTAGATAAACTTTACGCATCATGGCCGGCATTACGTGACTATTCTCCAGGTGGAAGTTGTCGTTGGGGCCGTACAGGTTGGTAGGCATCACGGCTATGAAGTTGGTGCCGTACTGCAGGTTGTAGCTCTCGCACATCTTCAGGCCAGCAATCTTGGCGATGGCGTACGGCTCGTTTGTATACTCCAGCGGTCCGGTGAGCAATGCGTCTTCCACCATCGGCTGAGGGGCTTCCTTGGGATAGATGCAGGTGCTACCCAGGAAGAGCAGTTTCTTTACCCCGTGGGCGTAGGCCTCGCTGATGATATTACACTGAATCTTCATATTCACCATGATGAAATCGGCACGATACAAGCTATTGGCCATGATGCCGCCAACAAATGCTGCCGCCAGAACTACTGCATCCGGCTTCTCGCGGTCAAAGAATGCCTTTACCTGATTCTGATCCGTCAGGTCCATCTCCTGGATGGTAAGACCAACCAGGTTGTTGTAGCCCCGTTTCTTGAGGTTATTCCAAATAGCAGAACCAACCAAACCAGTGTGGCCGGCCACGTAAATCTTTGATTTCTTGTCTAACATATAGCAATTATTAATCATTATATCGATTCTCTATTATTTCCCAATTCACAATTTGCCAAAGTGCGGCAAGGTGCGCGGCCCGACGGTTCTGATAGTCCAGGTAGTACGCGTGCTCCCAGACATCGAAAGTGAGCAGGGGCTTGAGGCCGTGGGCCACCGGGTTGTCTGCGTTGGCGTATTGGCCGATGGAGAGCTCGCCCTCCGCATTGGCCTGGAGCCAGACCCAGCCGGAGCCGAAGAGACCCGTGCCCTTGGCTTCGAACTCAGCCTTGAAGGAGTCGATGCTCCCCCACTGCTTGGCTATCTGCTTCGCGAGATTGCCGGTCGGCAGATTCTTGGCTTCGCTCAGAATGACAGAAGGGGTCATGAACTGAGTAAAATAGAGGTTGTGGTTGAGTATCTGGCCGGCATTGTTAAACACACCACCTGCCGGAGCCTTACGGACTATTCCCTCCAGCCCCATCCCTTCAAACTCCGTCCCGGCAATCAGCTTGTTCAGATTGTCCACATACGTCTGCAGGTGCTTCCCATGGTGGAAAGCAAGGGTCTGGTCACTGATCACCGGCGCCAGGGACTTGTAGGGAAGTTCAATGAGCGTAAACATACTAATAATTCTCCGCCCTCAACTGGAAGTAGCTCTGGGGATGGTCGCAAACGGGGCAAACCTCGGGGGCCTTGGGGCCAATCACGATGTGGCCGCAGTTGGAGCACTGCCAGACCATATCTCCATCGCGGGAGAAGACGAGGCCTTCCTTGATATTAGCAAGGAGCTTCCTGTACCTCTCCTCGTGCTCCTTCTCAATGGCACCCACCATCTCAAACTTATCGGCAATCTCGTCAAAACCCTCTTCGCGCGCCTCGCGAGCCATCCGGGCGTACATATCGGTCCACTCGAAGTTCTCGCCGTTAGCGGCATCTTCCAGATTCTCAATCGTCCCAGGTACAGAGCCTCCGTGGAGGTACTTGTACCAAATCTTGGCATGCTCCTTCTCGTTGGCCGCCGTCTCCTCAAAGATGGAGGCAATCTGGACATAGCCGTCTTTCTTAGCCTTAGAGGCGAAATAGGTGTACTTGTTGCGTGCCTGGGATTCCCCGGCAAAAGCTTCGAGAAGGTTCTTCTCGGTCTTGGTTCCCTTGAGATTCATATCGGTTGTTTATATTGGTTTATCAAAATCTGCAAAAAGCAATGAAACGGATAAGTCTTCTTACATTGCCCCTCAAAAAGCAATGTTATGATTGAATTTGACTTCAATAATCCTGTTTGTACCCTCACCGGTAAGGAGTTTTTTCCCAAACTCGGGATCACATTTGCCCAGCAAGTCCTGAACTTCTTCCTTTCTCAAGGCGGCCTGGCTCAATCCCCCTGGGGGGGAAGTCCTGCTGGACATGAAAGGCATCCAGAGTGACAAGTCTCACGGCATAGGCCGTATCAAGGCAGCTTCGTTTGCTGCAATTAAGGATGTTTTGGAAAAAGGTTCTATAATCCCACCTTTGGATTACTACGCCACAAACGGGAAAAAACAGATGACCGGTATGATGGCCGCACCTATCCTCATTGGGGATGACTCATTTATTTGCGTGGTGGTAGTGATTTACAATCTTACAGAACGTCGTCTGTACCTTCACGAGACCTTCTTAACAGAAATAATCCCGGAGATTGCTGCATCTAGCTTGGTTCGTGGCAGCAGGGCTGCGTCACCGCAATCTCAGGGAAGTATCGCAAAGGTACTGTCAAATTTTCTGAAATCCAAATTAAACCCTTTAAAAAAAAACTCAAACAACGCTTTGTCCGGTATGACCCTCTTAGGCAGGCTTTCAAACGGAAGAATCCCTCTACTGCTCCACCCAGATAAGTTTTCCAGTATCGTAGCCACGGCGGACGGCCTCGGCCAGGATGGCTTCACGGACATCGTCCGGGAGTTTGGGGTCGCGGGCAAGTATCCAGAGGTATTTGTGGTTGCTGCCGCCAATCAGTACCCACTGGTAGTCTGGGTCCAGAAGCATGATGCGATAGTCGCCGTAGAAGGGGCTGAAGAAGGAGACACGAAGGACACGGGGATCTGCCGTGAGTTTGGCTTTTCCGTCGGCTTCCTTGGGCTTGCCGTCCTTGATGCCGGAGTTGACTACGGCCACCTTGCCGTCTTCGCGGAGGGAGTAGTTTGCCTTGCAGAAGGAGAGGCCGCGCTCGAACTTGTGGTCGAAACGGGCAATCTCGTACCAGGAGCCGAGGTATCTGTTAAGGTCAAGTTCTCCGGAAACGGAGTTGTCCACTTTGGGCTGGGCGCTACAGGAAAAAAGTGTCATAAGGGATGTGAGGATAGTGAATATGTGCTTCATTGTTCGTTTATTGATTTGTTAAGGATTCCTACATCACAGACTGGTCCGCCAGGCGGAGCAGATACTGGCCGTACTGGTTCTTTGCCATGGGGGCGGCCAGATCGCGAAGCCGTTCTGCGGTTATCCAGCCTTTCTGCAAGGCTATTTCCTCCAGGCTGGCCACCTTGAGGCCCTGGCGCTTTTCTACGGTCTCGATGTAGATGGAGGCTTCGGCAAGGGAGTCGTGGGTGCCGGAGCCTCCGGCTAAAACGATGCCTTTCATAGTTGTTAAAGATTCCGGATCAGGTCCGGAATGACGGGCTAGCGCCCTTTATACATATCTTCGTAGTACTTCTGGTAATCGCCTGAGGTGACGTTGTCCATCCAGGCTTGATTGTCAAGGTACCACTTTACTGTCTTTTCTATGCCTTCTTCAAACTGGAGGGAGGGTTCCCAGCCAAGTTCCTTCTGGAGCTTGGAGGAGTCGATGGCATAGCGGAGGTCGTGGCCCGCACGGTCCGTCACGTAAGTAATCAGGTCCATATCTGAACCTTCTGGACGGCCCAGAAGCCTATCTACAGTATTAATCAGCACCTTGATGATGTCGATGTTTTTCCATTCGTTGAAGCCGCCGATGTTGTAGGTTTCGGCGACCTTGCCTTTGTGGAAAATTAAGTCTATAGCCCTAGCATGATCTTCCACATACAACCAGTCGCGGACGTTCTCGCCTTTGCCGTACACAGGAAGGGGCTTCCGATACCTGATGTTGTTGATAAAGAGCGGTATCAACTTCTCCGGAAACTGGTAGGGACCATAGTTGTTGGAGCAATTCGTCACAATGGTGGGCATTCCAAAGGTGTCGTGGAAGGCACGGACGAAATGGTCGGAACTGGCCTTGGCGGCGCTGTACGGGCTGTGCGGCTGGTACTTGAGGTCCTCCGTGAAGAACTTCTCACCGTATGCCAGGTGGTGTTTTCCGGACGATGCCTTGGTGGTGAAGGGAGGTTCGATGCCTTCAGGGTGGGTCATTTCCAATGCTCCATACACTTCGTCGGTGGAAATGTGGTAAAAACGGCACTCAATTTGAGATGCCCGGTCGGAGCCGGGCATGACGTAATGGGTCGGTTCCCAGCAGGCCTTGGCAGCCTGGAGAAGGGACAGTGTACCCATCACGTTGGTCTGGGCAAAGGTGAAGGGATCTTTGATAGACCTGTCAACATGAGATTCTGCGGCTAGGTGGATGATGCCGTCTACGTGTTCTTCCTGCATCAGGGCAAAGACGCCTTCGAAGTCACAGATGTCCATTTTGACAAACCTGTAGTTGGGTTTGTCTTCGATGTCCTTGAGGTTTGCCAGGTTACCGGCATAGGTCAACTTGTCCAGATTGATTATCTTGTACTCTGGATACTTGTTTACAAACAGCCTTACAACGTGGCTGCCAATGAATCCGGCGCCGCCGGTGATTATGATGGTTCTTTTCATAGTCTTGTATAAGATTGCCGGTCGGGGCCGGCAATGACGAAAGGGTCAAACCCGGAATGACGTGTTATATCTTCTCCACAAATTCCATCCTCACATCACTGAAAGCCACTACGGCTACGCCCTGCACACAGACTACCAGCTTCCGGTCATGCTTTATTCTGTGGATAAAGCCTTCATATCCCTTGTAAGGGCCGTCGGTCACGCGGACTTTGTCTCCGGTCATGTACTTGGTGGTATCGTCCCCGAGGTATTCTCCCCTGACGGAGGGGTCTGACATGGCCAGGCGGAAGACTTCCATTTCGTGGTCCCGGATGCGCCCGGGGTGGGTGGAGTCCGCTTCTTTGTAGTACATGAACTTGTCCCAGTGGTCGCGCTTGGTTTTCTCAAGAAAAGCTTCGGAACATTTCACAAAAAGGAGGGAAGGAATAATCACCGGGACGAAGGTTTCATATCTTCCGGGCTTGAAATAACCCAGCGTTTCTTCCATTCTGTTGTGGAAAACCTTCAGTGCGTACCAGTATTTTTCCCTTGGGCGGCCCATGTTTTACAAGAAACTCAGGAGAGATGGTTTTATAAGTGGCTAATAATCAGCGGTTTGCTTAACTAATTGCAAATCATGTATTTACACAACATCTACTCCCCCAGAACGCAGATTCTCAGGCAGTTACAAGGGCCGTATCTTGCTTTCCCACACACCAAAACGCAGACGAACGTTAATCCAAACGCCATGCTGCAGCCCTGTATAAATTGCGTATATAATCATACAAAGATAATCATTTTTTCCGTTTCCGCAATAACTAATACTACGTATTACAAAAGGAAATCACAACTTTTTCCAAATCCCGGAAAAATCACTACCTTTGCAGTTTGAAAATAAAAACGAAACACACCGAAATATGTCAGAATACAAGAAACTTACACAGGACCAGATAGATCTCCTATCCTCCCGGGGCTGCCGCGCAGAAAACTGGGATACCGTAGAGACATCGGATCCGGATTCCCTCAAATACATCCGCAACGTCCGCTTCTCCGGCGAAGTAAGGTTTGGAAAGTTTGAATCTTCATTCACCCTTCCGGGAGGCCTTAAAAAGCACTCCGGCCTCCGCGAAGTCACCCTCCACAACGTAAACGTCGGGGACAACACCCTCATAGAGAACATCACGGACTACATCGCCAACTACGACATAGGCCATGACTGCTACATTGAGAATGCGGACCTCATCCTTACCGACGGTCCCTGTCGCTTCGGAAACGGCGTGGAGGTATCCGTCCTCAACGAGACCGGCGGCCGCGAGGTCAAGATCTTCGACCGCCTCTCCGCCCAGACGGCCTACATCCTGGCCATGTACCGCCACCATCCGGACACCGTCGCCGCCCTCAACAAGATGATTGACGATTATGCCGCATCGAAGGAATCCACCAGAGGCCGCATCGGCAGCCACGTCCGCATCCGTAATACCAAGTATATCAACGGAGTAAACATAGGTGACTGGGCCAAAATCAGCGGCACCTCCCGCCTCAAGAACGGCACCGTCTGTTCCAACGAGACCGCCCCGGTGGTCATCGGTCACGGCGTTATTGCCGATAATTTCATCATCGCCTCCGGCTCCTCCGTCAACGACAACACCACCCTGGAGCGCTGCTTCGTGGGACAGTGCTGCACCCTGGGGCACGGCTACAGTGCCTCCGATTCCCTCTTCTTCTCCAACTGCCAGGGGGAAAACGGCGAGGCCTGTGCCATTTTCGCCGGACCTTTCACCGTCACCCACCACAAGAGCACCCTCCTCATAGCCGGCATGTTCTCCTTCATGAACGCAGGCTCCGGCTCCAACCAGAGTAACCACATGTACAAGCTGGGGCCAATCCACCAGGGCGTAATGGAGCGCGGATCCAAGACATCGTCCGATTCCTACATCCTCTGGCCCTCCCGCATAGGCGCATTCTCCCTTGTTATGGGCCGCCACGTAACCCACTCGGATACCACCAACCTGCCGTTCTCATATCTCATTGAGCAGCAGAATACGACATACCTGGTTCCCGGCGTAAACCTCAGGAGTGTGGGCACAGTCCGCGACGCCCAGAAATGGCCCAAGCGCGACGCCCGCAAGGACCCGGACCGCTTGGACTGCATCAACTACAACCTCCTCTCCCCCTTCACCATCCAGAAAATGATAAAGGGCACGAAGCTCCTCAGGAACCTTCAGTACTCCTCCGGTGAACTGTCTGATATCTACTCCTACCACAGCACCAAAATCCGCAACTCCTCCCTCCGCCAGGGCATCCGGTACTACCATACGGCAATTGTGAAATTCCTTGGCAACTCCATCATCACCCGCCTCAAGAATCTCCCCGCCGGCGCCAGTGAGGACGATATGCGAAAGATGCTCCGTCCGTCTACGCCCATCGGCACCGGAATGTGGGTCGATATCGCCGGCCTCATCGCCCCCAAGGATGAGGTCGATTCCCTCCTCGCTCGCATAGGTGAAGGCAAGGAAAACCTACAGTCCGTGGAGACCGCTTTCCACACCATGCACCAGAACTATTACGACTACGAATGGACATGGGCTTACGACAAGTTCGGCGAGGAGCTGGGCATGCCTCTTGAGACCATCACCAAGGCTCAGGTAATTGACATTGTGAAGCAGTGGAAAGAAGCTGTGATTGGCCTTGATAAGGAGCTCTACGAAGACGCCCGCAAGGAGTTCAACCTGGCCTCCATGACAGGCTTCGGCGCAGACGGCACCAAGGAAGACAAAGAGATGGATTTCTCCGAGGTCCGCGGCGTCTTCGAGTCCAATTCCTTCGTCACCGC
>JAILJO010000041.1 GCA_024694675.1 Bacteroidales bacterium | reverse complement strand
TTAAAAATCAAGCACTTACGGAACCCCGCAAGTGCTTGTTTCTTTTTTAGAAGGGACGGTTGTTAACTCGGAAAGCGTCAAGGGCGCTTACGGTGTGGGGTAAGGGCTTGGGGTTTTTCAGTTTGATGACGTTGGTGTGAGGGAGGCGGTTCAAGATGGCGTTGGGGGCCAGGAGGGCGATGTGGAGGGGCTCAAACACTATTACGCCGTCCTGGGCGAAGTCTGCAAACGGGGCAACGGCCAGAGTACGGAGCCAGGTGCCATCTTCTTCATACTGTTCCAGCACGATGTCCCAGAAGAGGCCTGTTCCGGCAATATCGTCCGCCAGGGCATCCTTATTGGACGTGGGCATGAGGGTAATACGTACAGTGCGCATATTATGGGGTCCCCACCAGATAAGGTCATCACCGCGCATTTTATAGTATGGATCCTTGAACTTGTCCTCGAAACGGCATACCAGGTTGTCGTCCAATTCCAGTTCCATCACATCATCCCCCGCTTTCATGATGCGGCAGCTTACGACCTCGCCCATCATGAAACTGTGGTGGAATACCATGGGACGCATGACATCATGCCTCATGCGGGCATCACGCATATCCAGGACAGGCGGGAAATATGAGGTAACGCCGATATTTTCACCCTCAAGGATCTCCGTATTAAGGTTGGCGAAGGTCCTTACATGGGTAAGGCGATTAAGGTCATTGGAAGAGATACCAAGGCCGTTACATACGTTGTCGTGATTTATGGCACGATAGCCGGCAAGAACCATTGTAAAGGCCGGAAGGGCGAGGTTATTGGGATCGTTAAGAATAATCCAGCGCTTGTCTTCCGCTGTCCTGTAGATTGTCCCTTCCGTGCACTGGGCTTCCAGGTAACCTTTACTGGACACTTCACCCACAAGAGTGCCGTCCTGCTCATAAAGCAGGGCCTTGAGGGTGTAATAATTGTTGCTGGTGGGATCAGCCATCGCAAAAACGTCAACGGTGTCCACTACCACGGGCTCCAGACGAATGAAACGCCTCCCTGTAAGGCCCCAGTCAATACCTGTTTCCGTACAAAGCGCACTGCTTACAACGGAGCTGGGCTGGATTTCGATGTTACGCACCTGGTTGGCGTACAGGCGCCTGGCAATACATCCGACGTGCCAGGCGGCGGCACGGACGCGGTCGTTCTTAAGGTCATAGGGCTGGACGGCGCCGGGATGGGCCAGGGTCTCCGCCCTTTTGATATCTTCTGTATAAAACGCCTGGACAAAGCTCTTGTCAAGGGTCTCGAAACCCTTATAGGAATGGTCTATGGCCAGGAATTCGAACGGCAGGAGCACGTTTCCGCTCACATCAACAATGGCATAGAAACTTGTCCTGGCGTCTTTGACGATGAGTTTATCGTCATAAACAGACGGGGAATAGAGGAACTGCGGGGCAAAGACTTCCTTCCCTTCATGGCTGTAGACGCCCCAGACAGGCGAACCTTCCAGTCCGGGCTCTTCCACATATGCCGATGCAAGTATGCAGGAGCCGTTTTTGGGAAGTTCCACCTTGCTGTATAATGTGGGCAGGACAACCTTTCCCGAGCGGTCCGCCACTCCATAAAGCTTGGTCTTCCCCTCCTTGATCCTTATCTCGCACAGGCCGTGCTTGTTGTATTTACCGATATCGTCATACTCTGCCGGGAGGACCCATTTACCCTCAAGGTCGATGAGACCGTACAGGCCGTCCACCTTAACAAGGGCGCAGCCGTCATCGTCAAACTTTTTGGCATCGTCAAAAGCGGGTTCTATAACCCAGTTCTTCTGCTTGTCCTTGTATCCGTACTTTTTGGTTTTCTTGTCCTTGGCGGGCTTTAAGTCCTGGGCCGATGCCACAAGGCAGAGAGCCATGGACGCTAAAAGTAATAATGCTTTCAGGTTTGCTTTCATAGAGACAAAATTACATATTTTTTCTTAACTTTGAGCACTAATCCAGCATTGTATATGGGCATTTACAGGCAACTCCCGGGGGATGAATACCGGGATTTGGAAAAAAGAATCCTATACGAGGACAATCATATAATTGTGTTCAACAAGAGGGCCGGGGAGATTGTGCAGGGGGACAAGACTGGGGACGAGCCTCTCTCAGAGACACTTAAGGCCTTCATTGCCCAGCGTGACGGGAAACCCGGACAGGTGTTCATGGGCGTACCGCACAGGCTGGACAGGCCTGTGAGCGGGGTCTGCCTGTTTGCTAAGACATCCAAGGCCCTGGAGCGCCTCAACGACATGCTTCGCAACGGAGACATTCACAAAACCTACTGGGCCCTTACGGCAAACAAGCCGCCAAAGGATGAAGACACCCTCACGGACTTCCTGGTACGCAACGAAAAGCAGAACAAGTCCTACGTCTCCAAGACGGGAAAGGAAGCCAAGCTCAAATACAGGCTTATCCAGACAACGGAGCGCTATTTCTTATTGGAAGTAACCCTGTACACAGGCCGCCATCACCAGATCCGCTGCCAGCTCTCCAACATGGGCTGCCCCATAAAGGGAGACCTCAAGTACGGAGCAAAACGCTCCAACCCCGACGGCGGAATCTCTCTCCATGCCCGCAATATACAGTTCATCCACCCCGTCAAGAAGACAGAGGTGGATGTGACTGCGCCTGTTCCAGACAGCTGGAAAGGCATTCAGGGATAGCACGACGCCGTTTAAGGTTAACGTTTAAACATTTCCTGGCGGACAGTTTTACGGACCCTCGAGCACCAGTGGCTCGGAGGTTCTCCCATAACCGAGCGAAAGGCCTGGTAAAAAGCCGTAATTGAATGGAATCCTGAGAGCTCAGCCATATCCGTCACTCTCAAGCTCATGTTACCCCTGAAGATTTCCACCGCATACATTATCCTGTAGTAATTCACATAGCCGCAAAAGTTGCGGCCGGAGAATTTGTTGATGGTCTTGGAGAGGTAAGCCCGGTTTGTGAAAAGCGCGTTTGCAAGGTCCTGGATGGAGTAATTGTCCACCAGGAAAGGGCGCCTTTCCATCATATACTTGCAACATCTGTCGTAGAGATACTGATCGATTGCCGCCGTGGAGAAGGTGTCCGGCCTGGCTTCACGCAGGGCCGGATTGGTCAGGGCCTCTCTGAGGCGGGCTTCTTTCTTACGCAGACGAACAAACAGGTATATACCCAGTGCAACGGCCGCGACAGAGAAAGCAGCCAGAATACAAACAATGGTTTTCATCTGCTTTCAATGGGGTGCCGGCCGTGCCGTCCCTATATGTCAATGAACTATTTCTTGATGGTATCGAATCCCTTGCCGTAGACACCGTTGACTGAACTCACGGAAAGGAAGGCCTTGGGATCTATCTGCTTTATGTAGCGGAGCATCAGGTTAAGGTCTGTCTTGCGGGTAAGGACCATGAGGACCTTGGTCTCCTGCTTGGTGTACCAGCCCTTGCCGTCAAGGACGGTGACGCCGCGGTGGAGATCCTGGGTAATTGCATCGGCTATCTTCTCATACTCGTGTGAGAGGATGAAAAGCTGGACGCTCTGCTGCCGGCCGGAAATGTACATGTCCAGGACATAACTGTTCACAGTAACAAGGATAAGGCCGTATACTACGGTCGTCACCTTGTCCGCAAACGGCATCAGGTGCGTCATGGGATTGCCGGACGGATCCAGGAGAGCCGCACCGGTAGCAGGATCAATCTCCGCCACATAGGACGGAACCACAAGGGACGATGCAATGATGATGAAATCCAGGAACAGGATTACCTTGCCCGGCGACACATTGTGGTACTTGGTATAGATGAGGGCGATAATGTCCGTCCCTCCGGTAGAGCCGCCGTTGGAAATGCTCATGCCTATGCCGATTCCCGCCATGAGGCCGCCCATCAGGACCGACATCAATTTGCCGTTCTGGATGGCCAGGGTATTGATTATGGTCTCCGGAATCATTCCCGGCATGAATCGCAGCGCCACGGACGCCAGGATAATGGCATAGATTGTCTTTGCGCCGAACCCCATACCAAGTATGACGATGGCCAGGACAACCAGTATGGCGTTAATCACAAAATAGGAATAACCCATCTGGATGGTTCCGCTTGTGGCATACTGGATCATGGAGCTTATACCCGAAACACCGCCGCCGATAAGGTTGTTGGGAATCAGGAACAGGGACCACCCAAGGACGTAGATAAGTATCCCGCAGGTGACCAGGAACCACTCCTTGACCGTGGTTAAAGTGGATTTCTTGAGCGTGGCCATATCTTATTTCTTTTTCTTTTTCAGGCTAATGCCGGTCTTCATCTCCCCGAATCCCTCTCCGAATACGCTGTGGGCAGGGACGACGGTCACGAATGCCTTGGGATCGATCTCCTTGACAGCCTTGGTAAGGACTCCCAGTTCCGAGCGGCGGATAACCACCATGAGGATCTTCCTGTTCTGCTTGGTGTACCAGCCAACCGCCTCCAGCGCCGTCACTCCCCTTTCCAGCTCCTTGTTGATGAAATCGCCAATCTCCGCATACTTGTTGGAGAACACATGCACCTGCACGGACTGTTCCTTGCCAAGCATGATAAGGTCAAGCACATACGCGCATACGCCCATGGTGACATAACCCTTGACCACATCAGTGAAGCAGTGCCCGGGAATGAGCAGAAGGAGCGTAATGACCACGAAGTCCGCGAACAGATAGAACTGGCCAAGGGACACGGGCCAGAACTTGTTGACGATGAGCGCCAGGATGTCCGTCCCTCCGGTGGAACCGCCCCTGAGGATAATCAGGGCCAGGCCCACGGCCTCCAGGAGGCCGCCGATGATAGGGACCAGAATGGGCTCGTTCACCGCCAGGGCATTGCCCGGAACGGACTGCAGGAAAGCCATGGGCTCGCTTCCGAACACGCGGAAGAGGACCGATGACAGCACTATCGCATATATTGTCCTGATGCCGAAACTGCGGCCCAGGATAATCCAGGCCATTATGAGGAGGAAGGAGTTTATGCCGAAATACCAGATATCCACCGATATCCCCGTCACCATACTCAGAAGGGCCGATGCTCCGGTGAGACCGCCGTCAATCATATTGTTTGGCAGGAGGAACGACGTCCACGCCATCACGAACAGCACGACGCCCACCGTGATGACAATGTAGTCGAAGATGCCTATAAGTACTTTTCTGGTCTTTTCTGTCATTTTACAACAACGTTTACTATACGGCCGGGGACGACGATAACCTTGACGATATTCTGGTCTCCGACATATTTGGGAGTGTTTTCGTTGCCGCGGACAAGGGCCTCGACCTCCGGTGCGCCGGCGCTTGCGGGCACATCCAGGAAGAAGCGGGTCCTGCCGTTGAAGGAGACGGGATACTTGACGGTGGATTCAGCCGCCAGCTCCTCCTTATATTCCGGGAACGATGCGTACACCACGGAAGTCTCATGGCCCAGCTGGTGCCACAGCTCCTCCGCAATGTGCGGGGCGAACGGGCACAGAAGCACCGTCAGGGGCTCCAGGATGGCACGCTTGGAGCAGTTTCCAAGATCGTTCAGGGCAATCATGAAGGCCGATATGGTGGTGTTGTATGAGAACGCCTCGATGTCTTCCTGCTCCTTGCCGATGAGCTTGTGCAGGGCCTTGAGTTCGTCGCGGGTGGGTTCATCGTCAGTGACCAGCCATTTGTCGCGGTCCCAGAACAGGCGCCAGAACTTCTTGAGGAAGCGGTTCACGCCGTCGATTCCCTTGGTGTCCCAGGGCTTTGCCTGCTCGATGGGGCCGAGGAACATCTCGTAGAGGCGGAGGGTATCGGCACCGTATGTGTCGCAGATCTTGTCCGGATTAACCACGTTGTACATGCTCTTGGACATCTTTTCGATGGCCCAGCCGCAGATGTACTCCCCGTCTTCCAGGACGAACTCCGCATCCTTGTAGTCCGGCCTCCAGGCTCGGAAGGCCTCGATGTCCAGTTTATCGTTATAGACGATGTTCACGTCCACATGGACCGGAATGGTCTCGTACTGGTCCCTGAGGCCGGCGGAAACGAACTTGTTGGTTCCGGGGATCAGATATACGAAGTTGGAACGGCCCTGGATCATGCCCTGGTTGATGAGCTTGCGGAAAGGCTCGTCCTCGCAGACGTAGCCAAGGTCATACAGGAACTTGTTCCAGAAGCGGCTGTAGATGAGGTGGCCGGTAGCGTGCTCCGTGCCGCCAACGTAGAGGTCTACGTCGCGCCAGTATTCATCGGCTTCCTTGGAAACAAGACCCTTGGAGTTCTTGGGATCCATGTAGCGGAGGTAGTAGGCGCTGGAGCCGGCGAAACCGGGCATGGTGCTGGTCTCAAGGGGATAGCCCTTGTAGGTCCAGTCCTTTGCGCGGGCAAGCGGCGGCTGACCGTCTTCCGTGGGCTTGTACTGGTCTATCTCCGGGAGCGTCAGGGGCAGTTCATCCATGGGAATGGGCGTTGCGATGCCGTCCTTGTAATAGATGGGGAAAGGCTCTCCCCAGTACCTCTGGCGGGAGAATATGGCATCGCGGATGCGGTAGTTGATCTTCCTGTGGCCTATTCCGTGGGCCTCAACATAGTCGATGGCGGCGGGGATAGCCTCCTTTACGGTGAGTCCGTTCAGGAAACCGCTGTTGCACATGATGCCTTCCTTGGCGTCGAAGCTTTCCTCACTGACATCGGCCCCCTCAATAAGCGGGACGATGGGAAGGCCGAACTTCTTGGCGAAGGCGTAGTCCCTGCTGTCGTGGGCGGGAACTGCCATGATGGCGCCTGTTCCATAGCCGGCCAGGACGTATTCCGATATCCACACGGGCACCTTGTCCCCGGTGAGAGGATTGGTTGCCACCGCGCCGGAGAACACGCCCGTGACGGCCTTTGCGGCCATCCTTTCGCGTTCCGTCTTCTTCTTGACCTCCTGCAGATATGCGTCCACCGCCTCCTTCTGTGAGGCCGATGTAAGCTTCTCCACCCACTCGCTCTCCGGGGCCAGGACCATGAAGGTGACGCCGTAGACGGTGTCTGCACGGGTGGTGAAGATTGTCATGTCATATGAGCGGCCGTCGCATTCCACCTTGAAGACCATCTCAGCGCCCTGGCTTTTTCCAATCCAGTTGCGCTGCATCTCCTTCAGGGAATCTGTCCAGTCCAGCCTGTCAAGGCCGTCCAAGAGGCGTCCGGCGTATGCGCTCACGCGGAGCTGCCACTGGGTCATCTTCTTCTGGAAGACGGGGTGGCCGCCGCGTTCGGAGTAGCCGTCCTTGACCTCGTCGTTGGCGAGGACGGTTCCAAGGGCCGGGCACCAGTTCACGGTGCTTTCTCCCTGGTAGGCTATGCGGTAACGCATGAGTACATCGGCCTTCTCCTTGTCCGAAAATGCCTTCCACTGGTCCGCGGTGAATGCCGGGCCGTCGCTGCAGGCGGCGTTGACGGCGGCGCTTCCGCCCTTTTCAAAGGCGGCGATGAGTTCCTCAATGGGACGGGCCTTGTCCAGGTCCTTGTTGTACCAGGAGCCGAACATCTTCAAGAAGGCCCACTGGGTCCAGTGGTAATAGTCAGGATCACAGGTGCGGAACTCGCGGTCCCAGTCGAAGGAGAAGCCTATGCGGTCCAGCTGGCTGCGGTAGCGGGCCACGTTGTCGTGCGTGGTCTTTTCCGGATGCTGGCCGGTCTGGATGGCGTACTGCTCCGCCGGCAGGCCGAAGGCATCGTACCCCATGGGATGCAGGACATTGAAGCCCTTCAGCCTCTTGTACCTTGCAAAAATATCACTTGCAATATACCCCAGCGGATGCCCCACATGCAGTCCCGCCCCCGAAGGATACGGAAACATGTCCAGCACATAGTACTTTGGCTTGTCGGAGCTGTTCTCTGCCTTATAAGTCTTGTTCTTGGCCCAATACTCCTGCCACTTCTTCTCAATCTCTAAAAAGTTGTAATCCATTATAATACCTTACCATTAATACCAAACTTCCCTTTGCCCTTTTCAAGGCGGAAATCCACAGCCGCCGTCATGAGGACCTTGACCTTCTTCCCGGCCATCCTTCCCGGCTTCCAGCGGGGGCTTGCGCTGACCACGCGGACGGCTTCATCGTCCAGGGACGTGTGGATGCCGCGGGTTACCTTAACGTCCGTCACGTTGCCTTTCTCGTCGATGATGAAACTCACCAGGACCCTGCCCTGGATGCCGTTGTCCGCCGCATACTTGGGGTACCTCAGGTACTGGTACACCCATTTTTCCATGAACGTGGAAGGATCCGGGGAGTTCAGGAACATGGGCTTGAAGTCAACGTCGCCAAAGGCATATACGCCAACCGGAACCTCTTCCTTGGCGGAGGAGTTGCGGAACAGAGGCTTCTGGCCGTTGCAAAGGCGCTGGGCATAGCTGTAGACGTATTCCAGCTCCCTTTCCATGCCTTCGTAGTCCAAGATATCGGCCCTGTCCCGGCCGGTGTTGTGCTCTGAATATCGGCCCGTGGTGAAAAGGATGGAGGGGATTTCCCTGTCGTAGAAAGCGCGGTGGTCTCCGGTGTAAGGTTCCGCCGACGTAAGCTGCGCCTGCACCGGGAGAAGCTCTCCCTGAAGGGTTTTTACTATTGAATTAAGGTCCTCGTTGGACGATGTGAATGCATAGAAACCGTTCTCCCCCAGACCGACCATGTCCAGGTTTATCATGGCGTCAATGTTGTCCACGTCCTTGAACGCACGGTTCAGGAAGTACCATGAGCCGGCGAGGGTCTTGGTGGAAGCGCCGAAGCCCACGAAAAGGACGCTCCTGCGGATGAGGTTACGCGCATAGGACAGCTTGGCCGCCAGTTCAAGCATCATGGCCATGCCCGATGCGTTGCCGTTGGCTCCGTAATAGATGCGATGTGCGGGCTCGCCGTCCACCATATAGGTATCGGCCCCCAGGTTGTCCATGCGGGCGCCTATGACTATGTATCTGTCATTCAGGGATTTGTCCCAGCCCTGGAGGAAGCCCACCACGTTACGGGATGAAAGGGTATCGGAGCCCTCTGAAATACCGAAAGTCTGGGCCTGGAGCACGTCTACGCCGTATTCCTTGAGCTTTGCCTCCAGATACTCCGCCGCCATCTTCTCCCCTTCGCTTCCGGGCGCACGTCCCTCCATCTGGGCCGATGAAAGCATGCTCACATGCTCCTTGAGGGCGCTCACCGTCTCCGAATCCTCGAGCGACAGCAAGGGATTGGCGAACTGTGCGCCCGCCGTGAATGCGGCCAGGAAGACCGCCGTTATTGCCGCTGCAATCTTTCTCATTGATTCACCAGGATCCAGCCGTCCTTGGGGCAGAACTTCTGACCCTTGACAGCCTTCATGTTCTTTATAGTCTCCGCTATGCTGTTGGAGGGGCATACCGCCACGGCGTTGAGGCCATTACGGAAGTTGATTATCTTGGCGGGGTAGCCGAAATCGTCACACTGGGTTTTCTTGTTGAGGGCGTTGACGGGATCCCTGAAGGCGCCTACAACGATGTAGTAGGTGTATTCAAGGTTGGAGACACCTATTCCGCCAAGGCTGGAAGGAGTCATGACCGTGCCCTTGGACTGTGAAAGGGAGTCCAGAAGATACTGTTCCATGGCCAGGGAGTCCGCCAGTTGCTGCTGGACCCTCCGCATGGAATCCAGACGCGCCTGGTGGCGTGCTTCTTCCTGCTTTACCCGTTCCACGCGAACGGCTTCCACCTGCTTTGAGGTGGGACGGCCTGCGATTACCCTAACGAAATCGCAACCGCTTATGATGACGGCACTGACTGCCAGAACAAGAACTAATGACTTTTTCATGGTCCAATCCTCCTTAAACTGCAAAAATAATCATTTTTCACGAAAAATGAAGTATCTTTGCGCATATGAAGAAAACCATAAAGCTGGAAGGCATAACGCCGCTGGAGATATATGGAGTGGGAAACAAGATACTCATGGAGTTCTGTTCCTACTTCCCTCACCTCAAAGTCACCGCCAGAGGTGACGAGCTCATCCTGGACGGCCGGGAGAGCGACATCGCTGAATTCAACATCCGCTTTGCTGAACTTGTAGCCCTGAGGCACCGCAAGATGAACCTCACAGTCTATGACGTGGAGGATATCTTCGACGGTGGCTCCGAAGACAAGTTCCGCCTTGCAGGAGACGGCGTCATTGTCTACGGCACTGACGGCAAAGCCATCCGCGCCCGCAACAAAACCCAGCAGGAACTGGTCAAAGCCTATTTTGAGAACGACCTTGTCTTTGCCGTCGGCCCCGCCGGAACGGGTAAGACTTACACCGCTATCGCCCTTGCGGTCCGTGCTCTCAAGAACCGCGAGATAAAGCGCATCATACTCACCCGCCCCGCCGTGGAAGCGGGAGAGCGCCTTGGCTTCCTGCCCGGAGACCTCAAAGATAAACTGGATCCCTATCTCCAGCCTCTCTATGACGCCCTTTCGGACATGATTCCGTCAAAGAAACTGCAGGAATTCATGGGAGACGGCACCATCCAGATTGCCCCTCTGGCATACATGAGAGGCCGTACCCTGGACAAAGCCTGCGTGATACTGGACGAGGCCCAGAACACCAACCTTGGCCAGCTCAAGATGTTCCTGACCCGCATGGGCACCAGCGCCAAGTTCATCGTCACCGGTGACGCCACGCAGATAGACCTCCCCCGCCGCGAAGACAGCGGTCTTCTCGCCGGCATCCATCTCCTCGAGGGCATCAAAGGCATCACCACCATCTACTTCACCCCCGCAGACATCGTCCGCCACCCCCTGGTGACCAAAATAGTCAACGCATTCGACAAAAAAACTTCCGGCGAGTAACCGGAAGTTTTGTGACTAGAAGTTGAATTTTGTCATCATCAGGAGCCGGTGGTTGCCAATCCAGTGGGTTTTGCCGGCCTCGTAAAGGCCGCGGGCGCCACGGACTTCACCGGCGTTGCCGAACTCTGCCATGGTGTAATCGTACTCAAGGCCTATCTGGAGTTTACCCATGTTCCAGAGGACGGTGGGAGTTACCCGGAAGGCCTGCTGGATGTTGGTGGCGGCTGCGGTGTTGATCCAGAGGTTACCGCCGTCGGCAACGGACTTGTTGAGGACTGTTGCGCCAATGAGTTCTTCCGTGGTGCCAAGGTGCTTCATCCAGCCAATCATTCCAAGAACCTGGAACTTCTTGCCGTACTGTGCGGACACGAATGACGTGAGGTCCTGCATGGGGGTGTAGGTGTACTCATGGGTTGCAGCATCATATGCAGAAATGCCATATCCTGAAAGGATGTTCATGTGCTCGCCGCTCTGTGCATAGGCGACCTTGGCCTTCACCTGGAACAGGTCCTTGGTATACTGGCAGTAATAGAATGCCGAAAGGGCATCCAGAAGGCCGCTGGCCTTGTACTTGTCCGGAGTGGTCCTGACGGGCTTGGTGAAGATGTTGGTGAATCCAAGCTTGCTCAGAAAAGCACCGTAGTTGGTGGTGATGCCAAAGTACTCTTCAGGCAATCCGTATTTATATGGGGCTACGCTCTTGGCACCGGCTTCGGCATCCATGGGAAGATACTGGCTCAGGTACAGCAGGCCTCCGGTGAGGGTAAGGTAGCCGTGGGTCCAGTGAACCATGACCTGTGGGCTGCGGTTGAAAGGCCCGAAAGGAGCGCCACTTTCAAGATTGATTCCATGAGGGAGGTCTGCACCCATGGGATGCCAGGTCTGGCCTATGTTTGCAACCAGTTTGTCCCCGTTCTCAAGGTCGTTTGACAGCGACATGTACGCCTGGCGCAGGCGGAACTGGGCAATTGTGCTTGAAGAAGAGGTGCCATTGAGGCTGTAGAAATCGGCCTCTACCTTGCCGGAGATCTTCATGCCCTGGTACTCGTAGCCGGAGAAATCCAGGCCAAGGCGGGTGGTGAGGGAGACGTACTTCCAGTTGACGCCGGCGTTGAGATCCGTCGTGCCGTCTGCGCCAAGGAGTTCGTCCTTGGGCATGTAGTAATACAGGTCATGAGTACCGCCGTTCACCTCACGGGAGTCGATGACGGCATAGTTGCGAACGAAGCCGTAGAGCTTGTACTTGGCGGGGGTCTCCTGGGCCTGGGATGAGATTCCGGTCAGGAGAGCAAGGGCTATAATAAGGGTCTTTTTCATATTAGAACGGGAAAATCTTGGTGAGCCAGAAGAAGCACAGGACGAAGCCTACGATGCCGATGATGAGGCCAACCTTGGCCATGTCCTTGGTCTCGACGAGGCCTGTGGAGGAGGCGATGGCATTCGGGGGCGTGGAGATGGG
>JAILJO010000150.1 GCA_024694675.1 Bacteroidales bacterium | reverse complement strand
TACCCATACCTTTCCTGGGCGAAGGAGAAGAAGGTGTTGCCGGCGACGATGATGTGGTCGAGGAGGGTGATTTCCACGGCGGAGAGGGCTTTGCGGAGGATGTCCGTCTGGCGGATGTCCGCCTGCGAGGGCTCCGCTGTGCCTTCCGGGTGGTTGTGGACAAGGATTACGTGGCGGGACTGTTTCTCGATGGCACGGCGGAGGACCTTGCGGGTGTCAAGGACGGTTCTCTCAAGGTTGCCCACGCTGAGTCTCTCTTTTCCTATCAGGCGGCTTTTGCCGTTTAGGAACAGTACCCAGCATTCCTCATGCGGAAGGTTCTGGAAGGTGGGAAGCATAAGCTGCTTTACCAGTTCCGGGGAGGTGATGGGGTTGTCCTTTATGTGGTTGTCTTCCTCCATCACGCGCCTTCCCAGTTCCAGCGCGGCTTTGATAATGATGGCTTTGGTCTGGCCGATGCCCTTTACTTGCATAAGCCTTTCCAGCGGCAGTGCAGACAGCATACCCAGCCTGCCTTCATACTCTGCAAGCAATTCCTGGGCTAGCTGATAAACGTTTTTACCTCCGGTCCCGCTGCCGATAACAATGGCAAGGAGTTCAGAGTTTGACAGGGTACCTGCTCCGCTGAGGAGCAGTCTTTCCCGGGGACGATCCTCCGGGAGAAAATCTTTCATCTTCATAGCTCACTATTGGCGTGGCCATAATGACAATCTCTCTCCCGGCAAAGATATGAAAATTTACTGGATAAAAGCTACTATTTCCGCTTTTTCCACCTTGTCTCCTTGCTTTGCAAGAGCGGCGACGACTATTCCGTCAACAGCGGCTACGATGTCCTCTATTCCATAGTAAGTCTGAACATGGCCGATTACCTCTCCCGCCTTCACCTTCTTGCCGGCGATGGGGGCCTTGCTGGCGTTATCCACGTCCAGTTCCCAGAGGATCTGTCCCTTCACGGGGCACTGTACGGGCGTAGCCTTGGGGTATTTAGCAACATATTCATCCACAGAGAACTTGGGCATTTCCACCACGGGACGCTCTATGACGATGGGGGCTCCTGCCTTGGCCTTCATTTCTGCCAGGTCCTTGTTGAAGCGTTCCTTGGCAATTCCGCTACGGTAGTCACGGTACTGGCGCTCAAACATGGCCATGTTAAAGAGTTCTTCGTCGTCCTGACCGTAATCCCAACCTTCATCGTCCATCATCTTGCGGAACTTGGGAAGCTCATTGGGATACATGTCCTGAGGGTTGCCGGTGTAGAATTCCATGCCCTTTTCCTTGGCGAGGGCCACAATCTCCGGATCCAGTTCTCCGGGCAGTTTGCCCATGTTGCCCAGGATCATGCCCCAGGTGTCCTTGTCGATGGTGGTCCATCTGGGCTTGTCCTGCAGCATATTGAAAAGGTTCATGAGGGCGGTGTTCTTGACATACTGGCTGAACGGAGTCACGAGTGGCGGGTAACCCAGGCGAGGCCATACATACTCAACCTCTTCGAAAAGCTTGACCATGAGTGTGTCAAGGCTCATCTCAGGACGTCCGTGAGCACGCTGGGTGGCGTTGATTGCTCCCTGGAAGCCCTTGAGGTCTGCCATCATGGAGCCCATCATGCCGCCGGGAAGGCCGCAGCCAACCAGCAGGGACGTCATCTGGGAGTTGGTAGGGTTGATCCAGTAGCCAAGGAAATCGTCAATGAATTCCTGAGTGAGACGGCGTACTTCCATATAGGCGTCCATGTTGATGTCCTTTACCTGGAAGCCATCCGCCCTCATCATTTGCTGGACGGTGATTACGTCCGGATGGACCTTTCCCCAGGAGAGGGGCTCTACGGCAACGTCAAGATAGTCTGCTCCCGCACGGGCAACTTCCAGCATGGAAGCGGGCGAGAAACCGGGGCCGGTGTGGCCATGGTACTGGACCTTGATTTCAGGGTGGGCCTTCTTGATGCCGGCCACAATCTGCCCAAGCTCTGTGGGACGGCCTACGCCGGCCATATCCTTGAGGCAGATTTCGTCAGTGCCGTATTCCACAAGCTTGTCCACCAGATTCAGGTAGTATTCTACGGTGTGAACCGGGGAATGGGTGATGGACAGGGCGGCCTGGGAAATCATGCCGGCCTTCTTGGCATATTCAACTGAGAGTTTCAGGTTACGGTGGTCGTTGAGGCCGCAGAAGGAACGGGCGATATCAGTTCCCTGGGCCTTCTTGACCTTGAACATGAGTTCACGCACGTCTGCGGGTACGGGATTCATGCGGATGCCGTTGAGGCCACGTTCCAGCATATGGGTCTGGATGCCTGCCTTACGGAGTGGCGCCGTCCACTGACGGACGGAAACGTTGGGGTTCTCACCATAGAGCAGATTCACCTGCTCAAAAGCGCCGCCATTGGTTTCCACACGGTCGAAGCAGCCCATGTCCACTATTGCCGGAGCCACACGCACCAGCTGGTCTACACGCGGCTGATAACGGCCAGAACTCTGCCACATATCCCTGTAAACAAGGGAAAACTTGATCTCACGTTTTGCCATAACTAGTCTTTGAGTTAAATCATACAAATATAATCAATTTTCCCGTTATTCCGCTTGGTCCCTCCGGGAATTTGCCCGTTTTTCCGGACGCAGGTGACGTACGTCACCCGAAAACAGGGGGACCTGCGTCACTATACGCCCCCAGAGGCCGATTCCTGACGTACGTCACCCCACTAAAAGGCGCCTGGTGGTGGAGATGAGCCTGGGCCGCACCCTTGTTTTTCCCGTCACAAAAAGGTATATTTGCGTATTAAAACCTTTTTACCTATGGTAAACAAGAAACTGGAACTTGTTCCGACCCTGTCCGAGGCCTTCGAGCTCTACCGGCATTTCTCCGCCAAGGTTGATGACATCCTGGGCGCCGCTCCTGCGCAGCCGGCTCCCGTTGCTGAGGAATAATGGTCAGCACCGAGCAGAATTCGCATTTTTCCCATCTTGAGTCGATGTCGGTGCGGGAGATCCTCACCGGCATCAACCAGGAGGACCGGTCCGTCCCGCTGGCGGTCGAAGCAGCCATCCCGGCCATAGAAAGGCTGGTGGAAGGCATCGTAGCCCGGGGCGGACGCATTTTCTACATGGGCGCCGGCACCAGCGGGCGACTCGGCGTGGTGGACGCTTCCGAGATTCCGCCCACCTACGGCGTGGTAGGCCGCTTCATCGGCATCATCGCCGGGGGCGACACGGCCTTCCGCAATGCGGTGGAGGGCGCTGAGGACGACCCGCAGCAGGGGATCGACGACCTTCTGGCCTTACATCCCACGCCCGCGGACACGCTGATCGGCATCTCCGCCGGCGGCAACGCCCCCTATGTGGTGGGTGCCGTGCGGAAGGCGCGCGAACTGGGGCTGCTCACCGGATGCATCAGCTGCAACGCGGAAGGAGCCCTCGCCCAGGCCTGCGAATGCCCCGTGGTGGCCCTCGTGGGGCCGGAATTCGTGACGGGCAGCACCCGTATGAAATCGGGTACGGCGGCCAAACTCATCCTCAATATGATTTCCACCTCGGTGATGATCCTGGGCGGCCACGTCCAGGACAACAAAATGGTGGACATGCAGCTTACCAACAAAAAACTCGTCGACCGGGGCGCCCGGATGATCCTGGAGAAAACCGGGATGACCGACTACGACCGGGCCCGGGCCCTGCTCCTGGAACACGGTTCCGTGCGGGCCGCGGTCGACGCCTATCTGTCTAGTCAGCCATGAGGATCCTGATCGAGAGCGGCGCCACCAAGAGCGAATGGCGCATCCTGGGCGGGGGAGAGCGTTTCTTCCTGTCGGGCACCAACGTGTCTTCCATGCCCCTTCCGGCGGTCTGCAAGCTGTTGGAAGAGGGGGTGAGGCAGTGCCGTTCCCTGTCGGCGGAGCCCGTCGAGGGGCTCTATCTCTATACCGCCGGGGTTGTGACGCCCGACATCCGGGGCGAGCTCTCCGCCTTCCTGCAGGGTCTGGTCCCCGGCGCCGAACTGGACATACAGAACGACCTCATGGGCGCCGCCCGGGGGGCCTTCGGCCGCGAAAGCGGCATTGTGGCCATCCTGGGAACGGGTTCCAACACCTGCTTCTATGACGGCGCTTCGGTGAGCCAGAAGGTCTTTTCAGGCGGATTCATCCTGGGCGACGACGGCAGCGCCTCCGTGCTGGGCCGGCTCTTCCTGGCCGACTGGATCAAATACCGTGTGCCCGCCGACCTGGCCGCCGACTTCACGGCCCGCTTCGACGGCTCATATGCCGGCATTGTGGAAAAGGTCTACCGGAGCGACGCCCCCGCGCGTTACCTGGGTTCGCTCGCGCCCTTCATCCTGGAGCACTACGACACCTCGGAATACGTTCGCGGCCTGGTGGACGGGCATTTCCGCGCTTTCGTGGAAAAGTCGCTGCGCGCCTACGAACTGGAGACCTGGCCCGTGGGCGTGGTGGGCGGCTTCGGCTGGGCCTGCCGCATCATCGTGCAGCGCATCTTCTCCGAATACGGCATCCGCATCCACGCCTTCGTTCCGGCCCCCATCGACGGACTGGAACGTTATCACGCCCAATAACAGACGAAAAGAGCGACCCGTGAGGGCCGCTCCTGGGGTGAGTGATGGGGCTCGAACCCACGACACTCGGAACCACAATCCGATGCTCTACCAACTGAACTACACTCACCATGTTGGTGACTGCAAATGTAGTCAATTTTTCCGGCAATACAAAAATTATTGCTTAAAATTGAATCTGTTGGGTGTAAAGGGCGGCGTTCTTGGTGGCGGAGGTGTATTTGCCGGTGCTCTCCTGGGCCAGGAGTTCACACTCGAAGAAGACTGTACGCATGTCTCCGGAGGGGACGAGGCCGGCGAGAGAGAAGCAGAAGAATACTGAGGTGCTCTTGAGGTCGTCTGCCGTCATGTTTACGAGGTTCTCTCCGGCGCCTTCATGGACAAGGCGGAGGGTGAGGGTGCCTTCCTTGGAGTCGTCAAGATAGTAAAGGTCCGTGTTGTGGGGGCATTCGGTGCCGGGCTTGTAGTAGTATGTGAGGATTACGTTGAGGTAACCGCCGCTGATGCTGCAGTCCGCTATCTGGACGGGATCTGACGCGGGGGTCTTCTCTTCGTCGATTTCACCGGCAGGGACCTTTACCGTGGAGTTCATGTAGGACTTGAGGGTAATGTCGTAGTTGATGTTGAGCACGTCGAAAACCGCGTAGAAGCGGTTGCCTTCTACCTGCCACTTGGTGTCTGTGAGGTCCTCCGTTACGGTGAATTCCGTTCCAAGGTCATTGGCAAGCTTGCCACCCTTGAAATTCATGTAATCTCCGGCGTTGGTTACCTTGTAGATGGTCTCAGGCATTGTGCAGGATGCGAATGCCAGCGCTCCGGAGAGCAGTATAGCCAGTATCTTTCTCATAAGTTCTTGTTTTTCTTTGTGGGACGTGCAATGAGCTGTATGTCAATGTCTTCTATTGTGAAACCCTTGAATTTGCGCCTTTTGAGGTGGGCGTTCACAAGGGCGTCCAGGTCCTCGTCCACGAGGTCTCGCCAGGTGTGGTTTTCCCTGTCATAGAGGTGTATGTGACGGCTGCTTATTACATCGAAAAACATCTTGTTGGCCCCGGACATCCGGCGTCCGTAGATGCGGCAGTCCGCCAGCTGGGACAGGATGTTGTATACCGATGACGTTGTCACCTTGGCCCCTCTCTCCGACAACTCCTCCTTCACCATCTCCGCCGATGCATGAACCAGCTCCATCATCACGTCGTGCACGGCTATCCTCTGGCGGGTGGCCTTGAGGCCGTGGCGCCTGAGGAGAGTGCGGAACTCGTCCATTGTGGGTATGGGACGTGCGGGAGCGTTTGCCATATTAACCTAACAGGGATTTAGCGTTCTCTATTGCGGCCTGGGTTATGCTTGCCCCGGAAAGCATGCGGGCAATTTCCATGACGCGACCCTGGGCATCCAGAAGATGCATTGAGGTGACGTCCGCCTTTCTGGAAACCAGGAAATGCGCGTTTCCCTTTGCCGCTACCTGCGGCAGATGGGTAATGGCAATAACCTGCATTCTTGTGCCCATGGAGCATACCAGGGAGCCCATTTTGTCTGCGGTGCTGCCGGATACGCCCGTGTCGATTTCATCGAACACAAGCGTGGGCATCTTCCGGAAATGGGCCATGCAGGCTTTGAGGCTGAGCATGATTCTGGAGAGTTCGCCTCCAGATGCGGCCTTTGCAACGTCACGCGGCTCTTTCCCGGTGGAAGAGAATAGGAAATCCACGGCGTCTTCCCCGGTGGGCCCGGCAGCGGCAGGGGACAGCGCCACTCTGAACGCGGCATTGTCCAGATCCAGGGCGTGAAGCTGTTTTTCGATGCTTATGGCAAACGGGGCCGATGCCTTCTCCCTCATCGTGTGAAGCTTTCCCGAACTTGCGGCGTAAAGGCCCTGCAGCCTCTCCACCTCTTTCCGGGCGGCCTTTTCTTCCTCCTCCAGCGTCCCGGCATACTCCACGGCCGCGGCAAGGGCATCCCTTTCGGCGATAAGTTCTTCCACCGTCTGTACCCCGTGCTTCTGCATGAGGGAATACAGCAGCGACAGCCTGCTCTCCACCTGCTCCAGCCTTGACGGAGACACATCCAGCCTTGTAAGTTGGGCCGATACATCCGCCTCTATATCCTCCACCTCCAGCCGCGCGGCTTCAAGCCTTTGGGCCAGCCCTTCCATGGGGCCGATGAACTTCACGGCCTTTTCCAGCAGCCTCTGCACCTGCTTCAACTGCATGGCAGGGGAGTACTCCTCAGAGGACAGAATTCCGTCCGCCTCTGATAGCATTTCCATGAGCTCCTCCGCGTGGGCGAGCCTCTTCTGCTCCTCTTCCAGCTCCGGCAGTTCGCCGGGCTGAAGATTAGCTTCCTGAAGCTTTTCCACAAGGGCTCTATTGTAGTCTTCTTCCCTCTGGGCACGTTCTTTTGCCTCCCTGACGCTCTCCAGATGGCGTTTTGCCTCCTGAAGTGAGCTCCAGAGCCCGGCGCAGGTCTCCCTTTCTGCCCCTGCCCCAGCGAACAGGTCCAGCGCCTCCAGCCGGAACATCCGGTCCTGCAGGCGGAGGGTCTGGTGCTGGGAGTGTATGTCCACAAGAAGCCCCGCCAGTTCCTGGAGGGTGGTTGCGGCTACGGGTTCGTCACAGAGGAAGCTGCGGGAGCGGCCGCTGCGGGACACTACCCGGCGGAGGATGATGCCTTCATCGTCAAAAGGAAGGTCGTTTTCCTGGAGGAAAGCCTTTACCTCAGGGGTGAGGGTGAACTCCGCCTCCACTATGCAGCTGTCTCCGGCAGGGCCTACCATGGAAACGTCCCCCTTGCCGCCCAGAACAAGCGCCAGGGCGCCCAGGAGGATGGATTTTCCGGCTCCGGTCTCTCCGCTTATAATGCTCAAGCCCTCCGGAAAACTGGTTTCCAGAGAGCCTATGAGAATGTAATTGGAGACGCGGAGGCTGCGAAGCATGGCCTTACTCTCCCTTGTTTATGTCGATGGGGTTTTCGCTCTGTGCTTTGCGGTAGAAGAGGTCTCCATTCTCAAATTCAGCGATGGCGATGAGGTCCGGCTTGGGCTGACGCTCATAGTACTGGGAGATCTCGATCTGCTCCTTGTTTTCGAAGACTTCGTCCATGGTGTCGTGGTCGTTGCGGAACTCTTCCAGCTTGCGCATGAGTTCTTTCTTCTCTGCCATGGATATCTGGTTTGCCCTCTTGTACAGGATCACCACGGATTCGTAGATGTTACCGGTGGGTGCTGCGAGGTTCTTGATGTCGCGTGTAATGGTGTTTACGGGAACTTTTTTCTTGTTGTCCATTGTCTAAAAAATCTTGTTCTATATTAAGTACAAGGGTTTCTGCGCGGGAGTTTCAATTATTTTCCACAGTGGGGACTTCGCCGCCGCGGCCAAGGATTCCCTGGACCTTGCGGTACAGGCCGTCCATCTCGTTCTTGTACTTTGACTCCGGGTATTCGCCAGCGAAGTTCAGATAGTCGTCTATGAAGGTGAGGTAACGTTCCTTCTGCTTTGAGGCAACGCTGAGCCTTGCGTAGTTATATGAAGACATTGCGGTGTAATATAGAATGTCCTCACGGTAAGTGTTTTCCGCATTTGCCTTCAGGACATTCTTAAGCTTTACGCGCGCGGCCTTATAATCTTCCATTATATAATACTGGCGGCCGGCTTCAAGATCCTTGCGGTCCAGGCGCTCCTGAAGGTCTGCCATCATGGCGTCGCATGCGGGGAGGTGGTCGTCACCGGGATGCTCCCTTCTGTATTCCTCTATAGCGGCCATGCAGGCGCGCGTGGGGTTCTGGTCCAGCTCATAGCGGTATGTGGCGCGGTACATGCAGTCCAGCCTGTAGAACTCCGCATCCCTTGCGAAAGGACTCTGGGGGAAGTTCTCCACGAAATTGGCGAAATTGGATTCTGCCGTGATGTAATCCTTGAAACGGTAGTTGGAGAGGCCCCAGTAGTACTGGACGGTGTCGTCTCTTTCCGTACCGTTAGTGAGGATTGCCATGGACTCGAAAAGCTGGGCGGCCTTCTGGTACTTGCGGTTGTTGAAGTACTGCATGGCGGCGTCGTACTTGGCGTCGACGTCGCTGGAGGACAGAAGGGCATCGTACTGAGTCTTGCACGCTACTGCGGTCGCCAAAACGGCTATGGTTATGATTATACTCTTTTTCATTATCTGACCAGAGTTGATGTGTAGTCCTTGTTATAAATGATTCTCCTGACGGCCTTGTTCTGGTGGTTGCCGGAAGGGTCAGAATCGAACAGAAAATCCGTGTGGAGGCCGGTTCCGCGGTTTCTCTCGAGCATCTTCTTCCAGCCCGGACCGTAAGAGGCCACCTGGTTTACGAAATAGGTTGCGGTGTCGTATCCCTGGAAGGCGAACTGTGAAGGCTCCGTGTGGAAAAGGCTCCTGTAGGCCCTCACAAAGCGGTCTACCTTTGCGGAGGAATAGTCCACATGGTAGGAGCAGCAGATGTGCAGGGAGAGGTTGTGGTAGGCGCTGCCGTCGATGGTGTCGAAGGTACGGGCCTTGGAGGGAGCGTACATCACAATGTCAAAGCCCTTTCCAAGCATGATCCCAAGGTTCAGGACCACGTCCGACATGAAGGCTTCGCTTTCCGATGCCACCACCACGCGGTTTACGCCGTCCTTCACCATTGTTTCCTGAAGGGTGGCGGGAACGGTGCGGCCGTCCACGATTGCATAGCTGACAATATCGTAAGTGAGTTCCTGACGTGCCAGGGCGCTGCGTATTGCAACGGCTGCCGTCACTGAACTTGCGCCTTTTTCCGTAATGAGGATAATCTTGTCGTTATCGCTTGTATCTTCCTTTACCCAGAGACCAAGGTCCTCATACTGGCTGTCCACGGGTGTGGGAGCCTGAATGTAGTTGGAATAGTTTGTGGCAAGGGCTGCGGCCTTCTGGTCCAGCGGGGAAATCAGCGGGACCTGGCCTTCCAGCCTCTGGAGAATGGCCTCGATGTCCCTTGAAGCCACGGGGCCAAGTACAAAGTCGCTCTTTGTGAGGTTTGACACCGGAGGAATGCCTGAAGTGAGGTCATACACTTCCAGGTTCACCTTGTGGTCCTGTTTCTCCATATCCTTCATTGCCATTAGGACTCCGGAGTAGAAGTCCATGTTGATCTCGCTCACGTTGCCGCTGGCGTGGAAGGGGAGTATAAGGGAAACGTTAACGGTCTCCTGCGGGGCATATTCAGGTGCGATGAACTCAAGAGGGGATTCCTCCTGGGCCGTGGGCTGCTCCTGAGCGGGTTCCACAACTACTGTCTCAGTCTCTACAGGCGCCTCCTCCTTGGTCTCCTCAATGGGAGCAACCGGCATGGGAACGGGGATACGGAGTACCTGACGCGTGGTGAGTTTCTTTGACGACAGGTTGTTCAGGTCCATTATTTCCTTCACCGTCACGTTGTAGCGCTTGGCGATGTCGTCAATGTCCTCGTACCATTTCACGGTGTGCTCCGTATAAGCGACGTCCGTGGGTGCGGGGGCCTTCTGGGCAGTGTCAACAAAGGGAATGAGGATGATGGCGTTCTTCTGAAGGCCGGTTTCACGGAGGGAGGGGTTGGCCTCGTATATATCGTCAATCTTCACCCCGTATGCCTGGGCTATCCCGAAGAGGGTCTGGCGCTCCAGGACAACGTGGGAGAGGTACACCTTCCCGTTCAGTTTCACCTTTTCCTTTGACACCGTGACGGGCGTGGGAACGTATTCCTGTGCCAGCGCTGCAGTCCCGGAGAGTACCAGGACCGCGGTGAGAAGTATGCGTACGAGTCTTTTCATGGCGCGTTATTTTTCTAAAGTCAGGGCAAAGTCCGTGAGGGCCTGGCAGAAGGCATCCCATCCAAGCCTCTCCTTTTCTTTGCCGATAGCCTCCCGGCACTTCTCCCCAATTGAAGGATCGCCGAAATACCGCAGTATCTCAGCCTTTATTGCCGATGGCTCCGCTACCGGTGCGACAATTCCCGTGCCACGCTCACCTATGGTGCCCTTGAGGCCGCCCACGTCCGTGACCACCATGGGCACGTCGAAATGGTAGGCGATGGAACTGATTCCGCTCTGGGTGGCGCTGCGGTAGGGGAGGACGGCGAGGTCCGCGGCGCTGAAATAGCGTTTTACCTCCGAGTCCCTGATATAGTCCGGGAAAACGTGCACGCGGTCCTTTCCGGGAAGGGTGTTGATAATCTTCTGGTACTTGTCGAAGGAACCGTACGGCTCTCCTGCAACCAGTATCTGGTAGTCTTCCGGAAGGTCCCTGAAGGCCTCCAGGAGTATGTCCAGGCCCTTGTATTCACGGATAAGGCCAAAGAAGAGGAGCGTCTTCTTCGCGGAATCAAGGCCCAGCATCCGGCAGGCTTCCTCCCTGGGGAGTTTCTCCCCGAAGTGGGAGTAAAGCGGATGGGCTTTCAGGATATGCGGGGCGTCAGGCCTGAGGGAGAGAAGATCGTTTTGAACACTCTCTGACATTGATATGAAGCCCGTGCAGCCTTTGAGGAAGTACTTAGTGAGGGGCTTGTCAAACCAGTGGGCCTCGTGGGGGATTACGTTGTCCAGTACCACTACGCTCTTGCAGCCGCAGTGGCGGGCGACGTAGCCAAGCGAAGGGGCGAACCAGCTCATCCAGTACTTCATTACCAGAAGGTCCGGCTGCCACTTGCGGATGGCCTTGGCGGTCTTGATCCAGGTGAACGGATTGATGGTGTCCAGGATTGCATCGGCCTCCACGGGCATGGCTTCATCGTCCGGGGTGACGTACTGGGTCTTGCCCGGGAAAAGGATGGAAGGGTACTGCCTGGAGAAGGAGAAGGCCTTTACAACATGACATTTTCCCAGTCCTTCCAGCATGCTGGCGTTGAACTGGGAAATGCCTCCCCTTAAGGGGTAGAAACTGGACAAGAGTGCAATCCGCATCCGGTCCGGGTTTTATTTGGAAGACTCCTTGGTCTTGATGTATGCGGCGTTGAGGCCGGCGAGGAGGTCTTCAGTGATGTCAAGCTTGGGGTCTGCGGTTACTACGGGAGTAGCTAGGACGCTGCCGGCGGTGGCGATAATCATCGCATAGCCTTTCTCTGCATTGTACTCGTTCACGAACTCCTGGATGGCGTTGGCAATCTGGTTCATCATGACCTGCTGCTCCTCTGCCATCTCCTGCTGCTTGCGGACGGCGTACTGCTGGTATTCCTGCTGCTGCCCCTGGAGTTTCTGGTACTGGACCTGTGCTACGGACTGGGTCAGGAGACCCTTGTCCACCTTATTCTGGAAGTCTGCTGCGTCTTTTTCAAGCTTCTTGCCGCGGCGGTCGATCTCTGCCTGGATGCCCGAGGTCTTGGTCTCGAAGACGGAGGTGAGGTCATTGGCCATGTCATAGCCCTGCATGACGGTGTCCATGTTGAAGAACACTATGCTGCCGGCTACTGCGGTGCTGTCCTGAGCTACGGATGCGGCTGCGTTGCCGCCTTTGTTCTGGATGCAGGAGGAGAGAAGGGCAGCGGCTGCTGCGATTCCTGCGATGATGAGGGTCTTTTTCATTAATATAACTTTGTTAATACTTAATTCGCTAAAAGTCTGCAAATATAGCTATTTTTTGCGGATTTCCGTAAGATAGGCCCCGATAGTTTTTTCAAGACCCATGTACAGCGCGTCCGAAATGAGGGCGTGGCCAATTGAGACCTCGTCCGTCCAGGGAATTGTGTGCACAAAGTATGCCAGATTCTCAAGGCTCAGGTCATGTCCGGCGTTGAGGCCAAGGCCGGCCTCCCGCGCCGCCTTTGCAGCCGCCACGTAACGGGCTATTGCCTTCTCCGGACCGGCAGGGAACTGCTCCGCGTAATCCGCCGTATAGAGTTCCACGCGGTCCGCCCCGCAGGCGGCCGCTCCGCGGACCATCTCCGGATCCGGATTCACGAATATGCTGGTGCGTATTCCCTTGGCTTTGAAGGTCTTGCAAAGATTAGTGAGCAGTTCTCGGTTTGCGATTGTATCCCATCCTGCGTTGGATGTGATGGCGTTGTGCCCGTCCGGCACCAGCGTCACCTGGTCCGGCACGACTTCCAGCACCAGGTCCACGAAACTCTGCACAGTGGGGTTCCCCTCGATGTTGAATTCCGTCTTGACCAGAGGCCGGATTTGCCTTACATCGGCATACCTTATGTGCCTTTCGTCCGGCCGGGGATGCACGGTGATTCCTTCAGCGCCGAATTCCTCGCACTTCACTGCCGCCAGTTCCACGTCCGGCACATTGCCGCCCCGCGCATTCCTGATTGTTGCAATCTTATTGATATTTACGCTTAATCTTGTCATGATTCGTAGCTTTAATTGCACAAAAATAAGGAAATTTATGGGAAAAGTGTTAATTTTGAAGGCTGAATTGAAAACAGAGCAATGCGAATCGGATATTTTATTCTGAACGAGGACCTCAGGCAGGATGCCCGGATGGTATCGTTCCTTAAAGACCTGGAGGATGCTACCTTCGAGGTCTATGAAATCAAGACCAAGAGCGACGTTATTCCGGAGACGGACCTGGTGCTGTCCATGGGCGGTGACGGGACCTTCCTGAGCGCGGCGCATGTGGTGGCGGACATCGGCCTTCCCATCCTGGGAGTGAACTTCGGAAGGATTGGTTTCCTGTGCGAAAATCGTCCTGAAGACGTACGCAAGGCCCTGACGGAGGGAAACTTCTCCATAGAGTACCGTACGGTCCTGAATGCCACGCTGAAAGGTCCTGATGCGCGGAGGTCCATCGGCATGCTCCCTTATTCCGTGAATGAGGTCTCGCTGCACAGGAGCGGATCGTCCGTACTGGGTATCCACGTGAGCATCGACGGAGACCCTCTCCCCACTTATTGGGCCGACGGCCTTCTGGTCGCAACCTCCTCCGGTTCAACCGCTTACTCCCTTTCAGTTGGCGGCCCCATCTGTATGCCTGACACCAAGGTCCTTATCCTTGCGCCTATATCCCCGCACAACCTTAACGTGAGGCCAATCGTCCTGCCGGAAACCTCCAAGGTGGACATCTCCTTCGAGTCCCGCGACGGCCGTGCAACCATGTCTACGGACAACCGTACAGTAGAAATCCGTCCTGACTGGACAATTCACGTCGAGATGGCACAATTTTCGCTCAAAAGGGTGCGGATCTCAGAATCCGGCTTTGTGAAGGCTCTCACCTCACGCCTGTTCTGGGGCGAAGACATGAGAAACAATGGAAAATAAGAACATTCCCGTCCACGTATCCATTATAATGGACGGAAACGGCCGGTGGGCGAAGGCCCGCGGCAAAGACAGGGTATACGGGCATTTCGAGGGCGTGGAAAGCGTCCGTGCCTGCACGGAGGCTGCCGTTGAAGACGGCGTCAAGTACCTGTCACTGTACGCATTCTCGGAAGAAAACTGGAACCGTCCCGCAGATGAGGTCGCAACCCTCATGAAACTCATGATGAAATCCATCAGGGACGAGGTCTCCACCCTCATGGATAACGGCGTACGCTTCGTGGTCCTTGGCAACCGCGAACGCCTTGGTGAGGAGCTTTGCAAGGCTATTGACGAGCTCATGGAGATGACAGCCCACAACAGCCGCATGACTCTGATTGTCTTCCTTTCCTACAGCGGCAAGTGGGACATCATGCAGGCCATGAAAAAAGCCGCCGCAGAGCTTTCTCCGGAGGAATTCCAGGCCATGAAGGCGGAGGATTTCGACCGCTATCTTGTCACCGCCGGAATTCCGGATCCGGACCTTCTCATACGCACGTCCGGGGAGGAGAGGATATCCAACTATCTCCTTTGGCAAAGCGCCTACACGGAGTTCGTGTTCTCCGACGTCCTGTGGCCGGATTTCCGCAAGCCCCAGTTCCGCGAGGCCCTTGCAGAGTATGCCCGCCGGGACCGCCGTTATGGCAAAGTCAAATAAAATGGTTAAATTTGCAGGATAATTTATAAGGAATGAGAATAGGACGGATAATCTGCACGGCACTTCTGGCGCTCGCTTCTATTGGAGCGGCGGCCCAGAACACCCGCAGTTCCATTGAGATAGATTACCTTCACCCCCGCGATTACGTCGTGGGCGGCGTTGGTGTGGAGGGAAACCAGTATTTCTCCGAGAACCAGATCCTGCAGCTTTCCGGTCTCCGCCAGGGCATGAAGGTTACCGCTCCCGGTGAAGACATTACCGGAATAGTTGAGCGTCTTGTGGCCCAGCGCTATTTCGAGGATATAGCCGTGGTCATTGATTCCCTGAGCTCTGCCCGTGACACAGCATGGTTCAAGATTGTGATCCGGGAGCGCCCCAGAGTGTCCCGCTGGACATACACTGGCGTAAAGTCCGGAGAGAAGAAAGACCTTCAGGAGCGCCTGAACCTCCGTCCCGGAAGGGAATTCTCGGACTATGTGAAATCCACTTCTGTAGATATCATCAAACGTTACTACAAGGAAAAAGGCTACCTTAAGGTTGACGTTGACGTGGATGTGAAGAAAGATTCCATTATCCGCAGCGCCATTCGCGTGAACTTCGACGTTAAGAGGGGAGAGAAGGTGCGTATCAAGCACATCAATTATGAAGGAATAGGGGAGATTAAGCCGTACAAGCTTGCCAAGAACATGAAGGAGACCCACGCCAACGTGTGGTACAACTTCTTCAAGAGCAAGAAGTTCAAGGCAGAGGATTACAAGACGGACCGCAAGACCGTCCTTGAAGCCTTCAATGAAGCCGGCTACCGCGACGCCCGCCTTGTCCGCGACTCCGTCTACTACATAGACGACAAGCACCTGGACATTGACATGGTCTTCGACCAGGGCGGAAAATACTACTTCAGGGACATCACCTGGACCGGCAACTCCGTCTATCCTTCGGAAGTCCTCAACGGGATACTCCAGATACAGAAGGGCGACGTGTATGACATCGTCACCCTTGAAAAGCGCCTCCACGGCGGCGGAAAGCAGACGGACTACGACGTCTCCAAGCTCTACCGCGACAACGGTTACCTCTTCTTCAGCGTAACCCCCGTGGAAGTCAATATCCAGAACGATTCCGTGGACGTCGAGCTCCGTATCTCAGAGGGCAAGCCCGCCATCCTGAACGATATCATCATCAACGGCAACGACCTCACCAACGAAAGGGTCATCCGCCGCCAGGTCATGACCCGTCCGGGCTACCTGTTCAGCCAGACAGACTTCGAGCGCTCCATCCGTGAAATCGCATCCATGGGCCAGTTTGACCAGGAGGCCGCCATGGATCCCGCCCGCGGCTGGTCCATCCTTCCCAACCAGTTGAACAATACGGTTGATATCGTCTATAATGTGACGGAGAAGCCATCGTCCCAGCTGGAGCTTTCCGGAGGTTGGGGCGGTAGGACCTTCGTTATGACGGCCGGCGTGAGCTTCAACAACTTCTCCACGCGCCGCATGTTCGAAAAGGGCGCCTGGAGGCCCGTGCCACTGGGTGACGCCCAGAACCTGTCCATCCGTTACCAGACCAACGGTAAGTATTACACCACTTTCAGCGCCAGCTTCTCTGAGCCCTGGCTCTTCGGCAAGAAACCTACATCGCTCAGCATCTCCGGTTATTATTCCAAGATGACGAACGCCATGAGCATGGGCTATTACTTCGCCGAGCTCCTGGATGCCACCAAGTCCTTCGAGGTATACGGTTTCAGCGCCGGTCTTGGTACGCGCCTCAAGTGGCCTGACAACTACTTTGTATTCTACAATAATCTCAGCTGGCAGACATACCGCCTCAATGACTGGACAAGCTACTACTTCGCCTTCAATAACGGTACGTCCCACAACATAAGCTACACGGCATCGCTGACCAGGAACTCATCGGACCAGCAGATCTATCCCCGTCAGGGATCGGAGTTCTCCGCTTCCCTGCAGATTACGCCTCCGTTCTCCCTATTCCGCAAGTTCACATACGATTCGGACGGCAACAAGGTCCCCGTGGAGAGCTACAAGGACATCAACTACGACACATGGACCAGCGCCCAGCGCTACAAGTGGATAGAATACCACAAGTGGAAGTTTAGTGGCGCAACATATACCAAGCTTGTGGGTGACCTGGTGCTCATGACAAGGGCGCAGTTCGGTTTCCTGGGTTACTTCAACCGCAACTGGGGCTATTCCCCGTTCGAGAACTTCCAGGTTGGCGGCGACGGCATGACCGGTTACATGACCTACGGCGCGGAAATCGTCTCCCTGCGCGGTTACACGGACTATTCCCTCACGCCCCGAAAGATTACGCCTTACAGCCAGAACGGCGAAAGCTACGCCGGTAACCTGTATGACAAGTTCACCGTCGAGCTCCGTTATCCGGTTATCCTCCAGCCTCAGTCCACCATCTATGCCCTGGCATTCCTGGAGGGTGGTAACTGCTGGTCGGACTTCCGTGAGTTCAACCCCTTCCAGATCAAGCGTTCCGCCGGTATAGGCGTCAGGGTATTCCTCCCCATGATAGGCCTTCTGGGTATAGACTGGGGCTATGGATTTGACGATGCCTCCAACGGCGGAAGCCAGTTCCACTTTGTCATAGGCCAGCAGTTCTAGAGCGCTGTGGCATAATGTTTGAGAAAAAGATATCGGCCTAAAAAGAATAATAATTAAAACTTGAGATATGAAAAAGATTTTTGTCATTGCAATTGCCTCTTTAATGGCACTTTCCGCAAGCGCCCAGAAGATTGGTCGCGTGAACTTCAATGAGCTTGTGATGCTCATGCCGGAAATGGACGCCGCCCGTGAAACAATCGCAGCCTCCCAGAAGGAAGCAGAAGAAACCTACGCCGCAATGGTGGAGGAATATCAGGGTAAAGCTTCCCAGTATCAGCAGAAGAGCGCCAGCTGGACCGCCGCCATCAAGGAGTCCAAGGAAAAAGAGCTCTACGACATCCAGAACCGCATCCAGGAGTTCCAGCAGAACATCTCCCAGGAACTTCAGCAGCAGCAGTCCCAGCTCATGGCCCCCATCAACGAGAAGGCAAACGCTGCCGTGAAGGAAATCGCCAAGGCCCAGGGCATCGACGTCCTCTTTGACGCCTCCCAGGCCATCTACTTCTCAGATGCAGTCATCGACCTCACCGCAGACGCTCGCAAGGCCCTTGGCATCCCTGCAGACCGCACCCTCGAAGCCCTCCAGGCAGAGCTTGCCGCCCAGGCCCAGGCTGCCCAGAAGTAATCCAACCAGAAACACATCGCTCCCGGTTCCCTCCTTGGCAACCCCCGCGCCTACCGAGACCCTTACACTGACGGCGTTCCTGAGGAAGTTTACAAGACAATTCCCCGCGAGGAACTGTACGCCGCTACGGGCATCCAGATAATGAATTTCAACTCCGTATTCCAGCTCTACGCCCAGTCCCGCGACGGGTTCGCCCCGCTGAATACCGGTCGTGGCGGTGGCGGGGCACGATACCGCATCTGCCATAGCTGCCGTCCCGGCGGCCTCTGAGAACTTCGCCTACCTCTCCAGCGGCACCTGGAGCCTCATGGGAATTGAGGTCCCCCAGCCCATTATAAATGCCGACAGCGCCCTCCTCAACTTCACCAACGAGGGCGGCATTGAGGGCACAACCCGCTTCCTCAAGAACATCACCGGCATGTGGCTCCTGGAGCAGTGCCGCAAGGTCTGGAAAGCCTCCGGCAAGGGCTTCCAGCGCCTGGCCCTGCTGGAAGAAGCCAAAACCCTTCCCTTCGGCGCCGTATTCGACTACTTCAACTACAAAAACGGCGTCCCGGTGGGCGAAGCTTTCATCCCGGAAATCGAATACTACGAGAAGGAAGTAACTTCAAAAAGATAGATTTCTCGACTACGCTCGAAATGACAAGCATTACCGATAAAAGACCAATCCTTCAGTCGCAGATCTCCCGCATCGCGGAAGTGGCCGGATCCCACCTCGGAACTGCCTTCACACCTTGCCGTCCACGATTATCTGCTGGCCAAGGGCTCTCCTTACAGGGCGTCACTGCACACTCATCCCATTGAGCTCGTAGCCCTGACGCACAGCAAGAAGTGGCTGAAGAAGGATGCCGCGACTGGAATGCTCTGGTCCATGATTCCGGAGACCAAGGCCTTCTGTCCCCGCGGGCTTGGAATGGTTCCGTACATGCTTCCTTCCAGCGTTGAGCCGGCGAAGGAAACAATCAAGCTAATTGACGAAGATTACGACGTTGTCATATGGGAAAAGCACGGCGTCTTTGCTGTTGACGCAGACATCATTGACGCCCAGCTCCGCGACATGACCGCCGCTTTCAATCTTCCCAAATAGTTCCGGATTACTTTCCGCAGATTGCCTTGAAGTCGCACCACTTGCAGGTGGCGGCGTCCTTGGTGCGGCGGAAGGGGACAGAGGTGTCCGTGATCTCTGCCAGGAGGCCTTTCAGGCGCTCCTTTACAATGCTGAAGAACTCTTCTGACTGCTCCACGTCCTGGATGGGCGTGGTGAACAATCTTCCCGTGCTATAGATGGAATTGACAATCTTCTGTCCTTTCAAACTGGCGTCCGCTTCTGCCAGAAGGCCGTAGATGAACAGCTGGAGGGCAATCTTGGGACGGCCGTAATTGGATTCGCCGAAGAGTTTATCGGCAATGGAGGCGGCGTTGGCGTCGGTGATCTGGATGTCATCGTCCTCAACCTTTCCCGTCTTGTAATCCACTATGCGGACCTTGCCGGGGAGGTAGCTGTCCATCCTGTCCATGAAGCCTATTATGCGGAAACCCTCGAACTGCGTCTCGCAGAACTTTTCCAGGCCAAGGATGCGGAAGCCGGGGGACTTGCTGTCGCGGAGGAGCTTTTCGTCGTACGCGAGGGTGCGTTTCACGTAGTCCAGGATAATCTGTTCCGTCACAAGGTTGCGGCCGCTGACCTCCACGGAGTGCATTTCCTCCAGGATATTGGCGCGGACAAGGTCCTTAAGGGCCTTTTCATTGGCCTGCATGGCCTTGAGGTCCTCTGCCGATATAAGCTCTTTCCCGGAATACAGCACCTGCATGGTATGGTGGAAGACGTTTCCTATCATGCCGCTGTCCAGGGATTCCGCAACCTCGTCCGGGGTGTCCAGCTTCTTCACCGTCTTGTAATAGAACTGTGCCGGGCATTTGAGGTAACTGTTCAGGGCCGATGCCGATATATTGCTCCCTCGCACAATCTCCACGTCCTCCTGAGTCTTGACGATGTCCCCGTCCGGGTTCACCGGCTCCAGGGAAGCGCCTGCCACAACGCGTTTTACAGGGATTCCAAAGTGGTACTCCAGCTGCTTTATGTAACGGCTTTCCTCTCCGGAGTGGAGGCCTTCCGTGCGGCTGTCATATATCAGCCACACCTTTTCCGCCCTTTGCAGCATGCGGTAGAAATAGTACGCCCACACGGCATCCTGGAACTCATATGTGGGAAGTCCGAAGCCTTTCCGCAGCTCCGGCGGGATGAACGATGAACTCACGCTCCTGCGGGGGAACATGCCCTCGTTTGCGCTCAGGATTACTATGTTCTTGAAATCCAGTGCGCGGGTTTCCAGCGGGCCCATTACCTGAAGGCCCTTCAGAGGCTCTCCCTTGAACGGCACGGAGATGCCCTCAGCCGCGCTTTGCATGACTTTGAGCCAGGTCTGCGGCAGCACCTGCAGGGGAGTGTCCGCAAGAACGTTAAGGACAGTGTGAAGTCTCTTTGCAAAGTCCAGCTCCAGCGGCATCTCTTCCCTTTTTGCAAGGGTACGGCCAATCTCTCCGGTTATGTCAGCAAGGTACTGGCAAAGCGCCGTGTTATACTCCGGTGTGGCCTCCTTTACAACTGGCCGGAACACCATCTCAAGTATCTTTCCGCCCTTGAGGTCCTTTTCAGGAATGTAGTACTTTGCCGCATGCTTAACCTTCTCTACAGTCTTCTTTTCCTCCTCAGAAAGCATCATTCCAAGTATGCTGGAAGAGAATACTTCGCTTACCTCACGGTGGTAGAAATACCAGCCATCGTCCCTTTTGCGGAGCTTTAGCTGCATCCTTCCAATGGCGTCAACAAGGAAATACACGGCGCTGTCTTTCATGGGACAGCCCATGGTGACATTTATGCTCCCGTACTCCGGCGGGATGGAGTTGAGAAGCGGCAGGAGAAGACCCTCGTCCGGAAGTACGAAGGCGGTTTCCACCGGGTCTCCGCTGGTCTGGGCCAGAATCTCCGGCGCCAGCTTTACCTGTGACACCCCTGACGGAACGCTCACGGCCGTAATCTCCAGAACGCTGCCTGCGGTAATGGTGAAAGCCTGCGGATAATCCTGGATATTCCGCCTCATGAAGAAGGACGATTTGTTTGCCCTGTTCTGAATCTGCGGGCTGACATAATCCCAAACGAACTCCGCCAGCCCCGCGTCCCTCATCTTGGAGAGGAGAAGACGCTCGCACTCGTTGAGGGCGTTGAGGCCCGTGAAAACGTATTTCCGGACGTCCGGGAAGGCCTTTTCAAGTATGTCCCGGACCGGTTCTCCGCCCTTGAGCCTTTCCGCGAGGGCCCTGTACACCATGCCCTCATATGCCATGCCGTTTTCCCGGAGCGTCCTGTTGAACTCCTGATAAACCGGCAGGAGGATGTTCCAGATACCCATGAAGCGGTTCTTGACGCTTTCCTCCTCACCGCCGCCGTCCCGGAAATGGCTCAGGAAGCTTTTTATGGCGTCTTTCTGGGCGTCCGAGAGGTAGCTGTAATCGTCCTTTATATCCTTGTATTCTGATACGTTGAGGAAAAGGGCCCTGGCGTCCACGAGGTACTTGTCAACATCCTCGAAGTCGCTCAGCATGATGTCCCCCCAGAAGATGAACTGGTCCAGAGGCTCCACCTTCCCGTAATGGGCGGCGTAAACCGTGTACAGCGTTGTGAGAAGCCTCAGCCGGTCACTGACCTTCCCGCCATACAGACTGCAGAAGAAATCGTTTATTGTGTACATGGGAGGCACGGGCACAGGAGTCCCGTCCCCGTACTCCCGCACCAGGTCCGCCAGGTATTTCCTGAAAAACACCATGGACCGCCTGTTAGGGAATACGAAGCACGTATCCCGTATGTCCTGGCCCTTGAAATAATGCCGGGCCACCTGCCTCAGAAACGCTTCCATATTTTTTTCGCTAATTTACGAAAAAACTGCTATATTTGTGAAAATAACATTAAAACCACCGCTACTATGAAAAAGAAATTCAGATGTCTTGTCTGCGGATATGTATATGAAGGTGAAAACCCGCCCGCAGAGTGCCCCGTGTGCCACGTTAAGTCAGATAAATTCGTCGAAGTGAAAGAAGAAGACGGCAAATGGGCCTGCGAGCACGAGCTTGGCGTCGCCAAGGGCGTCGATCCTGAGATCCTTGCCGGCCTCAGGGAGCATTTCGCAGGGGAGTGCTCTGAAGTGGGGATGTACCTTGCCATGAGCCGCCAGGCAGACAGGGAAGGATATCCCATGGTTGCAGACGCCTTCAAGCGCTACGCCCTTGAAGAGGCAGACCATGCAGCCCGCATAGCTGAGATGCTTGGAGAAGTAGTCTGGGACACCAAGACCAACCTCAAGAAGCGCTATGAAGCTGAAGCAGGCGCCTGCGAAGGCAAGCTTGCCATTGCCAAGAAAGCAAAGGCCCTTGGCTACGATGCCATCCACGACTCCATCCACGAGATGGCCCGCGACGAAGCCCGCCACGGAGCAGGTTTCCTTGGCCTTTACAAGCGTATCTTCGACGGTAAGTAATTAAAGGTCCAGACGGATTTCCTTGCAGGAATCCACGTTCACGAATCCCATGCCGCCCTCCACGTTGGAGGGGATTGAAACGGGTTCTGAAAAGAGGAATCCAAGGTCGTCATCAAGACCAAGTGCCTTCAGGTAGATATACTGGTCATGGCTTATTGAATAGAGCCTGACCAGTATTTCTGATTCATAGGTCCATCCTTCAGGCAAAGGGTCAAGGACCCATTTATTCGTTTCTTCGTCCCAATGACCGTCTCCTCCAAGATAGAATCTGCCATTTATTATCTCTGACTCCTGGAAATATAGCTTTAGAGTATATTCTTTGTCTTTGAACAAATCGTCAGTGAAAAGGCCATAGCGGTTGGATTCCTCAGCGATGGTGTCCAGAAGGCCGCCGTTGGAGGAGGTGGCTGTGGACAGGACGGGCTCAGAGGATGTGTCCAGCCCAATATAGCTGTAATACTCTTCGATGTCCTCGTCAGTGGTAAGCTTGGTATGCACGTACACGCGGATTCTGTAAAAACTGTCTTCTCCGGATTTGTCCCTGAACTTGACTTTAATCTCATGCCAGGTTTGAGGGCTGTAGGGAGGTTCTTCCGAGTAGGGCCAGTCGCCGTAATAGTCTCCTCCAATGTCAAATATGCTGTCTCCTGCGCTGGCGTGCTTAACGTCGTGAGTGTACTCCACGCCCAAAAGATCCGGAGCTTGAGGTACTGTGACGGTGGCTTTGGCTGTGTGTGTGCCATCGCTTCCTGTTATTTCAATCACGTCTCCCGGGTTCAGTTTGTCCGTAAATATGTATTCTGAAGAAGAGAACTCTTCATACCCTTCTTCCGGAGCCTGCCAGGTGGCCATAATGGGTGCGCCGGAGTTTATGGAAACAGTTACTGAGCCAGTAGGAACCGGGCTTACCTTGGAGCGGCTGCTGGTGGAAAGGTGTATGGTGTGAGTGGCTTCTTCCGCTGTCATCTGGGCGTTGATTACAATTTCCGGTTCCAGATTATCTACGTCAATGTACTCCGTTGAGGTGCATGCTGCGGCTGCGATTGCCGCGATTGCCGTATACAGTGCTTTTTTCATGGCTCTCTAGAAATTATACGACCAGTTCAGTGAAGGCATGAAGGGGAGGATGGTTACTTTTTCCATCTGAATCTTGTCCACGTATGTCCTGGTATTTTCGTCGAAGCGTTGTACGTAGTTCACGTACACAAGATTGGGGTTCATGCGGTTGTACACATTGTAGATACTCAGGGTAATGGCCCTTTCTCCGTGCTTTTTCTGCTTGTGGTGGGTAAGGCCCACGTTCAGGTGGTGGCTGGACGGAAGCCTGAAGTTATTCCTTTGCCGGACGTAATAAGTGTTCATAACCCAGTTGCTGTCAGGGTCAAGCGTTCCGGTGGTGCGGTAGGGGAGGGTTGTGGTGGGACCGGAGGCGAACACCCAGGCGGCATTGGCGTCCAGGTGGTCGTTGATCTTATAGTTGACGTTGATGTTGAAATTGTGCCTGCGGTCGTACTTGTAGGGGTACCATTCTCCAAGGCTGATGGTTCCGCCCGGGAAGCGCCTCTCGCTCTTTGCCAGAGTGTATGAAACCCATCCGGTAACGTCCCCGGCGGTCTTCTGGACGAAGAATTCCAGGCCATAAGCCCTGCCGATTCCCATTTCCACCTTGTCTTCCCAGGACGTGTCCGACACTATGACCGATGCTCCGTCCTTGTACTCCAGGATGTTCTGCATATACTTGTAGTAACCTTCAATGGAGAACTCCCATCCGGTGAGGGCATCGTAGTAAATGCCAACCGATGCCTGGTCCGACGTTACAGGCTTAATCTTGGCCGTTATTGGCACCCAGAGGTCCATGGGCAGGGAAATCTGTGTGGAACTCAGCAGATGCACATACTGCGCCATGCGGGCATATCCTGTCTTGAGCGTGAATCCCATGGGGAAGGAATACTTTGCCGATACTCGCGGTTGCAGTTCCAGATAGGGCCTTCCGTCCGTGTAGAAGAATGATGCGTTGAGACCGGGGTTGAAGGTGAGGCGGTCGGTTATGGACATATCGTCTTCCGCGTAAAGGGTGAGTTCGTGGCCATAGAAATTCCGGTCCTTGCCCAGGTTTATCTCTTCCTCCGTTGTCTTGCCGTCTGATGTCTCAACTATAAGCCCTGTGCTTGTGCGGGGGAAGAAGGAGTGGTAGGTGTACTCTGAACCGAACTTTATGAGGTGCCGGGGCGAGGGGACATAGTCAAAGTCCACCTTCCCGCTCCAGTCCTGGATGCCGGAGTTGTACTTGAAGTCGAAGTCCAGGATGTACGGGGACTCTTCGCCGTACTCACGTGCCTTGGCGCCCATTCCCATAGTCATGTCGTAGCGGTTGAAGGCTATTGTGGTGTTGGCGAACAGCTTCTGGGAGAAGATGTGGTTCCACCGCAGGGAGGCCACGTTGTTGCCCCAGCCTATGCTCATGTCCGTGCGCATCATGTTCGCGCCATTCTCCCACTCTTCGCCGAACTCGGCACCCAGGCGGTCCCGGCCGTTGTAGGTGGCCAGGAAGAAGCGGTCGTTGTCCGACAGCCTCCAGTACAGCTTGGCGTTCAGGTCGTAGAAGAAGTAGTTTCCGTAGGCCGTTGCATCGTACCCCTCTTCGTACCCGAGTGCCTTTACTCCGTACTTCCCGTACAGGCGGATAAGGGGATCATACAACATGGAGTGCAGGCCGCGGGCGCTTATGCTGTAGCTCAGTTTGTCCTTGATGATGGGGCCTTCCACGTGGAGTTTGTCCGTAAGGAAGCCTATTCCGACGCTGCCACTGGTCTTTTTCATGTTACCGTCGTTGGTGCGGATGTCCACTATGGACGATACCCTGCCGCTGTACCTGGCCGGGAATGAGCCTTTGTACAGGGTGACCTTTTTCACGGCCTCTGTCTGGAAGACGGACAGGATGCCCAGCATGTGGTTCACGTTGTAGATGGGGATGCCGTCCAGGAGGACCAGGTTCTCGTCCGGGCCGCCGCCGCGGACATACAGTCCGGTGAAGCCCTCGTTGCCGCCCTGGACGCCGGGGAGCATCTGGATGGCCTTGAGGACATCGGCCTCACCGAAGAGGAC
>JAILJO010000111.1 GCA_024694675.1 Bacteroidales bacterium | reverse complement strand
GCTACAGCCATCCTGGTAAGCGTGCGCCCTATCTGGAGGCCGCGTACCAGCGTCTCGCGGTAGTAGACCTTCTGTTTCTCTATGTCCGATATGGAAGCGTATTCGGCGTCCAGGCGGTCCAGGACTGCGGCATTCTCCGGGCTTGAGGCGCGGAGGCCTTTCTCCCATTCCCTGCGGTTCTCGATTACCTTGAAACGGTGCACGCAGGATTCTTCGCCCTCCTGATTCTCTGCCACGTTGGAGAGGCTGAAGAAGGTGTCAGTGTACTTCATGCGGATGGCGGGATCGGCATCCATCCATTTGCGGATTATCTCCATCTGGCCGCTGCGGAGGCGGTTGGTGATGGGACGCTCCACGTTTATGGTCTGCTCCATCTCCGCTGCGCTGGTGTAACGGGCGGTGCGTCCGGGATAGCCGATGACCATGGCGAAGTCCTTCTCCTTGTAGCCCTTCTGGGAAATCTTGAGCCAGCGCTTGGGGTGGAGGGGTTCGCCGTTGTCGTCATAGATGCGGTAGATGGCAAAATCGGCCTTGTGCTGGGGCCATTCCCAGTTGTCCTCGTCTCCGCCGAAGGAGGCCACCTGCACGGGCGGGGCTGCCACAAGGCGGATGTCCGTATACTTGGTGTAGAGGCAGATATAGTACTTTGTGCCGGACCACATGCCGGCCAGGCCTGCCTCCATTCCATATAGCTCCGAGTACTTGTTCTCCATGACGGCGGTAAGCCTGCGGCTGCCGAAGGGCTTTCCCTCCAACTTGAGGCTGTCCTTGAGGGCGATGACCTCTTCCGTCACGTCCAGGACCCTGTTCAAGAAATAGAACTCCTTTCCCTTGATGGGGACCTCCTGGCTGCGGTTGAGGGCCCAGAAACCGGTCTCCAGCCAGTTGTGTTCCGGAGTGGACATTTCCGATACGTCCCCGTACGCGCAGTGATGGTTGGTTATCATGAGACCGTCCTCGGAAATCATGCTGCCGGAGCAGTAGAAGCCAAGGGACACAATGGCGTCCGACAGGCCCCCGGCTTCCTCGTTATAGATTTCGCGCGTGCCAAGCTTGAGGCCGCGGGCCTTCATGTTCTTCTGGAGGGCCTTGTCCAGGCACTGTATGAGCCACATTCCTTCATCGGCCTGGGCGGCAGTGACCGCGCCAAGGCAGAGAGCAAGGGTGAGAAGAAGTTTTTTCATATCAATTCTCTGTGTAAATTTCTTTCAGGAGGTCTCCGGAGGCGAACTGGCGGGCCATTTTCTGCACATCGGCAGGAGTCACGCCGTCTATCACCTTGTTGAAGTCATAATTGTAATCTCGGCCGTACATGGCGGTGTAGACAAGGCGGTCAAGCTGCATGCTCAGGCTGCGGGCAACGCGTGCCTCTTCTTCTACGTGCCTTTTACGGATATATCGTCCAGCCATTTCCATTTCAAGGGCTGTGGGGCCTTCCGCGCACATCTTGTCCATCACGTCCTTGACGTCCTGAAGGAGGATTTCCTTCATCTCAGGACGAGTCTGGAAACTCACGACGCCTTTCCAGGGCTGGGAAGGATCGTCGGGAACCACGCTGGAGAAGCCCACGTGGTAGGCGCCGCCGCGCTCCTCGCGGATGAGGTCGTTGTAGCGGGCGCTGAGGATGTAGTCCAGGAAATCGGACACCACAAGGTTGCGGGAGGTGGTCTTTATGTCCTTGTAGAAGGCGTAGTAGATGCTTGTGAGGGGCTCGGATTCACGCGGGTGCTCCTCTTCGATGACCATCTCTCCCTTCACCAGAGGCTTCGGCTCCCGGGTCTTGGACATCTTGTAGGGATAGTCGCCGGAGAGGGCGGCCACATATCGGCAGACGTAGTCTTCTATCTGGCTGCGGTCGAGGTCCGATGTGATATAGACGGACAGTTTTGAAGGGTCTCCGTATTTGCGGCGGAAAACGTCTTCCACAAGCTGCATGTCCACCGCCTGCACCGCCGCGGAGTCAATGACCTGCATCCAGGGGTGGTCGCCGAAGACCTCGCGGTCGCAGCGCTCGTCAAAGAGGTTGCGGTTGGTCTTCTTCCTTTCCAGGCTCTTGAGGCGGTTCTCCTTGGTCTTTTCCAGCTGCTTCCCGAAGTAGGGTTCGCTCAGGGTAAGGAAGACGGTCTTGAAGGCGTTTTCCTCTTTTCCCTTGCCGGCGAGGAGGGTCAAATCGGCCTTGATGGAGCTTATGAGATAGCTGAAGCCGGAGAGCTCAGGGTAGTTCCGGTACTCCGATTTCTCGCACCCGCGGAAGCCAAGGTTCTGCGCTATGAACCCCGCCGCTATACGGGACGATGTCTCCTTCCCCACCTCGTAGCTCTTGCGTCCGGTGTCGAAGTGCCAGAAGGCCGCCAGATGGTCGTTGGTCTCCACCGGCTTTGCCTCCTTATAGTACACCTTGGCCCCGTTGGAGAGCTTCCAGAGCTCGTAATCCTTCTTTTTCACCACCTTGCGAATCTTTCCCGGAAGGGCGGTCACGCTCATGTCAGGAGACTTGTACTCAAGGAATGCGGGCCCTATTTCTTCCGCATCCACCGCCGCCAGGATTCCCTTTATCTGCTCCGGCGTGGGGGCGATTCCCGGCTCTTCAACCGGATTGTAGCAGGTGGAATAAATGACCTCGCTGTCGCGGAACATCTTTCCGGGATACGGGACGATGTCCTTATAGCTTATTTCCCCAAGAACCCTGTTTTCTATGTCCTGAAGCTCCACCGGATGCACCAGGGGATGGTTCTTGAGGAAATGTCCCAGCGCAACGTTCACAAGCTGCTCGTTCTTGATGTTTTCGCGGGAGAGTTCCCTGTCAAGATGGAAGCGCTGCGCCGTGGCAAGCTTTGCAACCTCGAACTCGCGGGGGCTTATTCCGTGGCGGAGAAGCCTTGCTATCTCCCTGTAAGTGAACTCCAGGCTCTTTCCAAGAAGGTTTTTATTGTTGGGAGTTATGGTGAAAAGGGACACGTAGTAGTCCGGCTCATACTCGCTTGTGACAAGCACGGCAGACTTTGTGGGGGCCGATTTTTCCTTGGTGGCCTTCTTCAAGCGCTCTGAAAGGACGGTTGAGACGATGTTCCTGCAGAACCAGTCCTTCAGATAAGCCTCCCCGCCGCGCTCCTCAGGGCTGGGGTAAGGCTGCTTGTAGAATATTTTGAAGACATTGAAGCGGATGCGGTTGTCCGTCATGTCTTCGAAAACGGGTCCGTCCTGGGGAATGGGCGGATGGATTTCTTTCTTGGGGGCATTCTCCGGCATGGGGATATCGGCAAAGGTCTTGCGGACCTTGGTCTCCATCCAGTCCATGTCAAAATCTCCCACGATGATAATCGCCTGAAGGTCAGGTCTGTACCATTTGTGGTAAAAGTCCAGGATTTCTTCCCTCTTGAAGCCGTTGATTACCTCCAGGGTGCCTATTACGCTGCGCTTGGACTGCTTGGCGCCCTTGTACACGAGGTCGTTCTGCATACGGGCCATGCGGGAGCGGGGATCGTCCCTGAGACGATACTCTTCGCTTATGACGCCGCGTTCATCGTCCAGGGCCTGGGGCTCGCAGGAGATGTCGTGGGACCAGTCGTGGAGTATCAGGAGCACGGAGTCTACAAATGATTCCCTGGCCAGTGGGACCGCGGAGATGTTGTAAACGGTCTCACGCCTTGTTGTGAAGGCGTTTACGTTGTAGCCGAAGCGCACTCCGTCCTTTGCCAGGAACTTGAGCATGGAGTTCCCGGGATAATGCTTGAGCCCGTTGAACGCCATATGTTCCAGAAAATGCGCAAGGCCGTTCTGGTTGTCCTCCTCCTGCAGCGCGCCCACGTTATGCGCAATGTAGAACTCCGCGCAGCCGGCCGGATTCTCATTGTGGGCGATATAATAAGTCATCCCGTTGGCAAGCTTTCCGGTACGGAATTCCGGGCTGTCGGGAATGGGCTGTGCCGCTGCTGCGGCATAAACGGCCAGTGCGGCCAGTAGCGTCAGGATACGTTTCATGGCTTTAGAAATTACAGCCCAGGGTTAGTGTGGCGACACCCGTAGGCTTGTCGTCAAGGAACTCCGGCGCGGAGAGAAGGGAAATGAATCCGAAACCAATCCTGACATAAGGACTAATCATATTGCCAGGCATGGCGGTGGCGGTCAGGGACGCGTCAAAACCCGCATGAGGGGCGGTCTCGAATTCGTAGTGCCTGTCCAGGTATATGTCAAAACTGCGGAGCGAGGTAGATGTTGTGTTGGCATACGCCCCGTCTTCTTTCTTGGTTCCGTATCCTGCATGACCAATTGCGGCGATGTCCGCAGTGATAATAAGGTCATTGTCGGGGAGGAACCAGTTTTTCTGGCAGAAAAGCCTTGCGTCGACTTTTCCTATGGCGTGTTTGCGCCAGAAAGGATAGAGTGTGGTTGTTTGCGACAGGGAATTCCAATCGGTAGAGGCCCCTATCGTAAATGTCGGACGCCCTTTATTAACACCGTGGTGCCAGCGCCAGTCAACGCCGGCGTGGGCGACGTTCCGGTCCAGGATATGGTTCTGTCCGGTATATTTCACTATTGTGCTGCCTCCTTCCGGGGTTACGTACTGGAAGGAGTTCTCATTGTTTGAAAGCATCTCATAACCAAGCTGCCACTCTATCCTCTGGAGGTTGCGGCCACTCGGTATGAGTAAAAGTCCTTTGTAATCGGCCTTGAAGCCGGAGAACTCGAAGAAAGTGGCGGAAGAAGAGGATTTGTTTCCCCAGTAGCCGCTCCTGTAGGCAAGATTGAGTTCTCCCGAATACTTTTCGCCTATTACGGCCTGCAGCGCAATCCCCGCCCAGTTGTTGTCCATGGGACGGGCTGTGCTTTCCGGGAGATAGTTGTAATCTCCGCCAAGCTGTGCCACGGTGCCGTAGAAGCCGCCTTTGTCTGTCTGGATGAAATACTGGATGTCGTTGGCTCCGTAGATTCCGCCCTTTACAGACTCGATGGTATTGCGCCAGAGGGCGCTGAAACCAAAGGAGAAGCGGGAAGAAGGGCTGTAGAACAGACCGGCGGAAACGCCAAGGTCCATCCAGATGTTGCTGAAGCGGGGATCCTTGACCTTTATCTGGTCTCCCGCCTGGTAATCGATGCCGGCACCGAAGCGCCATTTGCCACCAGGGGACAGGCCAATCCGCCCGTTAAGGGTATAAAGCTCACGCTTTTTGGTACCAAGGTCAGTGTCCCTGCTTTCATAGAAATTGACAGGGTTGTAGTCAAGGTCCATAAGGACCGGACCGCCCATGTCCTTGCCCTGGAAATCGCTCCAGGAAAGCTTGCCATAGAAGGAAACCAGATTGCTTATACGGCTGTAAGATTCTGTTCCGGCAGTGAGCTCCCAGCTGTCCGGGGACTGGTCGATATCGATGAGGCCGCCGTTCTGTTTGTCAAAGGACATTTCTGCGACGGCTATCCTGCCGTTCCAGAACGCCGTCCCGGCGGGGTTGGACAGGAAGAGATAGGGATTTGTGTCAGTTACGAAACCGTAATCACGCCGGTCCGCCTGCCCCGCGGCTGGTACCGCGAGGCAGAACAGAACGGCGAATATTACCGGGATCCGGAGTCTCATTTATTCTTTGATGGACTGAACCTTCCTCTCGTGGAAGTCCTTGCCGGAGTCGTTGGTCTCAGAATAGATGATGTGGGCGCCAGCCTTGATGGAGGCCTCTGCATCAATTCCGGAAGGATCGGTGGAACCGGTGGCTGCAGCAGCGTCAAGTGTGCCGCCTGCGTAGTCGTAGACAAGCTTGCCTTCGTTCTCAGGCAGGGCCTCGGTGGCTTCCTTGTCAACGTTACGGTAGATGCTGTGACCCTGGTTGTTGGTGATAGCCACATAACCGGTGTTCAGGCTTGCAGGGAAGCGGACGTGGCTCTTCTCGATATTGGCGGCAGACCAGATATCAACGCCATCCACGACGTTTGCATTGGGGAATTTCACCATGGCAAGAGCGGCGGTAGTGCCACAGGTGGTATCATATCCATCCTTGTTGGCTACGAGAGCGGCGACCTCTGCCTTTGCCATCTTGCCGATGAATACTGCAGGGGCGCTGTTGGAGACTACCCATGAGTTACCGGAGTTCTGAGGGGTGCAGCTGAGGTAGTGGGTTGCGGGGATGTTATCGGAAGCAACGTACTTGGCGTTGGTGAACTGGTCGTTCTTCTGCATCCAATAGTATTCAGCCTTGCTAAGGTTCACGGATGCCGTTACGGTTTCAGTGTGGTCGATGGCACCGAAGCAGGCAATCACGATCTGTGAGTAAGCGGGAATGGTAACGGGAGAGTCAAATGTCCAGATGGCGCTGTAAGAAGGAATCCAATCGGCCTCACCATAGAGAAGTTTGCCGGCGGCATCATAATACTTGTTGGTAGCATGTGCGTTGGCGGGATAAACCAGGCTGATAACCAGATTGGAAGCATCGGCCTCAATGTCGGAGTTGTTGTAGAGGACGATATAGGCATCGTTGGAATAGGTGCCGGTCTCGTTCTTGGGGCAGCCGGTGGTGTAGACTTCCTTGATGATGAGCTGCTGGCTCTCAACCTTCTGGAGGTTGATATCGAAAGCGTTTTCTGCATCCATAGCTACGCTGATGGCGGAATTGGAACCGTTGTAAACAAGGCGGAGACCATCCTCGGATGTCTTGTAGGTGACGGATGCGGTGTAGTTTCCGACGGGCAGGATGAATACTGCAACACCCTTTTCGTCAGTCACTTCCTGGAAGCTGGCGGTTCCGGCGGCATCAACGATGTCAATGGCGATGCCGGCAACCTCGAAAGCCTCACCATTGCTCTTGAGCTGAATGGTTACTTCCTGAGGGACTACCTTGTTGAAGATGTCCTCAATGAAATCGCAGGCTGTGAATGAAAGCAGCCCGGCGATGGCTAAAAACAGATACTTTTTCATAATAATACGGTTTTTGGAGTTAAAATTTAAGTCTAAGTGTCAGTCCGTAATAAAAGCTGGGGATGTAAGATGTTACGCTGGACATGTTTCCGGTCTTGGAAGATCGGACCTGGCCGCGGTTGTTAAAGAAGTTGTTGGCGTAGAAGGAGATGGAGGCGAGGTCGCCTATTTCCTTTGTTGCGCTTATGTTTGCACTGAAGTAAGGGCTTATGTAGTCCGGCAGGAATGTATAGTTATAGGTGGTGTTTGCCTGCACCAGACTTGTAAGGTCGTCGTAAAGGTCCTTGTTGGATTCATTGGCGTCAAGGTAAGCCGGGCCGAAAGGTTTTAAGGTACCGGGGTCGTCCACGGTGGAATAATAGTCCGGCCACAGTACGGAATAGCCGGGGCCGTCGTAAACTGAGGCGTCGGTGAAGGAGAGGCGGTCCGTACGGTCACTGAGGACATGGCTGCGGGCGCTTCCGTCGGCCCTTTCGCTGAGGGCTCTGGAATAACGGAGAAGGCTTCCTTCCACCTTGAGGGAAACAATCATTCTCACCTGAGGTATATGGGTGGTGAAAGTGACATTTGTCTTTACGCTGCGCGTCTCGGTTCCGTTGGAATTGCCGTTCCCGCCATAGTACCAGCCTATATATTTATAAGGTGAGCCGTCTTTACTCAAAGTGGTGTAAGGGCAGTATGCGTCCATGTCGGTGTATACCGACCTGTAGGTGTAGAACGAACCGTCCACGCGGACGCTGGTGTTAATGGGGACGATGCGGGGGAAATCCACCACCCACTCCAGGCCAATGCGGCGGATGGGACTGGTTTCATTCTTCTCATAGTACCGCTGGATAAGCTGCTTCTTGGGCACGCCTGCAGCCTCTATGGGAGCGTTTGCTCCGGTCACGTCGCTCACGGTGATGACACCGGTTTCCGGGTTCAGGGTATAAATCCTGTCCGTTGCCGGAATGCTCAGGCCCTGGACGGAGGATACGGGAGTCTTGAGATAGGCGAAGGCATCGTAAACCGTTCCTTTGTTGTAGGCACCTGTGGTGGTGTTGCTATATGCGGCAAGGGAGATGTGGATCCCTGCCAGGGTGGCCTCCATGCCCAGTTCCGCCTGGGTGTTGCGCTGCCATACGAGGTCCGGATTGTACTCAATCTTACGCGGCATCACGTAGTATGCGCGGTAAACCTTGTTGTTGGCATCGGCAGTGGAAGTGAAGATGTCTATGTCGTAATATGACGGCGTGGGATACAGTACGGAGAAGGAAGGCAGTTTCACGGCCTGTCCCCATCCGGCCCTTACGCTGAACTTACCCATCGTCCACTTGGCGTTGAAACGGGGTGAAAGGCTGGATGTGGTTCCGTATGCGGAGCCGTTTATGACTGTGTTGTCCCAGCGGAGGCCGGCAATGACGTTCACGTGTGAATCCTTGCCGGTGTAAAACATAAAGTTATCCTCCAGGTATGCTCCCAGGTTGTGCATTGCAGGCACGTCGCAGAAACGCCATTCGCGATAGGAAGGTGCTGTTGCGAGGTCTTCGGAGTACTGGCCTACGCCATAGTTCTTATCAACTGTCCAGTCCAGACCGGCCTTTACCTTATTGTCTATCTTTCCAACGTTCTTTACCCAGTTGGCCTTGAGGGTGACTTTGCTGTTGAAAGGCTTGTCGTCCACGGCCATTACGTTGTAGTAATAGCCCATGGGCAGGAGGACGGCGTTATTTGCTCCGCCCTCGACATAGTCGCTGGATATGTAGTATCCGGCCTGGGTTGCATGCAGTGCTGTGGATGTTGTGCTGTTATGGTAGCGGGCATTCTCCCGTTCCTGTTTGTCACCGTAAACCATTGAAGCGTTCAGCTCAATGTTGGTTATCCAGGGCTTGCTGAGGAGCCAGTTGGAAGTGAAATTGGCGCGGAGGCTGTTGTCTTTCTTTATGAGCCACGTGTCCAGCATCTTGTCCGGATCCGCCCTGTCGTCCAGGCCGCCAAGGTTGCCGGCAACGCCTGCCGATATCCTTAGCGGAGTGTCGCTGAGGACACCTTCCGCGAACTGCTTGCTGTAGGTAAGCGACAGCTGCTTGCGGTCATATGCGGTATAAGGGGATAGGGGGTCTGTAACGCTCTTGGTGTATTCCGCGCTTGCATTCAGCACGCCAAGATTTACGCCTTTCCTGGTATTCCTGAGCGCGAATCCCTTGCTCAGGGAAACCTGCTTGGTCTTGGGGCTGGTGGACATGGTGACGCTCCAGGGCGTCTTTCCCTTGCGGGTGTTTATCTTCACCACGCCGCTACCCATGTCTCCGTATTCTACCGACGGCACGCCCGTAATGACCTCCACGGACTCCACGTTTGACGATGCGATATTGTTCGTGGACGCACCCTTGACGGAGCCGGAGCGTCCGTTGAGGTCCGAACTTGTGAACGACGCATTGTTGGACAGGCGCACGCCGTCCACCTCTATTGCCGTTCCAAACGACGAACTGCCGCTTTCTCCCTTGCCGGAGCGGAGGCTAATCTGCTGGTCGCTGGTAAGGGAAGGGTTCACGGTGGCGCCGCCCGGAAGAAGGCTTGCGATATCGCTCACATTCATTACCTGAACGTGCTCCAGGGCAGTTTTGTCTATTGTCCTTGACGTCGCCGCAGAGTTGGAATTTTCCTGCGCGGTGACAACGGCGCTTTCCAGTGTGAGGTTGTCTTCGTTAATCTTGAATGTGACGTCCGTGACCTCCCTGTTGGTGAATTTCACCTCCTGAACGAGGGTTACATATCCAAGCGAAGCAATCTCCACGCGGCTGGTGGCGACGGAGATGTTGCCGATGGAGAATCGTCCCTTCTCATCCGTAACGGACCACTGCTCCGTGGCCTTTACAAGCACTGTGGCAAACTCCACCGGTTCACCGGTCCGTTTGTCCACGACGGTCCCCTTGAACACACGGCTCTGGCCGGCAGCCTGCAGGGCTGTAGCCAGAAGTAAGAGTATTATGACCGTCTTGCGCATTTATACGGGACTGCAAAGGTACGGGCTTGGCCGCTTCCGGAAAATACCCAAATGTTGGTATTATTTATTATAAGGTTTTACGACGCCGGGGGTCTTGAAGGCAATCTTGGCGCCTTCCTCGCGGACATCGTCATTCTTATAGGTGATGGTCCATGTTTCCATGGTCATGAGCTCCCAGATGCGGTCTGCGGTGCAGGGGGCGGCGAAACGGACCTGGATGGCGGGGACGAGGTCCTCGTTGAGGTTGAGATATGTGCCTATTACGCCTTCCTCCTTGGACAGATGGTTGCTCAGGAACGGGAGGTTGCGGGTGATGATGGGCTTGTCGTAGCCGGGGTTCGCCACCTCGTAGATAAACTGGGGCTTGCCCTCATACACCAGGACGCGCTTTTTGATTCCATCGTCATACTTTCCGTTATACTCCGCCTTGAAGGGAGTGAACATGTGGTGGACGTATTCATCGATAGGGACGAATTCCTCGCCGGGGACCATATCGACAAACTTAAATCCCAGCTTGGTGACCTTGACGCCACCGCCGTGTACAGGCATTTCCAGGGTCTTTTTCTGGACCATTTCCTTGAACCATGCTGCATCGGCCTCTTCCTCGGGGTCCATGTAGACGTGAACGGTGAGGGGGCAGGAGAACTGGCTTTCCACGCCGTAGATCTTCTTGCCGGAGAGGCGGAGCTGCATTCCAAAGTTGTTGAGGTCCATCCTGTCCGGCATGTACTCCGTGTGGATGGTGACCTTCTTCACCTGGGTGACGGAATCCAGGGCCGGCTGGTTCACCTTGAAGCGGGTGGGGACGAATATGGCTTCCTGGATCTTTTCAGGAGAGGTGACGGCGGGATCGTACGTGATGTGTACGCGGTGCTTGCCAACGTAGGTTTTAACGGCGTGGGTGCCGGGGATCTGTGTGAGCTTGCCCTTGAACGCCATGGAACTGCTGAAGCACTTCACGGAGCGGAGAGGGCCCATGTCAAAGCTCTTGAGGGACCCTGCGTCCACGTTCTCCATATTCCACTCCTCGCTGATGGTGGGGAGTTCCACATTGGAGCCGATCCATATGCCGGCGACCAGGAGGACGACGGTGATGATGGCCGGGACGTACTTCCAGAAGCCGCCCTTTGCCTTGTCGCAAACGCCCACGGCAAGGGCGTCCTTGCTGCAGGCACCAACGCACTGGCCGCAGAGGGTGCAGTCCACGCAGGTGACCTTTCCCTGTGCGCCGGCGATGTCAATGCCGTAGGGGCACTCGCGGTTGCAGAGGCCGCATCCGGAGCAGCGGGAATCGTCCTTAATGATATGGAGGAGTTGCAGCTTTGGTTTGCCGCAGAAGATTTCAAGGATATAGCCGGCCAGGCAGAGGACGCCCAGCAGGACCCACCATGGAGTTGCAAGGCCGATGAGTCCCAGCACATACCACAGTGCGCCCAGGCCCAGCATCCAGGCCCAGAACTTGAGGGAGTTGGAGATGGCGCCAAGCGGGCAGAGGTACCTGCACCAGAACATATCCACCAGGAAGCTTCCCAGCACCACCAGAGAAACCGTGACGATAGCCATCCAGAGGGTGATTTCCCCCTTGAAGCCCGTTGCAACGGCATAGTACGGATCCAGATGCTTGCAGAAGAGCTCGCTGGCGGTTGCGGTCATATAGAACAGCCAGAAGACCAGGAGGTACTTCACGATGCGGAGGATCTTGTCCCCGACGCTTCCGTTTTTAATCCTTATCCCTTTAAGGCCGATAGCCTTCCGGAGCTTCATCAGAAGGTCCTGCACCGTGCCCACGGGGCAGAGGTAGCCGCAGAACAGCTTGCTGAAAAGGACCACGGCGGCAGCGAGGCAGATTCCCAGGATAATCTGGAGGGAACTCATGCTGCAGGGAAGGGAGCCGCGGACACCGTAGGTGGCGAGGGCCTGAAGGCCTCCCAGGGGGCAGAATGCCTCAGGGTCGGCCGGTTCCATCTTGGGGAACAGGGCCTTGACCAGGCCGGTTACAAATACTATGATTGCGAGCAGGGTGCCCCACTGAAGGAGATACCTTACCCAGTTCTTTTTGGTGGGTGACGTTTTCATATAAGGTACTTTGATTTGCTAACCGGATGCAAATATAATAAAATATTTATAAGGTTGTGAAAAAACCTGTTGATAACTTTTGGAAAATCAAGAATTTAATCGTATCTTTGCGGTCCGCAATTGTGCCCAAGTGGCCTACAATGCGTTGTAAATATTTAAGTAACAATTAATTAACATCAACCAATGCCTGGTTTAATTGGAAAGAAAGTCGGAATGATTTCCGTCTTCGGTGCTGATGGAAAGAATATTCCATGCACCGTCATCGAGGCTGGTCCGTGTGTTGTCACGCAGGTTCGCACTGTGGAAACCGATGGTTACGAAGCAGTTCAGCTTGCCTATGACGAAAAGAAAGAGAAACGCACCAGCGCGGCCCTGAAGGGTCATTTTGAAAAGGCAGGAACTACTCCCAAGAAGAAACTCGTGGAATTCCCCGCAGACTTCGCAGGAGAGCTCAAGCTCGGAGACACTGTCACCGTTGCTGACGTCATCACTGATGATGTAAAGTACGTTGACGTTGTCGGTACTTCCAAAGGTAAGGGTTTCCAGGGCGTCGTGAAGCGTCACGGCTTCGCCGGCGTCGGTGGAGAGACCCACGGTCAGCACAACAGGCTCCGTCACCCCGGTTCCATGGGTGCGTCCTCATGGCCGTCCCGCGTCTTCCCCGGCATGCGTATGGCAGGCCACATGGGCAATGAGCGCGTTAAGGTCTTCAACCTTGAGGTTCTCAAAGTAGACGCAGAGAACAACATGCTCGTAGTTAAGGGTTCCGTTCCCGGAGCCAAGGGTTCTTACTTAATTCTGGAGGCTTAATTATGGAATTATCTGTTTACAAGATTGACGGAACTCTTTCCGGAAAGAAAGTGGTTCTCGATGAGAAGGTCTTCGGCGTAGAGCCCAACGACCACGTCATCTATCTCGACGTCCTCCAGTATCTCGCAGCTCAGCGTCAGGGCACTGCACGCACCAAGGATCGCAGCGAGGTTGCTTATTCCACCAAGAAGCTCGGTCGCCAGAAGGGCGGCGGTGGCGCACGTCACGGTTCCCTCAAGGCCGGTATCTTCGTAGGCGGTGGCAACGTGTTCGGTCCCAAGCCGCGCGACTATCGTTTCAAACTGAACAAGAAAGTGAAGCAGCTCGCTCGTTTCAGCGCTCTCTCTTACAAGGCCGCTGACAACGCAATCACCATTGTAGAGCCCTTCGCCATGGATGCTCCCAAGACCAAGGAACTCCTCACCATCCTTGCCAACATCAAGGCCGGTGACCGCAAAGTCCTGGTGGTTCTCCCGGAGAATTCAGACAATATTTTCCTGTCATCCCGCAACCTTCCCAACGTGAAGGTCATCACCGTTGACGAGATCAATACCTACGCCATCATGGACGCCAATTCTCTGGTGCTCGTGGACGGTGTCCAGGATATCCTCGCAGCAAGAGTAAAGTAAAGGAGAAAAGAAAATGGGTATCTTAATTAAGCCAATCGTAACCGAGAAAATGACGGCTGAGGGCGAAAAGCTCAACCGTTACGGTTTCATCGTTGACCGCAATGCCAACAAGCTTCAGATCAAGGCTGCCGTGGAACAGATGTACGGCGTTTCCGTCGCTGACGTGAACACCCTCAACTACCATGGCAAGCGCAAACAGCGCTACACCAAAGCCGGCCTGCTTCGCGGTCGTATGAATCACTACAAGAAGGCCTATGTGACCCTTGCAGGTGAAGACAAGATTGATTTCTACGCTAACATCTAAGAAGGAGAATAAACTATGGCAATCAAAAAGTACAAGCCGGTTACTCCCGGCCAGCGCAATAAAGCTATCAGCTCCTTCGACGAAATCACTGAGAAGAAGCCTTACAAGAAGCTCCTTGCTCCCCTGAAGAGCACGGGCGGTCGTAACAACACCGGTCAGATGACCGTGCGTTACCGTGGCGGCGGACACAAGAGAATGTACCGTCTGGTCGACTTCGTTCGCAACCGTGATGAATTCAAGGCAACCGTGCTCACCATCGAGTACGATCCTAACCGCAGCGCCCGCATCGCCCTCATCCAGTATGAGGATGGCATGAAGAGCTACATCATCGCCCCTAACGGCCTCCAGGTCGGTCAGGTGGTGGAGAGCGGCCCTCAGGCTACCCCCGATATGGGTAACTGCCTCCCGCTTGCCAACATTCCTGTTGGTACGCTCGTACACGCTATCGAGCTCCGTCCCGGTCAGGGTGCCGCTATGGCCCGTTCCGCCGGTACCTACGCTCAGCTCGCAGCTCGCGAAGGTAACTACGCTATCCTGCGCCTCCCTTCGGGTGAGACCCGCATGGTTCCTGTGACCTGCCGCGCTACTGTTGGTACGGTTTCCAACCCGGATCATAATCTGGAATCCGACGGTAAGGCCGGACGTACCCGTCACCAGGGTCGTCGTCCTCACAACCGTGGTGTTGTGATGAACCCTCATGATCACCCGATGGGTGGTGGTGAAGGCCGCGCCTCCGGTGGACACCCGCGTTCCCGTAAGGGTCTGCCTGCAAAGGGCTACAAGACTCGCAACCCGAAGGCCGTGTCCAATAAGTTCATTATTGAAAGACGTAAGAAATAACGGAATAAACTAACAGATTATGAGTCGTTCACTTAAAAAAGGACCGTACATTCAGGAAGCTCTCGAGAACAGGATTCTCGCTATGAATGACGGCAGCAAAAAGAAAGAGGTTGTCAAGACTTGGTCCCGTGCCAGCATGATCTCCCCTGACTTTGTGGGCCACACCATCGCCGTTCACAACGGCAACAAGTTCATTCCGGTATATGTTACGGAGAACATGGTCGGTCACAAGCTGGGCGAGTTCGCTCCCACCCGCACTTTCCGCGGCCACGCAGGCAACAATAAGAAGTAATGTTTAAAGGATTGACATTATGGGAAAGAGAAAAAGACTGATGGCCGAGCGCCTGAAAGAGACCAAGAAGCAGACCGCTATCGCAAAACTTAACGACGTACCTACCTCCCCGCAGAAGATGCGCCTTGTCGCAGACACTGTCCGCGGTCAGGAAGTCAACCACGCCCTGGACCTTCTTCACTATTCCAAGAGGGATGCATCCAAGTATCTTGAGAAACTCCTCAAGAGCGCCATCGCCAACTGGGAAGCCAAGAACCCTGAGCAGACCAAGGAACTCGAGTCCGGCAACGTCGTCGTCAAAACCATCATGGTTGACGAAGGCCGCACGCTGAAGCGTATCCGTCCGTGCCCTCAGGGCCGCGCCGGCCGCATCCGCAAGCGTTCCAACCACGTTACCATCGTTCTTGACGTCAAAAAAGCAGTGGAGGAATAAACTATGGGTCAGAAAACAAATCCTATCAGCAACCGTATCGGCATCACCCGTGGTTGGGACTCCAACTGGGTAGGCGGTAACTACGCAGAAAAGATCGCCGAAGATTACGAGATCCGCAAGTACCTGGGCAGCCGCCTTGCAAAGGCCAGCCTGTCCCGCATCATCATCGAGCGCACCCTTAAGCTCATCACCGTCACCATCCACGCTGCACGTCCCGGTGTCATCATCGGAAAGGGCGGCCAGGAAGTTGACAAGCTCAAGGAAGAACTCAAGAAGGTCACCAAGAAGGATGTTCAGATCAACATCTTCGAGGTGAAGCGCCCTGAGGTTGACGCTACCATCGTAGCTGACAGCATCGCCCGTCAGATTGAAGGCCGCGTGAGCTATCGCCGCGCCATCAAGATGGCCATCGCAACCGCAATGCGCGTTGGTGCAGAAGGTATCAAGGTTCAGATCAGCGGCCGCGTAGGCGGCGCCGAAATCGCCCGCTCTGAGATGTTCAAGGAAGGCAGGACTCCGCTCCACACCTTCCGTGCAGACATCGACTACGCTCTGGCAGTTGCACACACACAGATGGGTACCATGGGTATCAAGGTGTGGATCTGCAACGGCGAGAAGTACGGCAAGCAGGATCTTAGCCCTAACGCCGGTTACGCAGCTAACGCTGCAGCTCCCGGCGCAGCCCGCAGGGATGACCGTCGCGGTGGAGACCGCGGTGGCCGTCGTGGAGGCCGCAGGGGCGAAGGCCGTGGCGAACGTCGCTAAACACACCTCAACAAGGTGTCTTACTAACGAGGGTGACCATCCGGCCACTCTCGTTTTTTCGTGGATTATTGCTAACTTTATGGCATGAAAAGGTTAATTGCAGTATTGGCAGTGCTGTCGGTGTTCTGCTTTGAGGGCAGGGCGCAGTTTGCTTCGCTGGGAAGCGAGAAGGGGTCGACCCGGTGGGAGACGCTGACATCGTCAAATTATAACGTTATCTATCCCGTGGGGTTGGATTCCCTGGGACTCGTGTACTCCGGCTATCTGGAGCAGTTCCGGCCGCTGGTGGGGAACTCTGCGGGGTTCTTCCCCAACCAGCAGTATAAGAAACCCATGCCGGTGGTGCTGCATCCTTTTGCCGCCATATCCAACGGCGCCGTGGTGTGGGCGCCAAGGCGCATGGATATCTATACTTATCCTGACGCCTACTCTTCGCTGCCTCCCGTGCCGTGGGAAAAGATTCTTGCCATTCATGAGAACAGGCACGTGGCGCAGATGCAGTTTGGCCGCGCAGGTACCTGGAAGTATCTTTACTGGCCGTACGGTGAATTGATTCCCCTGTTCGTCGGTTCCATGTATACCAACCACGCCCTTCTGGAGGGCGATGCAGTTGTCACGGAGACCGCCCTCACGCAGTCCGGGCGCGGCCGTACGGCAGATTTCCTCTCATATATAAGGATGTCCTTCGCTACCGGTGACATGAGAAACTGGTACCGCTGGCTTTATGGCTCACAGAGGTGGTATACGCCGGATTATTACAAGGTGGGCTACATGACCGTGGCCGGCATGAGGTACAACTACGACGCCACGATGTTCATGAGCGATTACCTCTGGAACCTTACGTCACCCTTTGCCTTCAATGCCGTCCAGAAGACCATGAAGAAGTACTCCGGCAAGAAGATCAAGGGCACGTGGGAAGAGATAGCCACAACCTTCAAGGACGTCTGGGAGCAGGACGATGCCGCCAGGTCTCCCTTCCAGGAGACACTCTTCCTGGTTCCGCCCACCAACAAGTATTATACAAGCTACAGGGGCGCCGTGCAGGCAAAGGACGGCAACGTCTATGCTCTCCGAGCCGCCCTGGATAAGTCCCAGGAGCTGGTTAAGATTCTTCCGGACGGAACGGTAAGCGCCATCAGACCAATGAGTGCGGACAGCAAGTTTGCCTATTCCGCCCATACTGATTGCCTTTATTGGGCGGAGACCGTTCCGGACCTTCGCTGGGATATGGTCCAGACTTCCAGCATAAGGTTTGTCAAGGCCGGCAGCAATAAGATTCAGGACTTGACCCCCGGCGGAAAGTATGTCAGCCCCGCCGTTTCTGACGATGGAAAAGCTCTCGCCGTCGCGGAATATCCGGACAAGGGTGGGAGCAAAATCGTCCTTCTGGACATTGAAAACGGCAGAGAAATAAAGTCTGTAACCGCCCCTGACGGCCTTCAGGTTACTGAATTGGCATTTATGGGAGACCGCATTGCCTTCACCGGAATATCGGTCAATGGGATGGGTCTTTACGTCACGGACTTTTCTACCGTACAGACCCTCGAGGCGCCAGTCCCCGTAAAGATCAAGAACCTGATTTCCCGCGCCGGCGTGCTCTATTTCACTTGCGACAGGACCGGCACAAACGAAATCTACTCCTACACTCCCGGAGCCCTCACCCAGCTCACCAACACCTGGCACGGAGTCTCCCACCCCTTCTTCCGGGACGATGCCCTCTGCTTCATGGCCCTCAGCCCCGCCGGCCAGATTCCGGCAACCGTCGATGCTCCGCTTTCCCGCAAAGTCTCCCTAAGCGACCATGCCGCATACACAATTGCCGATGTCCTCTCCTCTCAGGAGAAAGAATTCGTGGAAAGGCCCGCAGAGACCGTTGAGCCGGTCAAAGCCAAGTATTCAAAACCGGCAAACTTCTTACACATCCACTCCTGGCTCCCCATCTATTTCAACTGGGGAGAATCCACATCCCAGACGGAATACGTATACCAGACAGCCACCCTTGGCGCCACGGCAATGTTCCAGAACCTTACCGGCACAGTATCCGGCTCCATGGGTCTTTCCTTCCACCCGAATCCCTTTGACGATGAAGTATTCGCCGCCGGATTCCACACCAGCCTGACGTATTCCGGCCTCTATCCAGTCATAGACTTCCGCTTTGACATAGGCGACCGCCAAAACGCCGCCATTGCCCGCGGCTTCGTCCCGGCAAAGGACTCCACTTTCCTGGCAGTGAAGCCCATGGATGGCATTTTTGTTGGCGGTTACGTGGGCGCATCCGTGCCGCTCAACCTCTCATCCGGCGGCAGGGAAACCACCATTACGCCCAGCCTGAAACTCAAATTCAGCAACGACTATATCGGTGAAGGATTTACATTCTATGATACAGATGGCGTAACGGAGATTCCATCGGCCTCGGCAACAGGGGAGGCCAGGGAGTTCTGCATGAACACTTCGCTTGTGGCCAGCGTAACGGCTGACACAAGGCGTACAATGGCGTCTTCTCAGGTGATTCCGCGCTTTGGCGCAGGCGGCGAGCTGAGATTTGTGGTGTCACCCTTCGAGAAGGGGATTGGTTCAGGTATCTACCTCGATGCATACGCATATCTGCCGGGAATCACATCCTTACAGGGGCTCAAGTTATCGGCAGCGGTGCAGAGCCGTACCCAGGAGTCCAGGCTTACCATTCCGACAGGCAGTACCATAGGGTATATGCTGCCAATGGACGTCTGGGCCATGGGATTTGAGGACATGGCGCCCAGAGGCTTTGAGAAAACAGGAGTGGGCACCTCGATGCTTCTGGTGTCTCCGGCATCGGCAAAGATCAGCGCGGATTACGTCATCCCCACACTGTTCCTTGACCGAGCCCTGGGACCCTACATGTACCTGAGCAACCTGGAAGTGAATCCCTTCGCGGATTTCTCCCTCTTTGTCCCCAACAGTGCGGAATACCTTTACAGTGCAGGTACAGACCTCCTTTTCCGCTTCGAGAAGCTCTTCATGATTGCCAACACCATCAAGATGGGCGTTCGGGTTGCGTACAATGGCGGCTCTGAAAGCCTATATAATACCACTGGCCTCAAATCGCCGGTTTATGTTGGATTCGTGTTCAACGAGGAACTGTAAAAAACACTATATTTGCATATTAAAACACCTTATATGAAAAAGATTATCCTTCTTGCAGCAGTAGTTTTGGCCGCCGCGGCTTGCGGTACCGGCGAAATCACCAAGGTGAGCGGCTCCTTCCCCGCAGACGCCACCGAAACCCAGGTCCAGATAGTGGCCGGAGAACTTGACAAGACCATAGACCTTCAGGACGGCAAGTTCTCAATAGAAATACCCACAGACGTAGCATCCGTTGCATATGCAGTCTCCGACGGCCGCCAGGTTCAGTTCGTCGCCGACGGTTCCAAGATAGACATCAACTTCGAAGACGGCGTGGCCGTATCGTCCTCCAAAAAAGGCGTCCACTCCCGCTTTATGGCCTATCAGGAATGGAACGACAAGTTCATGACGGACTTCCGCGCCAAGATGTCCGCAGAGGGCCTTTCGGAAGAGGACAAGGAAGGCATCTACGAGGCCGCGGAAAAGGAATACAACGCCTATCTGGAGAAGACCATCAAGGCTAATCCGGACAACATCCTGGGCCTCATCGCCATCTCCAACATAGAGCTTGAGGACGATGAGGAAATGCTATCCCTCATTGACGGCCTCTCCGAAGAGCTTCGCGAGAATCCCCGTGTAAAGGCCATGAGAAAAGCCATCGACGCCTCCTCCAAGACCGCAGAGGGTATGATGTTCACGGACTTCGAGGTGGACGGCGTAAAGTTCTCTGACTTCATCGGCAAGGGAAAATACGTGCTGGTAGACTTCTGGGCCTCCTGGTGCGGTCCCTGCCGAAGGGAAATGCCCAACCTCCGCGCCGTGTATGACAAGTTCCACGGAGATAAGTTCGACATGCTCAGCGTCGCAGTCTGGGACAAACTTGACGACACCATCCAGGCCGCAAAGGAAGAGAACATTGTCTGGGACCAGATCATGAACGCCCAGCGCATCCCCACTGAACTCTACGGCATCCAGGGCATCCCCCACATCATCCTCTTCGGCCCCGACGGCACCATCCTTAAGCGCAACCTCCGCGGTGACGCCATCGCCTCCGCCGTCGCCGAGGCTCTGGCAGAGTAGTGTGGCTTTGAGTGTATAAAAAATAAGGTGACTCTTAGGAGCCACCTTATTTTTTATGCTTAACTTATTTTAGGCGAGCTTTTCAGCTACCTTTGCAATAGCGTCACCAACGGTGGCGATGCCGGAGGTTTCCTCATCGGGAATCTTGATACCGAACACGCGCTCGAATTCCATAAGAAGTTCTACGGTGTCCAGGGAATCTGCACCGAGGTCATTGGTAAAGCTTGCAGTTTCAGTTACTGCGCTTTCCTCGACGCCAAGCTTGTCAACGATGATATCCTTGACCTGCTTTACGATTTCTTCCTTTGTCATACTCTTTAGGTTTTAAGTTTATATTACGTTTTACTACTTTTCGTACTAGCGAATTAACGCGCAAAGTTATATAAAAAAACTCAATTCTCCAAAACACTGTCTTTCCTGCTCAGATTCAGCCATATACGAAGGCCGTTGATGGAGTTGACAAGGTAGAATGCGTACTTCACAATGTAAACGGGCGCAAAGGACTTGTCAGAAGATACCCAGAGGCATATTGAGAAGATGTTCACGGCTATCCAGAAGACCCACTGCTCCATGTATGCAGTGGACATGAGGAGCTGGCCTATTATGTTGCAGACAAGCGGAATCACGTCCAGAATCACCGCTACGCGAAGGAAGCCTTCAGCTGCGGAGCGGTCGAACCGAAGTATTATTATATAAAGGATTACGGTAGCTGCCACGGTTATGCCAAGCCAGCCCCAGCGCATGGCGGGAGAAAGCCTCCTGGCCTTGACCTGTGACGATGCCTTCGCCCCGCGCTTTTTCCACTGGATGAAACCAACCAGCTGCATTGGAACGAAATACGCGAAATGCAGCAGGGCGTTTCCCAGCCCGGATCCGCCGTCACGCCAGTTTACCCAGCATGATATGCCGTAGATGGTAACGTCAATGAACCCGAACAGGAAGGTTATGATCCAGCCGTTTGCCGAACACACCGTTGCCAGCACGCCCATAAGCGACCCGAATGCAGTTAGCAGCAGCCACAAGTGTTCGCCGCCACCGGCGTTCGACAGCTTGATTGCCGTAACGATACAGGTCACCACGGTCATCCCAACCAGGATGAACGCGCTGAACCATTTGTTGAATTTCTTGTCGTTCATTTCAAATAATCATGAATTCTTACAGCCAACTCTGCGCCCACCAGTGAGGATAATTCCTCCAGCGGGGCTGCGGCTATGCGCGCTACTGAGCCATAGTGCAGGATGAGGCGCTGCTCCGTCTTTTCGCCAACGCCCTTGATTTCACGCAGGGCGCTCTGGATGGCGGCTTTGGAGCGGAGGTTGCGGTGGAAGGTGATACCGAAGCGGTGGGCCTCGTCACGTATTTGCTGGAGGACTTTCAGGGCCTGGGAATTGCGGTCTATGAAAAGCGGGTAAGGGTCTCCCACGCGGATTACTTCCTCCATGCGCTTTGCAAGACCTATTACAGTAACCCTGTCAAGGATTCCAAGTTCCGCCAGGGCCTGGTGAGCGAACTCCAGCTGCCCCTTGCCGCCGTCGATGACGATGAGCTGCGGAAGGTCGTCCGGGGCTTCCGCCAGCATGCGGGAATAGCGGCGGTTCACCACTTCCTTCATTGACGCGTAGTCGTTTGCGCCAATCACGGTCTTTATCTTAAAGCGCCTGTAATCTGCCTTGGAGGGCTCTGCATTGCGGAAAACAACGCAGCTGGCAACAGGGTTTGTGCCCTGAATGTTGGAGTTGTCGAAACACTCCATGTGGCGGGGCAGTTCAGTCATGCCAAGGGCCTTCCGTAGGTCTTCCATCACGCTCATGCGGAACTGGTCCGGATCCGTATGCTCCCGCTGTTTCAGGGAATTGAAGTGGAATTCCTTGGCATTCTTGGCGCTCAGCTCCAGCAGCGCCAGTTTATCCCCCTTCTGCGGAATCCTGAACTCCACACCGGGAATCTCCACGTCCGGCAGGAACGGGACGATAACCTCCTTCGACAGTTCCCCGAACTTGTCCTCAATCTCGCCAATGAACGTAGCCAGCATAGCCTCCCTGGTCTCCTCAATCTGGCTCTTGAAGCCAAGGTTCAGGGACTGGACTATTGCTCCGCTGCGTATGCGCAGGAAGTTTCCGAAGGCTTCGTTAAGGTCGAAGACCATGGAGAAGACATCGGCATCAGTGTCCCGCGCCTGGGTTATTATGCTCTTGGCGTAGTGCTTTTCTAAAGAAGTCAGTTTCTCTTTGTACACCTGCGCCTGCTCGAAGTCCAGCCGTTCCGCCGCCTCTGACATGAGGGTCTTGTAATGCTTAATCACATCGCTCCCGCGGCCGCTGAGAATACGGACTATCTCGTCGATGTAGCCATCGTACTCTTCCCTTGAAATCTTGCCGACGCATGGGGCCTTGCACTTGCCGATGTGGAAGTTCAGGCAGGGCCGGAATTTCCCGCGCAGGATGGCCTCTGAGGTTATTTTGAGGGTGCAGGTCCTGAGCGCATAGATCTCTCCGAAGAAATCCACCAAGTTCCTTGCGTGCATTACGCTGGAGTATGGGCCGAAGTAGCGGTTGCCCTTGCCTTTCTCTATCCGCCGCGTTATGAAAACCCGCGGGAAGTCCTCCCCGGTGACACAAATCCACGGATAGGTCTTGGAGTCCTTCAGGAGTATGTTATACTTGGGTTTGTACTGCTTTATGAGGTTGTTCTCCAGAAGCAGGGCATCTGCTTCCGTGTCCACCACGGAGAACTGTGCATCGGCAATCTTGGAAACAAGTATGCGGGTCTTGGTGTTCAGCCTCTCCGGCGGCACAAAATACTGCGCCACCCTCTTGTGGAGGTCCTTCGCCTTACCCACATAAATCACCTTCCCCTCGGCGTCATAATACCTGTACACCCCGGGGGAATGCGGAAAAAGCGCTATTTTTTCTCGGACAGTCACTCTGCCTTACTCCTTGGAGACCGCGAAGGTGATGCGGAAGAAGGGCTGGCGGGTGGCGGCGTCGGGGCCGCAGAGGATGGCACGGTAGTAACGGTCTTTGTCCAGTTCCGTGTTGGTTGTGTACTTGGTCTGGCTGGCGGCGGCCATCATCTGGGCCAACATGGCGTAGTTGTAGTAGTTGTTATAGCTGTTATAGCCATAGCTGCCGTAGCCGCCATAACCGCCGTAACCGTAGCCGCCGCCATAGAGGGTGTTGTAATGGATGGCGTACATGAGCTGCTGCAGGTATGCGTTCTGCTCTGCGTCCTGCGCCTGGGCTATCTGTTCCGTGAAGATGGTGAGGAACCAGATGTCCGCATCGTCCGCCGTGTCAAGGTCTGTCCTTTTGAGGATTTCCTGGACGTGGTAGCTGATGTCCGGGGAATATACCATGTTGGAGCGGTCAATGTCTCCCTGGTTCTCCGTGGATACGGATGCGTCCGTAAGACCCGCGAACTGGACCGAGGTTTTGCCGTCATCGTCCTTTATGGAACGGCGGATGGTGGGGCTCAGGATGCCGGGGTAGTACTTCATCTCCCTGTAGTCTGCCGGCATTTCGTAGGGAAGGACGATGGTGGCCTTTGTGACGATTGTGTTGTCAATGCTGCCGCCTTTTTCCTCGATGGCCTGCTTGGACTTATCGTAAAGCTCTTTGGCCGATATCACCGGCTTCACGCCGCTGCCGCCTTCAACATACAGATTGGCTCCTGCAGGGCCTTCCGGGAATTCGTGCGTGGTGCGGTTGAAAGCGAACTGGTAGAACCTGTTTCCGGCGTCGATATAAGAGTCCTCGTCCAGGAGGCTCATTTCTCCGGGGACGAATACTACGGACAGGGTTGTGTCCTTGCCGGCGACCTCGTCGTTGGTGTAATAAAGGACGGCCAGGTTGTTATTGATGTAGAACTTATTGTCCGAGCCCACTTCCAGGCATGAAAGCCCGAAAAGGTTTATGCGGCCGCCGTTGCCGGAGGGTTCGTCTGTCCTGAGATGGATGCCGGGGAGGGTGTTCACGTATTCCTTGTAGCGGGCCTCAATCTGGTCATCGTCCCAATCTTTGCGGTTGACGATGATGTCCCTGTCCGGGTCTCCGTCATTTGCACACAGGGCCTTGATGCCGTCGAGGTATTTTTGGGCGAAGTCGTTCTTGAACGTGAAGCGGATGGGGCCGCTGCCGTTGTAGACAGGGATGCCGTCGGTGATAAGCGCATCCCCGTGGGATATTTCCGTGTTGGATGCGGTCTTTCCCGGGTCCAGGGCGGCGTTGAGCTCCGTCGCATAGAAGTTCTGCATTATGTGGGCTTGGGAGTCATCTGCACAGGATACGCTGTCTGCGGCGAAATAGATGCTGAAACTCACCGGCTTGGGATTGGTTCCAAGGTCCAGGGTGTCCAGGATCGGGATAAGCGTGAAGGCGCTTTCGCGGGTGGTGAGGCCGAAGACATCGTCCCTTATGGCGCCAACTACGACGCGGGTGGAGGAGTAGCCGGAAAGGTCCGATGAGCGCTTCATCTGGATGTTGGTGAGCGGGAACTCCACGGTATATGTGTCATAGAGGAGGCTCTTGTCCACAAGGCCGCTTCCAAGACTGTTGTCCACTTTTATGCATGCGGTGGCGGCAAGGGCTGCGGCTGCGCATGCGAGAGCGAATTTTCTCATTTCAGAATCTGATCGTAAAAAGCGTTGTAGCTGTCCATGTAGCTGCCGTCGGCAATTGCGGCGGGGTCATAGTCCAGCATGGGCACTCCGAGGGTCTTGCACCAGGCTGCGAGTTCCGGCTGTACGCCGCCGCTGCCCAGGATTATGCCGTCAGAGTACTGCGCGGCTAATTTTGCAAGGAACGTGCCGTTCACGATGTCCGTCTCAGGAAGATCCCGGCTTTTTATGCCGCCGTAGAGGATAGTGTCCTTGAATCCGGGGGCGAGGTCCTCCGTGGGAACATCGTCAAACAGGGAGAGGACTACTTTGGAACCGGCGAAGATGGGGTCATCCTTGTACGCTTTTTTGAGGTAGAGGGGGAGGACCGATGTTATCCATCCGGAGCAGTGGATTACGTCCGGTGCCCAGCGGAGCTTCTTTACGGTCTCCAGGACGCCGCGGGCGAAGAAGATGGCCCTTTCCCCGTTGTCCTTGAAGAAGGAGCCGTCATCGTCCCTGTAGATCTGTTTCCTGCGGAAATAGTCCTCGTTATCGATGAAATATACCTGTATGCGAGCCGATGAAATGGACGCGACCTTGATCACGAGGGGACGGTCCACATCCGAGATGATGATGTTCATTCCGGACAGGCGGATTACCTCGTGAAGCTGGTTTTTCCTTTCGTTGATGCAGCCGTAGCGGGGCATGAAGGCGCGTATTTCACGCTTTCTCTCCTGTATGCCCTGGGGGAGCTGGCGGCATATTGTGGCGATGTCCGTATCCGGGAGATAGGGGGACATTTCCGAGTTGACGAAAAGAATCTTCTTTGCCGAATCTTCCATTGTAAAAAACATTTAGCTTACAAATTTACGAATTTTTTTTGACTATTCCGCCCATTTAAGTAACTTTGGACCGAAATTAGGTGTGTTATGCCCTCCAGCAATAGCTCTGTCACAAAGCGCCGTCTGGCAAGTTCCTGGATATCCACGGTGATAAGCCTGTCCCTGGTTCTCCTCCTTGTGGGAATCGGGTCCATGCTGCTTGTAAACGCCAGGGCGGTAAGCGATTACTTCAAGGAGAACCTCCAGGTGGAGGTCCTCATGAAGGACTATGTGGAGGAGGAAGAAGCCGCCGTTTATGAGAGGGCCATCGGGGCCGTTCCCGGCGTCCGCGCCACCCGCCTGGTGTCCCGCGACGAAGGCATGGAGGAAATGTCCCAGATGCTGGGCCGTGACTTCTTGGACGTGTTCGAGACCGCTCCGGTACCGGTTTCCGTTGAGGTGAGTATGGCGGCTGCCTATGTATCGGCAGACAGTCTGGCCGTGATTCAGGAACTTCTGGCGGACTCTCCGCTGGTGGACGAGGTGGTTTACCAGACTTCCCTTGTGGAAGCCCTGAACCAGAACCTGGGAAAGATTACCCTTGGGCTGGCGGTGCTGGTGGCCGTGCTGCTTTTCATATCGTTCGTCCTCATGGCAAACACCGTCCGGCTGGACCTTTTCTCCCGCCGTTTCTCCATTCATACCATGCAGCTGGTGGGCGCCACAAGGGCGTTCATCCGCGCTCCTTTTGTGGGCCGTGCGGCCCTGCAGGGGCTTTTCGCGGCGCTCATCGCCATCCTGCTTCTGCTGGGCGGGCTGTTCTTCCTGAAGGAAGAGTTCGCGCAGCTGTTCTCCATCTTCACGCTGGAGTCGCTGCTTGAAGTGATGGGAATAATGCTTGTGGCGGGTGTATTCATCTGCTGCATAAGCACTTACTTTATGGTTAACCGTCTGGTTGCGTACAATCGTGACCTCATTTATTCATACTGATGGGTAAGAATTCAGAAAAAATGGCCTTAAGCGCCAAAAGCATACGTTTCATGCTGGCTGGCCTCATTGTCATGGCGGCCGGCTTCCTGCTCCTTAGCGGCGGCGGGTCCAAGGACCCCCAGGTGTTCAATTACGCCATGTTCGACGCGCGCCGCCTTGTGGCAGCCCCGCTGGTTATCGTTGCCGGAATAGTGGTGGAGATCGTAGCCATCATGGGCAAGTTTAATGACAAAGAGGGGGAGTAGGCTATGGAGTGGTGGCAGGCTTTTATCCTTGGCATAGTACAGGGTTTGACAGAGTTTCTTCCGGTATCTTCGTCCGGTCACCTCATGATTTTCAAGGAGATTGTGGGAGCTGACGCCGAAGGCTTCCTCGACTTTACCGTAACCGTTCACTTTGCAACGGTGCTGGCAACGCTGGTTGTGTTCTGGAGCGCCATATGGAAGCTCCTGAAGGGCTTTTTCAAGTTCAGATACAATGACGAGACGGATTATATCTGCAAGATCCTGGTCTCCTGTATTCCAGTGGCCCTTGTGGGCTTCCTGTTCAAGGATTTCGTGGACGGGCTGTTCGGGGAGTCCCTGTCGCTTGTTGCTCTTGGGCTCATTATAACTGCAAGCCTTCTTCTGATATCGGACAATATTGGGAAGCGGGTCAAGCTGGTTTATTCTGAAAAGAAGTACCGCAACGGCATTTCCTTCTGGCAGGCCCTTGTGGTTGGTGTTGCACAGGCTTTCGCGGTGTGCCCGGGCATCTCCCGCAGCGGAAGCACCATCGCCACCGGTCTCATTTCAGGTGTAGAGCGCGGCGCCATGGCGCAGTTCTCCTTCCTGATGGTCCTTATTCCCATAATTGGGGAGCAGGGTCTGGACCTTCTTAAGATGGCCACAGGAGCGGAATCCTTCGGCGCCGGAGTTGGCCCCCTGGCCCTTGTGCTTGGCTTTGTGGCGGCTTTCCTTAGCGGTCTTTTCGCCTGCAAGGTCATGATTTCCATCGTCCGCAAGGCCAAGCTTACCTGGTTTGCACTTTACTGTCTGCTGGTGGCAATAGCGCTGTTTATATTTGCGTGAGTAAGCACCT
>JAILJO010000064.1 GCA_024694675.1 Bacteroidales bacterium | reverse complement strand
TATGGCGCGGCGACAGCCTATGGCATCGACCCGCACATCGATTCCTGGCCGCTGGACAAAGATAAACTCGCAAAGAGCCTCTCCAATGCGGAAACGATCGCTGACCTGGACGAAGAAGGCGCCGGCGCCGTGGACGAGGTGGGCGCCGCTTCCCTGGGCTTCCACGGCATCGAGTTCATCATTTTCCGGGACGGAAAGAACCGGACGGCCGCCGCGCTCAGCGGGGTGGAGGACGATGAGGCCTTCGCCGGCCGGAACGTCACCGGCAAGAGCGAAGTGATTTTCGCCGTCGCCGTGGCCGAGGACCTGCGGAACTACTGCTTCGAGCTCCAGGCGGCGTGGGATCCGAACTGCCCGGCCGACCGCAAGGCGCTGGTGGAGGATGAGCTGGAGCTGAACACCGTGATGGACAGCGGTTTGACCTATGGAGAAAACCTGCTCCAGACCGGCAATGCCGGCAGCACCTACCGGAGCTGGCCCGAGGCCGTCTCCAGCATCCTGGTCGCCGGTTGCTCCAACATCTGCAACGAAGTGGCCAATACCAAGATCGGCACGGCCCACTATGTGAACAGCAAGGATTACGACCCGGACTATATCGAGTCGCCCTACTCCAAGAAGTCGTACCAGGACTTCAAGGACAACATCCTGTCCATCCAGTACAGCCTGTTCGGCGGGCAGGGCCTGGACAAGGCCGCCGGCGCGTCCATCATGCAGTTCGTGAAAGACAACGGCTGGGCGAAGGCCTCCTCCCTGGAGACGGCCCTGAAGGATGCCGTGGCGTCCCTGGACGCCTGCATCGCCAGCGGCAAGGCTTTCGTGGACGATCCCACGGCCGCCGTCGCCGAGACCGCCATCGTGAAGATTAACGCCTTGGATGCCCTTCTGAACGAAGCGGCGGACTGGATTGCCAAACTGTAGGCCTATGCGTACTTCGAATCTTCTTCTGACGCTGGCCGCCACGGTATTCTCCGTGACGGCTTGCGTGCACGGAAATGACGTGCCCATCCACGAGTCCGATGCGAAATACGTAGGCCAGCCAGTCGGGAATTTCACGGCCGACGAATGGTATCCCGGCGGCCGGCTGGGAACGACCGAGAACGTGACGGAAGGCTGCTATGAGGATGAGGCGCCCGCCGTCGTTCAGCAAGGCCTGGAGAATGCCTTCAATCACGGCGAGATGTTCTTCGAGCGCAATGTGACGCTGAACACGGCCCCGTTCCGGGGCTTGGGACCGGCTTCCGTACGGAAGTCCTGCCTGGACTGCCACCCGGCCTATGGGCACGGGAAATGGCAGGGCGTGTATGAGGCCAATACGTCCCAGGCTTTCGGCAATGGCTATCTGCTGGTGGTCTATTATGCCAATGAACCCGGCAGCAATGACGGCGCCTACGTGTCCGAAGTGACCGGCATGCCACAGACGATGGCGGCCGAACCGTTCCTCCCGCCCATCGACGAAAAAGGCATCCACCTGAGCTGGATTCCGGTTTCTGCGATGGAGAGCGGCCTGCCGATGCAGTTCCCGGACGGAGAGAAGTATGCGCTCCAGTATCCGGAGCTGACCATCGACAAGGCGGCGTTCAACACCAACCCGAACCCGTATGATACCGCAGCCGAAAAGGGCCTGACGATGGGCTTCCGCCTGGAATCCACCATCGGTGTCATCGGCGTCGGCCTCATCGACGCGATTCCGGAGGATGCGATCCGGGAGCAGTATCGCGCCGAGGCTCCGTATGTGGAACTGAATCCGGCGTTCTGGGACAAGGGTGCCAATGACTTTGCGGCTTCGGCCTTCTACAGCAACTGGCAGAAGGGCTCCCTCGGTGATGGCTATCTTGCCGACGGGACCTTTGTCGCCCGGGGTGATTACAAGCCCGTCAAGCGCTTCACTTATGCGATGACCCGCGGCACCCTGCAGGACGGCGCCGGCGCGAACGCCATCTGGAACATCACCAACGTGTCCCGTCCGGACCGTCCGTATCTGTACACCACCGTCGCCTGGGCCCGGAAGATGTCGGAAACCCCGTCCGTCATCCAGGCCATCCGGAAAGAGGGAAAGGCTTCCCCTTATTATGTCGATGTGGACCAGGACGGAACCGTGACCGACGCGGAGATTTCCGAAGCGGTACTCGCGCTCCTGAGCCCGTCCACGAATCAGTTCGACAACCCCTACCACAACTTTGAGCACGAAATGGCGGCCGACGATTTCTATGACTTCATGGTCTGGCACCGCGGTCTCTCCATCCCGCGCGCCCGCAACCTGCACGACAAGGATGTGCAGCGGGGCAAGGAACTGTTCAACAAGATGGGCTGCGCGGCCTGCCACAAGCCGTCTTGGGAGACGAAGGAAGACAATTACTGGTCTCCGGCGATGAACGAAGGGAAGCCGCTGCCGCGCTATGCGAACCAGAAGATCTGGCCGTACTCCGACTTCATCCAGCACCGCCTGTATATGAAGAACGACATCCACGGGACTTGGTGCCGCACCACGCCGCTTTGGGGCCGTGGGCTTTCCGGCGTGAACACCGGCGCCTCAGACCGTCTGCACGACTGCCGGGCCCGGAATGTCGTGGAGGCCATCATGTGGCACGCCTACTCCAAGGACAGCGACGGATACAAGTCCGCCGAACAGTTCTATCACCTGTCCAAGGAAGACCGCGACGCGGTTGTGAAATTCATTGACGCCATTTGATCGAACCGTCGCGGTTTTTTTGTATATTTTCCTTTCAATCAACTACTTTCAGCTGCATGAAACGAACTTGCAAGTATTTGTCCTTCGGCGCGGCGGCGGTCCTCATCGCGATGATGATGGCCGCTACCTTCGTCGAGCGATTCCAGGGCACGCCGGTGGCGTTCCAATGGTTCTACCACAGTCCCCTGTTCATCCTCTTGTGGGCCGTCGCAGCCATCGCCGGGCTGATTTACCTGGTGATGGAGGGGACGCCCAAGCGGGTGTGGACGATGGGCCTTCACATCGGCCTGGTCGTCATCCTGGCGGGGGCGCTGGTCACCTTCCTTTTCGGCACGAGCGGCAGCATCCACCTGCGCGAAGGGGAGACCACCGTGGCCTATGAACTGGACGATGAGACCCCGGCGAAGCTGCCCTTCAGCATCCGGCTGGAGGCGTTCGCCATCGACTATTACGAGGGTACGCGGCGTCCGCTCGACTACCGGTCCGACATCACCTTTCTCCCCGAAGGAAATGCCGTCCGGATCTCGATGAACAACATTGCCAAGTACCACGGTTACCGGTTCTATCAGGCTGATTATGACGAGGATGGCCTCGGGAGCATCCTCGCTGTGAGCCATGACCCCTGGGGCGTGGGCATCACCTATGCGGGCTATCTCCTGCTGCTCCTGTCCATGATCGGGTTCTTCTTCGAGAAGGATACGGCGTTCCGGAAAGCCCTGCGGCGGATCGCGACGATGACGGCGGTGGTGGCGCTCTTCGCGCTCGCACCCGCGCCGGCCTCGGCCCAGTCCATGCCGGAGGGGATGGGCATGCCCAAGAAGGAGGCGGGAACGCCCGACTTCATGCTGACTTCAAAGGCGAAGGTGCAGGCCAACGAGCTGTATATGGCCATCGCGCGGCCTAAGGTGCAGTTCATGCTGTGCCTGACGCTGGGCATCGTGCTGTTCGTGCTGGGGGCGGTGCTCATCAGCAAAAAGCGGAAGTTCCCGGCCTGGGTGCTGCACGGCAGCGCGGCCATCGCGCTCCTGATGTGGCTGTATCTGACGCTCGTGATTGGCCTGCGCTGGTATATCTCCGGTACGGGGCCTTATGTGGGCCGATACAATGTCATGATGCTGATGGCGTGGTTCTCCACGCTGTCTATCCTATTGCTGTACAGGCGGTTCCCGCTCATCGAGCCGCTAGGCTTCCTGCTGGCGGGATTCACGATGCTGATGGCGAGCCGCGAGAGCGTGAGCCCGCAGATCATGCCGCTGATGCCGGTCCTGCGGTCGCCCCTGCTGTCCATCCACGTCGTGTCGATGATGATGTCCTACACCCTGTTCGGTCTTGTCACCTTCAACGGCATCATGGGCCTGGCCGTTCCGTCCCGGGAGGCGAAGGAAAGCCTGCGGGATGTGAGTCTGGTGGTGCTGTATCCGGCAGTATTCCTGCTGACCTTCGGCACCTTCCTGGGCGCCGTGTGGGCCAATATTTCCTGGGGCAGCTACTGGGCCTGGGATCCGAAGGAGACCTGGGCGCTGATTACGATGCTGGTGTACGCGTTTACCCTGCACGGCGGCGCGCTGAAACCCTTCCGGAACCCCAACTTCTTCCATGGGTACACGATTTTCGCGTTCGTCTGCGTCCTCGTCACCTACTTTGGGGTGAACCTCCTGCTGGGAGGCATGCACTCTTACATGTAGCACGGCAATAATCGCCCGTCGGCGGACACTTTCTCCCGGGTTTATGTATCTTTGCGATATGAAACGCGAAGATGAGATAGCGCGGGTAACTCTTTGATTTTCCGGCCTAAATATAGCGATTATCTCGGCTGTAAGCCCGATTTCTGATTTATAACAAAAAAGCCACCGACATGATGTCGATGGCTAATTGCTTCATTTTGGAGCGGAAAACGAGACTCGAACTCGCGACCCCGACCTTGGCAAGGTCGTGCTCTACCAACTGAGCTATTTCCGCATTTGTACCCCGCTTTCGCGGAACGGGACTGCAAAGATAAGGCAAAAAAATGAATCTGCAAATTTTTTCTTGTTTTTTTGTTTTGGAGTGAAAATTTCAAAAAAAGAATAGTAAATTTGTGGAGTTAAGGATAACACTTTAAACTTTTAATACTATGAAAAAACTCGTTTCTTTCCTTCTCTGCGGCGCCATCCTGGTGAGCTGCGGTATCTCCAACACTGGTAAGGGCACTCTCATCGGCGCAGGTGCAGGTGCCGCTCTTGGTGCAGGTATCGGCTATCTTATCGGTGGCGACGGCAAGGCCGCTGCAATCGGTGCCGCTGCAGGTACTGCCATCGGTGGCGGTGCAGGTGCTGTAATCGGCAACCAGATGGACAAGAAGGCCGCCCAGCTCGCAGAGCTTGAGAACGCCCAGGTTGAAACCGTGACGGACGTCAACGGCCTCAAGGGCATCAAGGTCACCTTCGACAGCGGTATCCTCTTCGACTTCAACAAAGCCAACCTCGCAGATGCTGCAAAGGTCCAGCTGGACAAGTTCGCAGTCGACATGGCAGACATGGCGGAGACCAATATCAACGTCTATGGCCACACGGACAACATCGGCTCAGAGCAGGCAAACAAGAGCGTCTCCACCAAGCGTGCAAAGGCTGTTGCAAACTACCTCAACAGCAAGGGTATCGCCAAGGACCGTCTCATCGCAGAGGGTCTCGCATACGACTTCCCTGTAGCCTCCAACGACACTGAGGAAGGCCGCGCCCAGAACCGTCGCGTTGAAATCTACATCACCGCCAACGAGAACATGATCAAGGCCGCTGAAGAAGGCAAGCTCCAGTAAGCCATAATCCTTTACAAGTGAAAGGGTGACGCTTTCAAAGCGCCACCCTTTTTGTATTCGTCCAAAATCATTTAACTTTGCAGTCATGAAGATTTGGAAATATTTGGTTTGGGCCGCAGCTGCCGCATTGGCAGTGAGCGTGGCGGCATGTAATCCTGAGGATATCCTGTCTGAAAAATGGCAGAAACAGAACCAGAATAATCAAGGAGAGCAGCAGGGTGGACAGGAGGAGACCGAGGAGCCTGTGGACAAGACCCCCAAAAAGCTTTCCGGCACAGTCATAGGCACCACAAAATACGTGGACTACAATACCGGTAACGTATCCTATACCGTGAACTCGCGGGATAATGTGTTCGACGGAGATTTCAATACTTTCTTCGCAACGTATGACCGCAGCCGCACATGGGTGGGGCTGGATCTTGGAAAGCCGCACGTCATTACTAAAGTGGGCTACAGCCCTCGCATTACTCAGGAGGGCCGCGTAGAGCTGGCACTGTTTGAAGGCGCCAACCAGGCCGATTTCAGCGACGCCCTTCCTCTTGCCATAGTCAAACAGGCCGGCACGTCCAATGTCATGCAGTATCTTGACGTCAACTGCTCAAGGGGATTCCGATATATAAGGTATGTGGGCCCCAACGATGCCCGCTGCAATGTTGCGGAACTGGAGTTTTACGGCTACAGGTCTGCCGGTGACGATACTCAGTTCTGTCAGCTCACCAATCTCCCTACCGTTGTAATCAACACTCAGAACGCACAGGAGATTACGTCCAAGACCACTTATATCAGCTCCAATATCTACATCATTTCGGAAGGCGGAAAGAAGCTTCTGTCTGCGCCAACAACCAGCATCCGCGGCCGCGGAAACGCCAGTTGGGGCTTCCCCAAAAAGCCTTACAAGATTAAGTTCGCGCAGAAGATGAGGCCCCTCGGCGCTCCGGCGAACGACAAGAAGTGGACACTCCTCAGCAACCACGGAGACAAGACCCTCATGCGCAACATCCTGGCCTTCGAAGTGAGCCGCCGCGTGGGGATGGAATACACGCCTTTCTGCACGCCCGTGGACGTCATCCTCAACGGTCAGTACGACGGCTGCTACCAGTTCTGCGACCAGGTGGAAGCCGGTTCCAACCGCGTTGACGCCAAGAACGGCTACCTCATTGAAATAGACGCCTACGCCTATGACGAGGCTGTCAACTTCTATTCCAACAGAGGCACTCCCGTCACCGTCAAATACCCCAAGGACGATGAAATAACCGCCGCCCAGAAATCCTTCATCCAGAACTTCTTTGAGAACATGGAGAATGCCGTGAACGGGGCAAATTTCAAAGACGAGACATTGGGCTACAGGAAGTATCTGGACGTTGACAGCTTCCTGCAGAACTTCATTGTAGGCGAGTTCAGCGGCAATACGGACACCTACTGGAGCGTGAACATGTTCAAGAGGGAATCCGGCACCGGCGTCCTGTTCACCGGTCCGGCATGGGACTACGACCTGGCATTCGACAACGACTACAGGACCTACCCCATCAACAATCTCAACGATTTCATCTACTGCACCAATGGCTCCACGGCATCCGGCTCCACCCTTAACCTGGTGAATCAGATAGTGAAGAACGATCCAGCCGCCCGTGCACGCCTTGTTGAAATCTGGGACCAGGTGAAGCCCAAGCTCCAGGACCTCAACGACTATGTTGACCAGACTGCGCAGCTCCTGGACGAATCCCAGCAGCTCAACTTCAAGCGCTGGCCCATCCTCAACTCATACGAGCATATGAACCCGCAGGCATCGGGCTCATACAAGGGTGAAGTGAACGTAGTGAAGAAATACATCACCGGCCGTCTCACGAAGTTCGACCAGCTGGTGCGCAACTATTAGTCTTTCAGCTTGAGAATACGCCTTACGGAGGCATCTATGCGGCTTTCCGGGATTTCCCCGGCAAGGACCGCCTGCTCAACCGCGTCCACCGCGGCACGGTAATCCCTTACACAGAGAAGGACATCGGCCCCGGCCTTGACGGCCAGAACGCTTGCCTCAACGGCGGTGAACTGCCTGGTGATAGCTCCCATCTCCATGGCGTCCGTGACGATTACCCCGTCGAAGCCCAGTTCCCCGCGGAGTTTTTCCTCCAGCACCACATGGGAAAGCGTTGAAGGAATGAGGTCTCCGGCAACCTTTGGAGCGGAAATATGCGCCGTCATAATAAGGCGCGCGCCGGCGGCGATTCCGGCCTTGAACGGCACCATCTCGCACTGGAGCATCTCCTCCCAGGTCTTGTTGCTGACGGCATAGCCGAAGTGGGTATCGGCCGATGTATCCCCATGTCCCGGGAAATGCTTGAGGCATCCGTAAACGCCCTGCGCCTGCAGTGCCTTTAGGTACGTCGCCACCAGATCCGCCGCCACCTCAGGGTTGTCAGAAAAAGCCCTGGGGCCAATGACGATATTCCGCGGATTAGTGTTCACATCGGCCACAGGAGCGAAGTCGATGTCTATCCCGAACCCGTGGAGGTACTTGCCGATTGTCCCTGCCGCTTCCTTTACCGCGCCCCTTCCCTTATCGGCCAAATCTGCCATGCTCTTGTACCGGGGAAGGCCGAACGCCTTGTTGTTGGCGATACGGGCCACACGGCCGCCTTCCTCGTCAATACAGATGAGAGGATGGCCGGAAAGGGCCTTCAGCGAGTCTACAAACGCCGTAAGCTGCTCCGGGTCCTGGATATTGTGGGCAAAGAGGATTACGCCGCCCACAGGATACTCTGCGGCCGTTGCGCGCATGGTGTCCGTCACTTCACGGAGCCCGTTGGCCACAAGGTCGTCGTTGCTTTGCCAGACGAACGCTGGCTCCAGGGACTCCGGACGGACCCAGAACATGGTGGAGACCTTTTCATGAAGGGTCATGCCCTCCAGCGGGTCCGGAGGAGGGACTGCAGCCTTCTTTGATGAATCTCCGCCGCAGGCCACCAGAAGGCAGCATGCGGCGGAGATTGCAAATAACTTTTTCACTATGCCGGGGCTTTAGAGTTCCCAGGCAAGTGCAGATGCACCAAGGATAGCGGCGTCGGATTCCTTAAGTGAGGAATAGACCAGCTTTACCTTGTTTCTCCACAGAGGGAGGACGTTGGCGTTCATGGCGTTCAAGATGGGCTCCGTGAGGAACTCCTTGCTCCTTGCCAGGCCGCCAAACAGGACTATTGCCTCCGGAGCGCTGAACTCGATGAAATCTGCCAGCTTTTCTCCCAGGATGCGGCCGGTGTACTCAAATATCTTGATTGCCAGCTTGTCGCCATCCTTTGCGGCGTCATAGACGTCCTTGGAGGTAATCTTGTCAAGGGAACGGAGCTCTGAAGGCTCGTCGGTCATTTCCAGCCATTCGCGGGCGGTGCGGGCAACGCCGGTGGCGGAGCAGTATGCCTCCAGGCAGCCGGTCTTTCCGCAGCCGCATACGCGGCCGTTGTGACGCACGGCGCAAGTGTGGCCAAGTTCTCCGGCAAAGCCGTCGTGACCATAGACAACCTCTCCGTTAATGACAATTCCGGAGCCCACGCCGGTTCCCAGGGTAATCATGATGAAATTCTTCATACCCCTGGCGGCGCCGTAGGTCATTTCACCCACCGCGGCGGCATTTGCGTCGTTGGTGAGGGAAACGGGAATGCCGTTCATCTGGTCAGAGAGGAGTTTTGCAAAAGGAATGACCTTTGCGCCGCCCCATTTCAGGTTGGGAGCGTACTCGATGGTACCGGTGTAGTAGTTGCCGTTAGGGGCGCCTACACCGATTCCGCGGATACGGCCTTCTGCACCTGCCTCAGCGATGATGTGGTTCAGGGCCTCTGCAAGGGAGGCGATGAAGACATCGTGGTCCGTGGTTTCATCGGAACGGATAACGGTCTGGGCCAAAACGGTGCCACGGGCATCTACAATGCCGCACTTGGAGGTCTGGCCTCCTACATCGATGCCAATTACTAAATCTTTTGCCATAACTTATGCCTTCTTGACTTTGGAACCAACGACTGCGAAGTAGAGGATGAATGCAACGCAGATTGCGAGCACCCAGTAGCTGGCCATGTAGCTCACCTTATCGGCAATGAAGTTCTGGAGGAGAGGGACGATACCGCCGCCGACGACCATTGCCATGAAGATACCGGAAGCCTTTTCAGTAGCGGAGCCGAGGCCCTCGACGGAGAGGTCGAAGATTGTGCCCCACATGACGGAGGTGCAAAGGCCGCAGAGGACCAGCAGGAGAGCAGCGATGGGAACCACTGCCATTTCAAAGCCGTGACCGTTGAAGACGGGCATCTTGACCTGGAAAGTGTTGCCAAGGAAGATGGCAAGGACAATGAGCAGAAGGGCCACTGCGGAAACGCAAGTGAGCTGAGCCTTGGACGATACCTTACCGCTGATAACGCTGGAAACCAGACGGCCGATGAGCATGAGGAACCAGTATGTACCTGCCACGAAGCCGGCAATTGCAACTGCCGTTGCAGGATCCATTCCAGCGCCCTTCACAGGGTCTGACAGATAGAAGTTAAGGGTTCCGGGGATACCAACCTCAACACCCACATAAACAAAGATTGCAATAGCGCCAAGGATGAAGTGCTTGTACTTCATGGGATTCTCTACCTGGCCTTCCACCTTCACAATCTCCGGGTTCTGGATGGGGACGAAGAGCAGGATTACGAATGCCACTGCAAATACGCCCATTGCCATGAACAGGAGGGTGTTCACGTCGGAGATGAGGGTCTCGTGAGTGAGGGTGCCGATCATGGAGCCGACCAGCATAGGGGTAAGGGTTCCCATAAGAGAGTTGAAGCTGCCGCCAATCTGGATGTACTGGTTGGAGCGCTTGCCGCCAAGGATCTTGAGCATGGGATTCACCACGGTGTTGAGCATGCAAACTGAGAAACCGCAGATGAATGCGCCAAGCAGATACACGAAGAAGTTGGTAGGAATGCTGCCGATGGTGGAACCTACGCCCACTATGCCGGAGAGGAACTGGACAAATACGCCCAGCAGACCAACAAGGAGTGCGGCCTCTGCGGTGAACTTGTAACCCTTCTTCTTGAGGAGGTTACCGGCAGGGATACCCATGATGGCATATGCCAGGAAGTTCATCATGTTACCCATCATACCAAGGGTGTTGGAACCCTCGATACCGGGCTGCATCTTCCAGATGTTGCCGATAGGAGCAGCGAGGTTCGTAACGAATGAAATCATTCCGAACAAGAATATCATTGTAATGACTGCAATGATATTGGAATCACCTTTTTTTGACATTGTTT
>JAILJO010000058.1 GCA_024694675.1 Bacteroidales bacterium | reverse complement strand
GATTGGGAACCCTTGGTGGGAGGGCAATCTCTTTGGAGAACAGTGTTGATGTCGGAAAGTGAGACTACTGAACTGGTGGCGGCGTTGTTGCCGGAGATGAATCTGTTCCTGGGGCGGGTGGTTTTGCCGCCTTCAGGTGAGCCGCCATTTACAATAACCGGCTTCGACGGGCCGGGATCGGGGTCACAGGCTGCGAGGCAGAGCAAAAGCAATGGAATAATTCTTTTCATAGGCTTGTCGTTTTATGCAAAGATAGTGAACCGGTAAATAAAACAACGGGTTTCCGTTTGTTTTTGCCGTGCCATAACATACTGTATAACAGCGAATTAACAATTATCTGCGTAGCGCCGTTTGTAAACTACCTGTATTTGCTTGTATTCATGCGCCCAAGCAGCAGTTCCCGGTCAGGAGAGGGGATTTGGTTGAAACGTTCAACCCAGGAACGTTTGAGGTTGTAGAGCTTTTCTACAGGGATGCCGGTAAGCGTACTTACGGTTTCCTGAGAAAAACCGCCGAAGTAATAAACAAGGATGTGGTAATCCTGTTTTGATAAATCGGGGAAATGCTCTTTAAGCTTTATGACTATGCCGTCGAAGCAGGTGTTCAGATCCTTGACAAGCTTCTTGAACCCTTCGCCACCGCCTTTCAGGCTGGCTATCTTATCGTCGACAATATCATATACGGCACCTGATTTCCGTGACTGTTTCTCCGTGTTGTATCCGGCAATTACATCGTCCAGGACATTCTGGCGGATTTGCATGTATTTGGCGAAGTTCTGGAGACTGTCCCTGTTTAGCTGGGAGATGAAAGCAATGTCCGCCTTGGCGGAATTCAGTTTCCGGGTGTATTCCTTTTTCTTAAGCAGATAGTATGTCAGGGCGGCCAGAATCAGAATGGCCGCAATAATTGACACCAAAACGAGCTCGCCTTTCATCTTCTGCTCTTTCATGGCGGATTCGGATTTGTAGAATTCCGAAAGAGCATCGTCAATAGAGTTGGCAAACTGGACATATGCCACTTTGTTCTGGTAGTCGTATCCTTTCTGAAGGCTGTCTATGGCCTGTTTGTATTCCCCGTCGAAATAAAGGATGCTGCCACTGTATGAAGATACAAGCGGCATCTGTTCTGCCGATGCATGTAGATATGCCATCTCCATACACTCCAGTGCGTTCTTCTTGTTTCCTTCCCTGGCGAAGGAGAGTGCAGTTTCGCCATATACAGCCAGAGGGTCTGCCTTATCCTGTAATTCTTTCCAGCATTCAAAAGAACGGATAGCTTCCTTATCTTTTCCCTGGTGTGACAGAGAACGGATTTTTAACGAATGGTAAGTGGACAAAAGTGCATCATCATCATTGTCTAGCAGTGAATTGACAACGTTCAGGACAGAGTCGCATTTGTGATAATCTCCGAGGGCTAAGAACATTTTGGCCGATTCGCACTTGGAGAATATGGCATATCGGTCATTTCCGGATTTCCGGAACGACTCTTCTGCCAGGTCATAATAACCCAGGGCCTTTAGGTAGTTGTGATTAGCGTAATAAACATCACCCGTGAGCCAGCATGAGAGTCCTTGATAATAGCCATCATTTAGAGGGACAGCCAGGTCCATTGCTTTTTGGGCATAAGTAACAGCTCCGGCATAATTGGCGGCATTATACTGAACTCTTCCGGCATAGTAGTATGATAGCATGAGCCGGTTTTTATCACCGCTTTTCTCATACCACTTTACGGCTTGAATAATTGTAGAGTCAGAACTGATATCGATGTAATTCTTATCCAGCGCAATACTATAGAGGAGCGCGTATCTGGCTCTTTCCGCTCTGCCCTTTAATGACGATGGCGACATATTCTGTAGTGCCACAAGAGCGCTGTCCGGGCGCTCCTGGATATAGGACTCAATGCCGTCCAATCTGCTGTTCCTGAAACACGAACAGCAGAGCGACAGAACAATGAAAAAGCATATGAACGTCCCTTTTGGCATTTCCAATTGCAATTATAACAATTTTAATACTTTATTGCAACTGTGACAGAGGAGGGCGCTCTAAAGCTTAGTCAGCCTTGACGGTCTTTGACGGATCCACCCGGGCGATGAGCCGGGCGGGGAGCCACAGCATGAGAATAATGCCAAGATAGGCGACGATGTCCGCGGCGAGTATGGACGGGATGGAGACGTGGACGGGGACGAAGGAGACGAAGTAGTTCTCCGGATCAAGGGGAATGAGGTGAGTCCGCGCCTGGACAAGGCAGAACAGAAGCGCCAGGGCATTTCCCCAGAGAAGGCCCTTCAGGGCCGCTATGGCGCCGCTTTGCACGAAGACCCTGCCTATAGAACGGTCGTTCATGCCCATGGTTTTGAGGGTGCCGATGGTGGATATATTCCTCAGCACCATTATCAGAAGGCCGGAAACCATGTTGAAACCGGCCACCAGCGTCATCAGGATAAGGATGACGGAAACGTTCAGGTCAATGAGCCCCAGCCAGTCGAATATCTGGGGATAAGTCTTTGCCGATGTGCTCACGTACAGGCTTTCATCCCTCAGAGCCCAGCCCACCTTTGCGGCGATTGCCTCCTGCGAGGCATTCCCCCTATGGCTTTCTTTGAGGCGCACATCTATGCAGGAAACCTCGTCCTCACTCCAGCCGTTGAGGCGCTGCATGTCTGACAGGGAAGCGTAGACAAGGAGGTTGTCATCGGCCTCCAGGATGTCCCTGTGGACGTCCACGATGTTGAATTGCCGCACGCGGACCTTTTCGCCAATGAAGTAGGTGGTGAGTTTGTCGCCCACGCCAAGGCCGGTGATTTCCGATAATCTGTGCGGAATGGACACGGCGAGAGATTTCTCGGCACCGCTCGAAATGACATTAACCCCTTTCACTATTACCCCGTGAATAACTTCCCCGCTTTTGACAATGCCGGCCCTTACTACGGAGGGCTCAAGGCCGGAGACGCCGGGGATGGTAAGGATATCGTCCTCTTCCGGGAGGTGGAGGGGCATGGAGACGGGCTCCGAATCGCCCGACGTGTATGGGGTTATGCGAATATCGCCGGCCATGGCCGCCACCCCGTCACGAATCTCATGACGGAATCCGGAACTGACGGCCACAGCGACGATAATCACAAGGAAACTGACGGCTATTGCAACAGCCGCCACGTTTCCTTTGAATCTAAGCTTACGCGATATGAACCGCTCCGCTACCAAATGTGTACGCGCTCTTCTTCAGGACGGAACATTGCGTCACCTTCATGGATGTCCCAGGCATCGAAGAAGGTCTGGAAGTTACGTACGGAGACGTTTACGCGGTTGACTGCCAGGGAGTGGACGTCCAGGTTGGTGAGGCGTTCCTTCTCCTGGTCAGTGATGTTCTGGGCCCAGATGGCGCCGTAACTGAGGTAGAAGCGCTGGGCGCGGGTGAAGCCGTCGATCATGGGATCCTTGGTGTCACCAACTGCGTTCTCCATAGCGGTGAAGGCGATGGAAAGACCGCCGTGGTCGCCGATGTTCTCTCCAAGGGTGTATCGGCCGTTAGCCTTTACGCCGGGGAGGATTTCCACCTCATCGAACTGGGCTACGAGTTTGTCGCCCAGGGCATCGAACTTGGCCTTGTCCTCTGCGGTCCACCAGTTCACCATGTTGCCGTTGGCATCGAACATGGAACCCTGGTCGTCAAAGCCGTGGGACATTTCGTGGCCGATGACCACACCGATACCGCCGTAGTTCACCGGATCGTCAGCATTGGGATCGAAGAAGGGCTTCTGCAGGATTGCGGCAGGGAAGCAGATCTCGTTGGTGGTGGGGTTGTAGTAGGCGTTCACGGTCTGAGGAGTCATGCCCCATTCGGTCTTGTCAGTGGGCTTTCCAAGCTTGGAAAGGTTGTCCTGGACGTACCAGGCACTGGCATTGCGGAGGTTCTCATAGTAGGTGCTCTCCGGGTCGATGTCAAGGGTGCTGTAGTCCTTCCACTTGTCCGGATAACCAATCTTCACGGTGAAGGCGGCAAGCTTTTCCTGGGCCTTTGCCTTGGTCTCATCACCCATCCATTCCAGGGTTTCGATGTGCTGGCCAAGGGCGGTGCGGAGGTTCTCCACAAGGGCCACCATCTTCTGCTTGGAGCTCTCAGGGAAGTAGCGGGAGACGTACATCTCACCAACGGCCTCTCCGAGGATGCCGTTAGGAACTGCCATAGCACGCTTCCAGCGGGGCTGCTGCTCCTGTGCACCGGCCATCTGATGGGAGAAGAACTCCCAGCTGGCGGTGTAGAAATCGTCACTGAGGGCGCCGCACTGGCCGCTTACGAACTGGGCCAGGAGGTATGCCTTGAGGACCTCCACAGGGGTCTTCTTGAAGATGGCGTTGAGGCCGTCGAAGTAAGAAGGCTGCTGGACGATTATCTTTTCCTGAGGCTCTACGCCTGCTTCCTTGCAGACCAGGCCGAAGCGGAGCTCAGGCCAGCGCTTGTTAATCTGGTCTGTGGACATGGGGTTGTAGATAGCCGCCATATTGCGGTTCTGCTCACGGGTCCATGCGACCTTTGCCATTGCGGTTTCAAGGTCCATATCCATGTCAGAGACAGTCTGAGGGTTGTTCACGCCGGCCATGTCAAGGACCTTGGTGAGGAAGTTGCGGTAACCTTCGCGGAGCTCCGCGTTCTTGTCAAGGAGGTAGTAGTCACGGTCTCCCATGCCAAGGCCTCCCTGGCCCATGTATAAGACCTGCATGTCCGAATTGGTGAGGTCTGCCTCCACGCCTGCGCCGTAGAAGCCGCCTTCGCCGACCAGCATCATCTTGCCAAGGAGTTTTGCAAGGTCGTCCTTGGTCTGAATGGCTTCAATCTCTGCGATATAAGGCTGGATGGGCTCTGCGCCAAGGGCGTTGCGGGTTGTGGAATCAAGGGCCATCTTATAGAGGTCCGATATCTTCTGGTCTACGGTTCCGCGTTCTGCCTCAAGGGTTGCCATGCTCTCGAACAGGGCGTTCAGGTTCTCCTGAGCCTGCTCGCGGAGGGCATCGAAGCTGCCGTAACGGGAAAATTCAGGGCGGAGCGGGTTCTTCTGCTGCCAGCCGCCGGTTGAATACTGGTAAAAGTCTTCCTTGGGGCTCACGGAAGTGTCAAGGTCCGTAAGATCAAGGGCGGGAGCGCCCTTGGGGCCGCAAGCTGCAAATGTAAGCAGTGACATAAGGATTGCGATTGTTTTTTTCATTTTATAATAAGGTTTGATAATTGCCTGACGCATCTTGCAAATTTACGCAATAATGTGGATATTTGCCAAACGGTATGGGTAAGATTTCTCAGACAGTAAGGGATTGGATGCTTCCGGGGGCGCTTGTCCTTGGCATAAGTTCCTATCTCATATATCATTTCACGCCGGCCTTGAAGCCAATCGGCCCCGCGTGCCATGCCATTGCATCATTTGGCCAGCGGCTTGGAATTGCGTTCCTGCTTTTCTTCCAGTTCGTAAAGGTCTCACCGCATGACCTCAGGCCGGTCAGGTGGCACTGGGCAGCCCTGGCGTTCCAGGTGCTGGGCTTCGGCGCCTGCGCCGCAGGCGTGGCCCTTGCCGGCAGCAGCCTGGTTAGAATCCCGTTTGAGTGTGCCATGCTTTGCCTCATCTGCCCCACGGCATCCGCCGCCGGGGTCATTACTGACCGTCTTGGCGGCAACATTGCCACCACGGTCACGTATCTTGTGATGACAAACTTAGCCGCAACCCTCCTCATCCCGCTGGTTATTCCGCTTGTGTGCCCGTCGGCAGAAATGGGGTTCTGGGCTTATGTGGGTCACATTGCGATGAGGGTTTTCCCGCTTCTTCTGCTCCCTTCCATCGCAGCGTGGATTATCCGTTACACAACCAAAAAGCTCCAGCGCACCCTCATGCGATGGGCTCCAAATGCATTCTATATCTGGGGTGTGAGCCTCACCCTGGCCATGATCCTCGCAACCCGGGCACTGGTCCTGAGCGGCCTTGGAGCCTGGGCCATCGTCCTTGTGGTAGCAGTCTCCATGCTGGCCTGCTTCCTTCAATTCTTTGTTGGAAGGCATTTACGTAAGGACGACCCCGTAACTCCCGGCCAGGCCCTCGGCCAGAAGAACACCGGCCTCATGATCTGGCTTGGCTACTCCTACCTCACCCCCATCACCTCCGTCGCCGGCGGCCTCTACGCCATCTGGCAAAACCTTTTCAACAGTTGGGAACTGTACAAGAAGGAACATCAAGACTAAATCCTTGCCTCGCGGAAGACCTCCACTATTGAGGGATAGGTGTTCTTTAGGAACGGGGGGAGGGAGGATTTTGCGACCCAGGCGGCTTTGGTGATGTCTTCTTCGCGCTGGGGGGTGAGGTTGGTGGGGTCTGTGTAGAGCATGTCGTACCACCAGGTGTGCTTGAGGTGCCAGGTGTCGTTGCGGTAGTAGACGTGGTCCGTGATGCAGATGAGGCGGCGGAGCTCAAGCTGGTCCACACCGGTTTCTTCCTGGACCTCGCGGATTGCACAGATTTCTATGTCTTCGCCTTCTTCCTGATGGCCTTTTGGGAGGTCCCAGAGGCCGTTTCTGGAGATCAGGAGATAGTCTCCGCGGCGGTTGGAGACAAGCCCGCCGGCGGCGGTCACTTCCTTGAACTCTGCACACACCCTGCGGTAGGTCTTCTCAACATCGTCAGAGGGGATGTAAATCTTTGACAGGGTATCCTGGACCTCGAACATGCGGACAAGGTCATGGATGTCCAGAACCTCTCCCACGTGGAATTCCACGGAGTTGGCGTCAGAGAGGGATTCGTCCTCCGGAGGGCAGATAATGATGCAGCGGTTCTCGAAGTAGATTTTGTGCATATTTTGCTATATTTGCGGTTACAAATATAAGAATTATGACCGAAATTACGTCCAAGCACGGGACCGTTTCCCGCCAGCCGCACGAACTCTATATGTCCATGGTGGACCTCCGTAACTTCCAGACCATGCTTCCGGAAGACAAGAAGTCCATGATTACCGCCGATTATGACACCCTCACCGCCACGGTTCAAGGCTTCAACATTGGCGTAAAGGTGCACAACAGGGTACCCTATTCCATGATAGAGCTGGTGGACTTCGGCGCTCCGTTTGCTTTCCACATAGAAATTCATTTCGACCCGGCGGTCATCGACCCTTACAAGACGGACTTCTGGATCAAGGCTGAGGCGGACCTCAACCTCATGATGAAGATGATGCTCTCCGGAAAGATTAAGGAGGCGCTGGACAAGATTGTGGACGGGCTTGTGGACGCATCGGAAGGGAAGTTCCCTCCGGGCTTTGACATCAACAGCGCATGGCCCAAGGATGTTTAGGCCGGAGTTCATATCCCTGCTTGAAGAATCCGTCGGCAAACATGCGGAAACGGTGCTGAAGGCCCTGGAAACGGAGCCTTCCGTTTCCATAAGGCTGAATCCTTCCAAACTGAAGGAATGCCCTTTCCCGGAGGCGGAGCCAATTCCCTGGAGCCCGTACGGATATACGCTTAAAAATCGTCCCGTATTCACGCTGGACCCGCTTTTCCATGCCGGGTGCTACTATGTGCAGGAAAGTTCCGCCATGATGGTGGGGCACGTTTTCCGGAAGGTGCTGGACGGGTTCGGCCCGTGTGTTCAGGTACTGGACCTTTGCGCAGCGCCGGGAGGGAAGACGACAGATCTCTCATCGTCATTGAGGGAAAGGTTCGGGGACAGGTTCACCCTCCTTGCCAACGAGGTCATGCGCACCCGCTACCCCATTCTCCGCGACAACGTCCGCCTTTGGGCCGATGACCGTGTAGGCACCGTCAGCCGCGACCCATCGGCCTTTGGAAACGCTCCCCTTTTCGACATTATCCTTGCCGATGTCCCCTGCTCCGGCGAAGGCATGTTCCGTAAGGACCCGGAGGCCGTGAAGGACTGGACCCCGGAGCTCCCCGCGTTCTGCGCCGCCCGTTCCCGCAGGATACTGGCCTCTGTCTGGCCCACCCTCAAGGAAGGCGGAATTCTGGTCTACTCCACCTGCACCTTCAATCATCTGGAAAACGAGGATACCGTGGCCTGGATAGCATCTGAACTGGGATCTTCCGTAGTGGGCCTTGGGGCTATGGCGCCTGCTGTGCATCTTGGAGCAGGCTACGCCATGCTTCCGGGCCTGGTTCCCGGGGAAGGCCAGTATGTGGCGGTTCTGAAGAAAAACGGGGCGTACGTTCCCTCCCGAATGGCAGATCCATTCATGCTGTTCCGCGCAGAGAGGCCTGCTGCCGCCACGGAGGTTTTTCCGGAGGTCGATATAGACCTTCAGACCGCACTCCACTACCTTCACGGGGATGCCCTGAAGCTGCCTGAAGGCACTCCTCTTGGCATGATAACCATCACTTACAAGGGACAGGCGCTGGGGCCGGCGAAGAACATCGGCTCCCGATGCAACAACCTCTATCCTAAAGCCAACCGCATAAGAATGAACATATGAAAGACGTTTTAAGGAGATACGGAATATCCACCCTGGGACTCATCGTAGTGGCCCTGGGCGTAGGCGTTTCCATCAAATCCAATCTTGGAATCGCTCCCCTTTCCTGCATTCCCACAATACTTAGCCTGAAGTTTACAGAGCTTTCCATAGGCACTTTCACCATATTGTTCAACCTGCTCTTCGTGCTACTGCAGATGATCATACTGGGGAAGAACTTCAAGTGGGAAATGCTCTTGCAGATTGTACCTATATTTATATTCGGCTATCTGGTGGACGGAGCCGTGTGGCTTTTTGACGCGCTTGAGGCTCCCGCCACAAATTATGTGATCCGGATTCTGCTGTGCCTTGGCGCCGTGATACTCACGGCAGTTGGCATTGACCTGGAAATCGTAGGCCAGGGCTGGATGCTCCCGGCCGACAGCACGCTGAACGTAATCATGCAGCGCACCGGAGCCAAGTTCAGTACCATAAAGGTTATCATGGACGTCACCCTGGTTGCCATTACCGTGGTTCTGGCACTGGTGTTTTTCGGGCTTTTCACAGGTAACGGAGAAACCGTAGTAATACGTGAAGGAACCGTCATACAGGCCATTCTGACGGGGCTTTGTATGAAGGTAACGGGGCCTTTGGCAAACCGTATTTTCGGTTCCGGCAAAAAGGCGTGAAACTTTTTTGCGTTTTCGTTCGTATTATAAGAGTATCCCCTTTGGGGGAGGATATTGCAAATGAAACTCTCACAATTCAACTTTGACCTCCCGCAGGAGCGCATAGCCCAGAACCCTCCCCGTTGGAGGGACGAGGCGCGCCTGATGGTCCTTCACAAGGACAGCGGTGAAATAGAGCACCGCCTCTTCAAGAATATCATCGACTATTTTGGCAAGGGCGACGTATTCGTCCTCAACGACACCAAGGTCTTCCCCGCCCGCCTGTACGGCAAGAAGGAAAAGACCGGGGCCGATATCATGGTCCTCCTGCTCCGCGAACTCAACCGCGAGCAGCGCCTCTGGGACGTCATTGTGGATCCCGCCAGGAAGATAAGGATCGGCAACAAACTGTACTTCGGCGAGGACGAGTCCCTGGTGGCTGAGGTCATCGACAATACAACCTCCCGCGGACGCACCCTGCGTTTCCTCTTCGACGGCCCATACGAGGACTTCAAGGAAGCTCTCTTTGCCCTTGGTGAGCCCTACGTTCCGGAGTTCGTGAAAGAAAAGACAACGGAGGAAGACGTGGAGAACTACCAGACCATCTTTGCAAGCGAAGAGGGCGCCGTGAGCGCTCCCGCCGCAGGTCTGCACTTCAGCCGCGAGCTCTTCAACCGCATGATCCTGAAGGACATTGACAAGACCTTCATTACCGTCCATATGGGAATAGGCCATTTCCGCACAGTGGATGTAGAAGATCTTTCCAAGCACAGGATGGATTCGGAAAGGCTCATCATTTCCGAGGCCGCCGCAGAGCGCATCAACAAGGCAAAGCGCAGCGGAAAGAAGGTCGTCGCCATCGGTGCTACCGTGATGAGGGGTCTGGAGACCTATGTCACCACCACCCATGAGGTGAACGCCTTCGACGGATGGACCAACAAGTTCATCTTCCCTCCGTACCAGTATTCAGTTCCGGATGCAATAGTGTCCAATTTCCATCTTCCGCAGAGCACCATGCTCATGAGCGTGGCTGCGTTCGGCGGATACAAGAAAGTGATGGCCGCCTACGAAGCCGCACTTGAGAACGGATACAACTTCGGACCTTACGGAGACGCCCTTCTCATAGTATAGGGGTCTTATTAAAAAAGACGCAAAAAACAATGTGATACCACACAAATTGCTCTTCAATTTTTGTGGTATCTTTTTTTTGCTTATATATTCGTGGCAAAAAAGCCATGAACGAAGAAGTTGTAGCCTGGTGCGCCCTGAACAGGATTTTCGGTTATAATCCTTCCATTGCACTCAATCTTTTGAATACTTACGGCAGCGCCTCGGAACTGTTCCGCTGCTCTCCCCACGTGCCCGGCCATCCGGACCTTGAGGACCAGCTCTGCCAAGCCTCCCTTGACTGGGCCTCTCGCGAATTGGAATCCGTTGACCGGCTTGGCTGCAGGTTCATCCATTTAGGGGACGATGACTACCCCGTCCCGCTCTCCGAATGCGAAGACCCGCCGCTGGGCCTTTACCTTCGCGGCTCCTCCTCCCCCGCTGAAATCTTTTCCCTCAGGCCTATGGTGGGCATTGTTGGCACACGTGACGTGAGTCCGTACGGAAGCGTGTGGTGCAAAAAGATTGTCTCCGCAATGGCTGAGGCCACCGTGAAGCCGTGTATCGTCAGCGGCCTTGCCTTCGGCGTGGACGGGATAGCTCACTCAGCTGCCCTGGAGCACGGTTTACCCACTATTGGAGTAATGGCTACCGGGATAGAGGCTGTGTATCCGGCACAGCACCGGGAACTGGCGTCCAGGATTGTAGCCACGCCCGGATGCGCGCTGGTGACAGACTATCCGCTGAAGACTGAACCCGTGGCGTTCAACTTCGTGCGGCGCAACAGGATTATTGCCGGGCTGGCATCGTCCGTGACCGTAATCGAGTCCCGGAAAAAGGGCGGCTCGCTCATGACGGCACGCTACGCCTGTGACTACAACCGAGACGTTTTTGCAGTCCCCGGACGCCTTGACGACGTCCGCTCATCGGGCTGTAATTCCCTCATTGGCGCCCATATGGCAGAGATTGTGACGTCCCCGGAAGAACTGGTGGAGAAACTTGGCCTCATGCCCCGCTCACGCCGAAAGGCAGACCGCCGGACCGCCTTCAGCCACGCTATCAACGCCCGTTACAACCGCACCGCCATGGAGACCGTGGGCCTTTGCGTGTTTGACAATCCCGGGGTGGGTTTCGCGGAGATATCGGCCCTTACATCCCTTCCCTACGCCACCGTACTGGAATGCGCCGGCATCCTTGAAGCCGACGGTTTCATCTCCACCGACCTTCTCCAGCGCTGCTCCCCCTCCGCAAAATGGTAAGTATCAAGTTTTTTGATTACATTTGTGGAGTAAACCATTATGATTATTAAACCCGGACATAGGACTATCCTGGCACTGGTGCCGCTGGCGGTGCTTGTGGCGCTGCTGGCGCTGGATATTTCAATATTTGGGGCGGACTCCATACTTGGGGCGTCACAGGTGGCGCTGCTGGCCGGGGCGGGAGTCTGCATATGGCTTTCCATGTGGCTTTACAAGACTCCTTGGAAAGAGTTTGAAAAGGCCGTGATAGCACACATAGGCGACGTAGCTCCGGCAATAGTTATACTCCTTCTCATCGGTGCTATTTCCGGCACCTGGACTATGAGCGGAGTGGTTCCGGCGTTCATTTGCTACGGCGTTAAGATAATCAGCCCCAAGGTATTCCTTCTCACCGCCTGCATCCTGTGCGCGCTGGTGTCGGTGCTTACCGGATCGTCCTGGACCACCATAGCGACGGTGGGCGTCGCGCTTCTGGGAATAGGCCGCGCAGAAGGTTTCTCAGATGCCATGACCGCCGGCGCAATCATATCAGGCGCCTATTTCGGAGATAAAGTGTCTCCCCTGTCGGACACCACCATTCTGGCATCGTCCGTGAACAAGGTGGACCTGTTCGAACATATCCATTACATGTATCTCACCACGGTCCCGTCCATGATTATTACGCTGATTATCTTCACCGTTCTTGGATTCACCGGCGGCGGAACGGGAGAGGCGCAGATGGGTATGTACACTGAAGTGCTGTCGTCGCATTTCCACATAACGCCATGGCTCCTGGTGGTGCCGGCTATCACAATCTGGCTTATCATAAGGAAGAAGCCTGCCATCATCGTCCTGGCAATATCAACGCTGGTCGCAGCGGCGGCCGCCATCTTTTTCCAGCCGGAGGTGGTCCGTCAGATAGGAGAAGCAGCAACATCCGGTTCCGCCGCAAGAATCAACTTCACTGGCGTTGTGAGGATGATTTATGACACAGTATCCATCAATACCGGCAACGAGGTGGTGGACCAGCTTGTCACCACCCGCGGCATGCTTGGAATGTTGAACACTGTATTCCTTATCCTCTGTGCCATGTGCTTTGGGGCATGCATGCGTTCAAGCGGCATGATCGATGACCTTGCCCGCATCCTGGCTCCTCTCATGCGCACCCGCGCCGGCCTGGTGGGTTCCACGGTAGTGACTGGAACGGCCCTGAACGGGATAGTATCGGACCAATACCTGTCCATTATCCTTACCTCGAATATATACCGGGAATCCTTCGACAGGGAAGGCTATGAAAGACGGCTCATGAGCCGCAGCGTGGAGGACTCCGCCACCGTGACCTCTCCCCTTTTCCCCTGGTCCAGCTGCGGAATGACCCAGGCCACAATCCTGTCCGTCCCCACCCTGGCCTATGCTCCTTTCTGCTTTTTCAACATCATCTCGCCCCTGATGTCTTTCCTGGTGGCCCTGATAGGATGGAAGATCAACCAACACAAAGAACCATGATACTGAACGAAACTTACACCCTCCCCAACGGACTGGCCATCCCCAAAATCGGCCTTGGAACATGGCTCATTCCGGACGATAAGGCCGCGGCAGCAGTCTGCAGCGCCTTGGAAGCCGGCTACAAGCACATCGACACCGCGCAGGCATATGGCAACGAGCGCGGGGTTGGAGAAGGCATCAAAAAGAGCGGCATCCCCCGCAACCAGATCTTCCTCACCACCAAAGTCGCCGCAGAGAGAAAAACTTACCAAGAAGCCGCGGACTCCATTGACGAGTCCCTCCGTAAACTGGACTGCGGCCCGGCGGACCTCATTATCATCCACTGCCCTCAGCCCTGGGCGGAGTTCCGCGGAAAGAAGCGCTACTTCCAGGAGAACAAAGAGGTCTGGAAGGCTCTGGAAGATGCCTATATGGCCGGCAAAGTCAAGTCAATCGGCGTATCCAACTTCCTCATCGACGACCTTCTGAACATCCTGGAAGACTGCCGCATTAAGCCCATGGTGAACCAGATCCTCCTTCACATAGGAGAGACTCCGTCGTCGCTTGTGGCATTCTGCAAGCAGAACGATATCATCGTGGAGGCCTATTCCCCCATAGCCCACGGCGCAGCCCTTAAGAACGAGGACCTTGCCACCATGGCTGCAAAATACGGCGCTACCATCCCCCAGCTCTGCATACAGTACACACTGCAGCTCGGAACCGTATCACTTCCCAAGTCCTCCAACCCGGAGCACATCCGCTCCAACGCCCAGCTTGGCTTCACTATTTCACCTGAAGACATGGCCATATTGGAAAACACCGGCCAGGACTACGGTGAAGACAGTCGCTGGCCGGTGTTCAGCAGAAGGAAGCAACTCTAAAGCTTTCCCTTAAGGCTTGAATTCTCGAATGCGTCCGGGGCCACGTTCCTGGGCAGGCCGCTTACGGACTGAAGCGCGCGGCAGCCGGAGAAGGCATTGCCTGCAACTTCCTTGATGTTCTTGGGAAGAATCACGTTCCTCAGATTCTGGCAGTCCGAGAACATGTAAGGGCCTATGGTGTCGTTCTCCTCATACCAGGACACCTTGAATCCGCCGGTGGAAGCGGGCTGGATGAGCCAGGTGGGGCCCTGAGAGAGGCCCATGGACTGCATTTCCATCCACTGGGACGATGTTATCTTGGACATGTCATAGTGGTAAGGCGTTCCGTTCAGCGAGCCGGAGAAGGTCATCTTGCTTGCGCTGCGGGTGACGTAGCAGCCGCCGTGGGTAAAAGTGGCGTCAGAGAGGTCCAGTTCCATGAGGACCCCGTGGCCCTCGTCATACTTTCCGTCCACCATTGCGCCGGCCATCTGACGGACTATGGCAATGTCCCAGCCGTTTATCTTTCCGGACAGTTTGAGGCTTGTGATCTCCTCCTTCTTGCGACCGTCCTTCGAAAGGACCTTGGAAAGTTCTTTCTCAAACGTGGCGGGCTTGCTGAGCTTGACGCTCACGGCATATTCTTCCGCCTGTTTATTGGGCTGGATACCGGATAGGAGTTCGTCAAACGGCAGCTGGCGGCTCTTGTCCGAGTCTATGACCATCGCCCTGTAATAGCCGTTGCAGTAACCGCCCCAGCCAAGGTTCAGATGGAGGAAATCCTGGTCGTACCCGTCTATGACAAATATGTGCGCTGCGTCAGCCACAATGACCGGCAAATCCTTGTTGAGATCTGCGTACACCATCTTGAGCATGGTATTTTCAGGAAGGCTGTACACATATGTACACTTGGGACTGTAACCCCAGTTGTTCATGAGCGCGGGCTTGAAGTCTATAAGGGACGATGCCGTTCCGTCCGGCGCAATCTCCGCACTCACGGAAGCGGCGGAGCACAGCATCAGGGCCGCCATGGCTTTCTTTGAACCGTCCCATGAGAACGGGGCGTCTTTCATGGGAACCTCCATCTCCTTTCCGCTGGAAAGCTTGAGAGTACCCTTACCAACGGGTTTCTCAGGATACTTGTGATATGCGAGCAGTTCCGCAAGGGCCACCGGGCCGCAGCCAACAAGGCAGGTAGAATCCTTATCCTTGAACTTCTCCTTGGGGAAGAAAGCATTGTAAGGGCCTGTCTGGCCGTATTTTATCTCTCCCAGAAGCGGCTTTACGCCTGTGGGCTTTTCCATATACAGCGACTGAGGTATGGAACGATAGAGTTCTCCCTTCTGACGCAGATACTGAAGCTGCTTGTTATACTGGCTCAGGATATGGTATACGGAGTTTTCGCTTGCGCTGGTACCGTCCCACATGGAATTCCCGATACCGTAAGCCAGCACCGGATTCTCTATATATGGTTCAAAAGCCTTGCGTACAACCACGGCGAAGGCCTTTGCGGTATTGTCCGAGAAAGCCGCCAAGGCGTCAGAGGTATACCTCATGATGAGGTTATCCGGACTGACACCCTTCGAAATCAGGAACTCCTTGGCCTTCACCCATTCATAACCGTATTTGGGATGCGGCAGGACATTGAGGACGATGGGATCTCCCCCCACCGGCTTCCCATTGACCTCCGCCTCCAGGCGCGGCAGCGTAATCTCTCCAGATGAGATGACAGTGTAAAGGCACTGGGTGGTAACCAGGTCAAATCCGTTTTCAAGGACTCTCTTTGTCCTGTTTATGGATTCAATCTTGAGACCAGGGACCTCCTCAACGTCTTTGACGGAGTAGTTCAGTGCTTCCAGGAAGTAAGTCACATTGATGTAATCTCCCTGGGTTACCGTCCCCTGGGGGTACATAACTTTGAATGAAAACATGTCCGCCCTGCTCTGAGCATTGCAAAGGATGGCGGCGAAAAGAAGTAATAGTGTCAGATGGCGTTTCATGGTTACAAATATAATAAAAAAAGCCGTATCTTTGCCTATATGTTCGTGGACACGCATACGCATTTCTATGACCCGTGGCTCCTGCCTGACGCGGAACCGGCCGTCCGGCGCGCCCTGGATGCCGGCGTGGGCATAATGATCCAGGCCGATATCGACTCCCGCGAGCGCCCCTCCATGTGGGAAATCTCCCGGAAGTTTCCCGGTGCCATTTACAATATGCTGGGGCTGTATCCCGGATCCGTGGCGGAGAACTGGAAGGAGGAGTTGGAGGAGGTGTTCCGGCTGGCGGAATCTTCAAGGATTGTGGCGATTGGGGAAATCGGGCTGGACTACCATGAGGGGAAGGAGTGGGCGAAGGAGCAGAAGGAGGCGCTGAGGCTGCAGTTTGAGCTGGCGGCCAAGATGGACCTTCCGGTGAATATACACCTCAGGGATGCGTGGGAGGACTTTTTCGAGGTGCTGGAAGACTGCCGGCACCTGCATCTGAGGGGAGACCTTCACTGTTTCAGCGGCAGCTACGAAGTGTATCAGCGTGCCAATCAGTACGGAGACTTTTCCGTGGGAATAGGCGGAGTGATTACCTTCAAGAAAGCCAGCCTTCCGGACACCGTGGCAAGGATTCCCATGGAGCACATACTCCTGGAGACGGACGCTCCGTACCTTGCCCCCGGCAAGTTCAGGGGACAGAGGAACGAGAGCGCGTATCTGCCCATAATTGCTGAGAAAGTGGCGGAGGTCAAGGGTGTCGCCCTTGAAGTCATTGAAGAAGTGACTACTGAGAATGCCAAAAGACTGTTCAGGATATGAGTGCATCAATATTGATTATTTACACCGGCGGTACCATTGGTATGAAGCAGGATCCGGTGGACGGGGCGCTGAAACCGTTTGACTTTTCGCAGATTGCCGGAGAGGTGCCGGAACTGTCAAAATTCGGCGTCCGGATGGATTCCTATACCTTCGACCCGCTCATAGATTCCTCCGACGTGGAGCCTTCCATGTGGGTGAAACTTGGGGAAATAATCAGGGAGAAGTATGACCTGTACGATGGTTTCGTGGTCCTGCACGGGACGGACACCATGGCGTACAGCGCATCAGCCCTGTCGTTCATGCTCAAGGACCTGGAGAAGCCGGTGGTGTTCACGGGAAGCCAGCTGCCCATTGGCGTACCCCGCACGGACGGTAAGGAGAACCTGATTTCGGCGGTGGAGATTGCATCGGCAAAAGGGGCCGATTCCCATCCCATGGTGCCGGAGGTGACCATTTTCTTCGATGCCAAGCTGCTTAGGGGAAACCGGGCCACGAAGTACAGCGCGGAGGCCTTCAACGCCTTTGCATCGCCTGACCTTCCTCCTCTGGCAGAGGCCGGAATCAACATCCGGTACAACACGGACATTATCCGCAGGCCCTCCGTCTGGGGAAAGCCCCTCAAGGTCCAGACCAAGCTGGATACCAGGGTCTCCATCCTCAAGGTGCACCCTGGAATGACCCCGCAGGTGATGCGCTCCGTCCTCTGCGGCCCTGAGACAAGGGCGGTCATCGTGGAAACATACGGCTCCGGAAACGCCCTCTCAAAGCCATGGTTCCTTGATATCATCAGGGAAGCCGGCGAGATGGGCAAGATTCTGGTGAACGTTACCCAGTGCAAGTCGGGAACCGTGAACATGGATCTCTATGCCACCGGCCGCACGCTCAAGCTGTCCGGTCTGGTATCCGGTTATGACATCACCACGGAAGCGGCCCTTGGCAAGCTGTTTTCCCTCATGGGCAAGAGCGACGACAACAGCTGGGTGAAAACCATGCTGGAGAAGAATCTTTGCGGAGAAATAACACAATAATCTTTGGCATTTAGAAAATTATTTGCTAAATTGCACGACCAAACGAGTAACAGGATAAACTAATCAATTTATAACTAACAACTCAAAAAAGAATTATGAAAAAGCTCTTCATGTTTTTGGCAGTCGCCAGCCTTATGGTCTTCACTGCCAACATCGCTTCCGCTCAGGAAGAGAACGCAGCTCCCGCAGCAACCGAGCAGGTAGCTGAGGACGACGCAGAGCCCGTTGTGGACCTTTTCGCCGGCTCCGGTGAGGAAGTTCCTCTGCACCAGGCTCTTAAGACCAAGTTCATCGAAGGTGGCGCAGGCTTCATGTCCCTCATCATCATCTGCCTCATCCTCGGTATGGCACTTGCTATCGAGCGTATTCTCTATCTGGCACTCTCCAAGACCAACACCACCAAGCTCCTCGACGCAGTTGAAGCTGCTCTCGAAGAAGGTGGCATAGAGAAAGCAAAAGAGGTTTGCCGCAACACCCGCGGTCCCGTCGCCAGCATCTTCTATCAGGGCCTGCTCCGTGCAGACCAGGGCATCGACGTTGTAGAGAAGACCATCGTTTCCTACGGCGGCGTCCAGATGAGCCAGATGGAAAACGGCCTCTCATGGATCGGCCTTTTCATCTCCATCGCCCCTTCACTGGGATTCCTTGGTACCGTTATCGGTATGATCCAGGCATTCGATGCTATCCAGGCAGCCGGTGACATTTCCCCTAACGTTGTTGCAGGCGGTATGAAGGTCGCCCTTATCACCACCGTGGGCGGTCTCATCGTCGCTATGATTCTCCAGATCTTCTACAACTACATCATCGCCAAGATCGACGCCCTTTCCATCGATATGGAAGACAGCAGCATCCGCTTCGTCGACACCATGGTAAAATACAACAAGAAGTAATCAACCCCTTTAATTCCAGATAAAATGGAAAACCAGAAATACGCTAAAATAGTCAAGATCCTGCTTGTGGTTCTGATAGTTCTGAGCGTTGGGGTTCTGCTTTGGGGTATGATCAAGGGCTATCCGGAGTCAGGTTCACCGGACAACGGCACCGTAGCTCCGCTGCTCTACTGGGCATATATAGTTCTTGGAATCGCCCTTGCCTCCGTGATTTGCGTTGGCCTGTACATCACGGCCACCACCAATCCCAAGGGGCTCATCAAGATCGGAATCGCAGTAGTCGCTGCAGCCGTACTGTTCGGGGTTTGCTACCTGCTTGCCTCCGGCGCTCCTGCAATCAACTGCTCAAAGCCAACAACTCCTACTGAACTCAAGATGACCGATACCATCCTGAACCTCGCCTACATCGTCGGTGGCGCAGCAATCCTGTCCATCATCGCAGGTGAAGTTCTCATGGCTATCCGCAATAAAAAGTAAATCAGACCATGGCTAGAAGAAAATTTGAAGCAATCGGTTCTACGGCGGACATCGCTTTCCTCCTGCTCTGCTACTTCCTCATGACCACAACCATGGGAGACCAGACAGGTCTGCAGCGTCGTCTTCCTCCTATCCCGGACAAAGAACAGGCCCAGGATCAGCAGGTCAACCGCCGAAACATCATCATCGTCAGAATCAACTCTGCCGATAAGCTGTTTGCCGGTAGCGAGGCCATGGACATCTCTCTCTTGAAAGACAAGATCAAGGAGTTCCTTACCAACCCCACCAATTCCCCCAACCTCCCGGAAAAGGAGCCCAAGGAAATTGAGGGCAAAACCTACATGGTTTCAAAGGGCGTCATCTCCCTGCAGAATGACCGCGGTACCTCTTACCAGGCATATCTCGCAGTGCAGAACGAGCTCGTAAAAGCCGTGAATGAACTCCGCGACGACTTCTCCCGCGTAAACTTCGGCAAGAAGTTCTCACGCCTCACGGAGGAGCAGCAGGACATCGTTAAGAAGGCCGTGCCCCAGAACATCTCCGAGGCAGAGCCTAAGGACACCGGTAAAAAGAAATAAGGAGGAAACAGATTATGTCAAAATTCGGAAGTTCCAGCAATAAGAAGGAAGTCCCTCAGGCATCGTCCAACTCCCTTTCCGATATCGTGTTCATGCTCCTTTTCTTCTTCATGGTTACCACCCAGATGAGGGAAACTGAGAACAAGGTTCTCGTCAAGGTTCCCGAAGCATCCGAGGTTGCCAAACTGGAGAGAAAGGACCTGAGCGCCAACATCAACATCGGTGCTCCTATGCGTCAGTACCAGGCTCTGTACGGTACGGACGCCCGTATCCAGCTCAACGACTCTTTCAAGAGCATAGCCGACATCCGCGACTTCATCGCCGCAGAACGTGACGCCATGAGTGAGGCCGAAAGGTCCCTCATGACCGTCAACCTCCGCGTTGACCAGGATGTCCGCATGGGTATCGTTTCCGATGTAAAACAAGAGCTGCGCCGCTGCTCAGCCCTTAAGATTATGTACTCTGCACGTAAACCCGGCGGAGACAAGTAATCTTCATCGCAATCTGATTAGCCGGCTCGGGGAATTCCCGGGCCGGTTTTTTATGGCTAGCAGCTTTCGCGGATAATCAGGGATGGACGGACCAGCTGCTGGACAGGGGTGGGGGCAGGGAGACCGGAGCGGTGGGCTTCCATGAGGGTGAAGAGGGTTTCCACGGCAATCTCGCCGGCTTCCTGGAGCGGCTGTTCCACGCGCGTTACGGGCGGGTTCATGAAGTCAAGGAAACCGTTGTTGTCGTAGGATATCACGCCAATGTCTTTTCCTTCCGTAATGCCAAGTTTTCTTAATGCCGATATTGTACCCAGCAGAATAGTGGCACTGAAGGCGAAAATGGCGTCATAGGCCTTTGGGTTGCCTGCAAAGGCGGCCAATGTCTCGCGGCTGCCGTTTTCTACAGAGAAAGCATCTCCAACCACTTTGCTCTGGATGCCATGCCCTTTAATTGCATCCAGGAAGCCCCTCACACGCTCTCGGTTTGGCATGGAAGCCGGAACGCCCTGGATGGCCAGGATCCGCTTGTATCCTTTATCTACAAGATACTGTGCCGCCATGTACGCGCCTGCGTAATTGTCCGTGCATACATATGAGAGTGAAGTCTTTTCGAAATAACGGTCTATGAGGACCAGCGGAACGCTTGCGCCCACCTCCTCGTGAAACTCCGGGGACGATGCCACCGGCACGGCAAGGATGCCGTCCACTCCCCTGTCATGGAACATCTCCAGAGCCTGCCGCTCTTCCTGCTCCGACTCCCGGGAGTCAGCCAGGAGCGTATGGTATCCGCGGGCATCCAGCTGGGAGATAATTATGCTTGCAAGGGTGGCGAAAAAGGGGTTGTCAATACCCGGTACAACCAGCCCGACGGTCTGCGACTGGCGTGTGCGCAAACTTTGCGCAACCAGGTTGGGCCTGTAGCCGCAGCGGCGGGCTTCCTTGGTGACTCTTTCCACTGCAGACTGGCTTATACGGTATTTCTCCGCCTTTCCGGACAGAACGCGGGAAACTGTTGATACAGAATAACCGGTACGCTCTGAAATGGCTGCAAGATTGTTTTTTTCAAGCATATGCGAAAACGATTGTGCTACAAAGGTAGCGATTTGCAGAAAATTTCAAAACAAATTGTGTGATAATAAAATATTTTTTCTTATATTTGTCACATATGGAGCGCAATCGTTTGCGCAAAATTGCACAATTAATAACACATCATATGAGTAAGAAAGGTATCCTTGTCATTGGCAGCAGCAACACTGACATGACAGTAAAAACCAAGGAACTCCCCCGCCCCGGAGAGACCGTCCTTGGAGGAGTCTTCACAATGGGTGCCGGCGGCAAAGGCGCAAACCAGGCCGTAGCCGCACAGCGTCTTGGCGGAAAGGTCAAGTTCATCTGCAAGGTGGGCAGGGACATTTTCGGAGACAATTCAATTGCCCAGTATAAGAAGGAAGGCCTTGACACCAGCGGCATACTCCGCTCTGACCAGCCTTCCGGCGTAGCCCTCATCTCCGTGGACCAGCATGCGGAAAACTGCATCGTGGTTGCCTCCGGCGCCAACGGAGACCTCACGGAAGCGGACATCGCTTCCTGTGAGAAGGACCTCAAGGAATGCGCAATCCTGCTGCTTCAGCTGGAAACTCCCATTCCCTCCGTTCTCAAGGCCGCAAAGATTGCCCACGGGGCAGGCGCCACGGTGGTCCTGAACCCCGCTCCCGCATGCCCTCTGCCGGAAGAGATCTTCAAGTACATCGACCTGTTTATCCCCAACGAGACCGAGCTCTCCACCTTCTCCGGCACTTCGGTCAATGACATGGCATCGGCAGAAAAGGCCGCGGCGGCCATGCAGGCCAAGGGCGTTGGGAAACTCATCGTCACAATGGGAAGCAAGGGCGCTCTCATCTGCGAGGGCGGCCCGTCCGTATTCGTTCCCGCACGCAAGGTGAAGGCTGTGGATACAACCGCCGCCGGTGACACCTTCTGCGGAGCCCTATGCGTCGCCGTTTCCGAAGGGAAGGCCCTCAAGGATGCGGCAGAATTTGCCTGTGCGGCATCGGCCCTAACCGTCCAGAAGATGGGTGCACAGAATTCCATTCCTTACCGTAAAGAGATTAACCTTTAAAATTTAGTAATATGTATATCGTTGGCAGTTACACGCTCGCAGTCATTTTCTGTTTCATTACCATGCTCTGCTGGGGCTCCTGGGGAAACACCCAGAAACTGGCCGCCAAGAGCTGGAGATACGAGCTCTTCTACTGGGACTATGTCATTGGTATGGTCCTGTTCTCCCTGCTCCTTGCCTTCACCGCCGGTTCAATCGGCTCTGAGGGTCGTCCCTTCATCCAGGACCTTGGCCAGGCCAGCTGGGCAAGCATCGGCTGGGTGCTCCTTGGCGCAGTGGTGTTCAACGTATCCAATATCCTCCTGTCCGCATCGGTGTCAATCGCCGGCATGGCAGTTGCCTTCCCTCTGGGCGTGGGCATTGCACTGGTGATGGGCGTTCTGAATAACCTTCTCCTCCACCCTGTGGCAGGCCAGAACACCGTTCTCCTGTGGATTGGCGTAGCACTGGTGGTTGTTGCAGTTATATGCAACGGCGTTGCCTCCGGCAAGGTTTCCAATGAGCAGAGGGATCCCAAGCAGAACCGCAAGGGCATCATCCTGGCAGTTCTTGCAGGTCTCATCATGTCCTTCTTCTCCGCACTTGTATACAATGGTGTGGACCTCGCCAACTTCGCCGCTCCCGCAGCCGGCAAGCTCACCCCTTACACCGCCATGGTAATCTTCGCGCTGGGCGTGTTCCTGAGCAACTTCGTGGTTAACACCATCGTCATGAAGAAACCCTTCGTGGGAGAACCCGTCAGCTACAAGCAGTACTTCGCCGGCAACTTCAAGACCCACCTCGTAGGCGTTCTGGGCGGCTGCATCTGGTGCCTTGGTACCGCCCTAAACTACATCTGCGCAGGTAAGGCAGGCGCTGCAGTTTCCTACGCACTCGGTCAGGGCGCTCCCATGATCGCCGCTATCTGGGGCGTATTCATCTGGAAGGAATTCAAGGGTGCCAAGAAGGGCGTCTACGGCCTCCTGGCCCTCATGTTCGCCCTCTTCATCGCAGGCCTCGCCTGTGTGGTAGTTGCAGGAATGTAATATTGTCATGAGAAAACTCATACTCACACTTTTGACGGTATTTCTAGCCGTGGGACTGAATGCCCAGACCAGGACCGTCACCGGAAAGGTCACCGACGAACACGGTGAACCTCTTGCCGGAGCTACGGTCGTAGCAGGCAGCAGCTATGCCGTCACAGATCTTGACGGACGGTATTCTCTGTCGGCCAAAACCGGTGCGGAAGTCACTGTATCCTTCCTTGGATACGACGACTTCACCTTCACGGTATCCGGTGCAAAGCAGGACATCCAGATGGTTCCGTCAGAGGCCACCATGCTTAACGAGTCCGTCGCTATCGGTTACGGTAAAACCACCAAGAAGGAGATTACCGGATCCGTCGTAAGCCTTAAGAGTGACGATTTTGATAAAGGCTCATTCACTTCAGCAGCCGGTATGCTGCAAGGTAAAGTAGCTGGACTCACGGTTACCAATCCAGACGGCGGAGACCCTAACGCGTCCTTTGAACTCCTTCTTCGCGGTACGGGCACACTGGTCGCCGGACAAGGACCGTTGATTATCATAGACGGCGTGGCAGATGCAGATATCCGCAGCATTAATTTCCAGGAAGTGGAGACCATCGATGTTCTTAAAGATGGTTCTGCCGCTGCCATTTACGGAACCCGGGGCTCTAACGGCGTGATAATCATAACCACAAAAAGGGCAAAGGCAGGACATTCCAGCATAGAGTATGACGGTCAGGTATCAGTTCAAACTGTAGCAAGAAGAGCCACTCCGCTAACCGCATCACAGTTTGTAGATGTAATCAACAAGTACTCTCCTGGCAATGTAGCTTCCCTGTATGGTGACGATACAGACTGGTTTCAAGAAGTCGTCCGGACACCTATCAGCCATAAGCACAGTCTTGCCGTAGCAGGAGGAAGTGACAGTTTCAGTCATAGAACTGTTGTTAACATAGAACAGAATCAAGGTCTTCTTAAGAAAAACGACGTCAACAAGTATCTGTACAAGACGAATATTCACCAGGAAGCCATTGAAGGCTGGTTGTCTCTGGACTATAATCTCAATTACGTTCATCGAGCGTACTCCGGTGCAAATTACGACATCTTCCGTCAGGCATTCATCCACAATCCTACAGAACCTGTTTACGACAAAAACAATACTCTGTCAGGCGGCTATTTCAGGATTGACGGTGCTATGGACTATCTGAATCCCGTCGCAATGCTCAATGAAAGGGAGAATGACTCAAATGTGGACAACATTGGGGCATCTTTCAGGGCGACACTGAACATTTTGCCAATCCAGGGTCTTAAATGGGACAATTTCATCAGCTGGCAGACAGAAAGGTTCGAATCCCGGGAATACAGCACACGTTATTATCCCAGCCTCATTGGCAAAGACGGCAAGGCATGGATATCCAATTCGACATCGTCCAATATCCAGTGGGAGAGTACGGCCCAGTATTCAAAAATGTTCGGCCTACACTCTGTTCAGGCAATTGCCGGTTATACCTTTCAGCAGAATGTGAGCCAGAGTTCCGGATTGGAGAACACTGGGTTCGATTCCGACCTATACAAAACCAATAACATTGGCGTGGGAAGTGCGTTGAAGGAAGGCATGGCGTATATGGAGTCTTATAAGGAATCAAGCCGATACATTGCTTTTTTCGGAAGGGCGATGTATAACTGGTCCGAGCGGTATCTCGCATCAGTCTCATTGCGCCTGGACGGTTCGTCAAGATTCGGTGCCAACAACAAATGGGCGCTTTTCCCCGCCGTAAGCGTCGGCTGGCGTATCAGTCAGGAGGAATGGCTTAAGGACAAACCATGGCTGGACGAGCTTAAGATCCGCGCCGGTTATGGAGTTACCGGAAACCAGGACTTCTCCAACTATAAATCCCTTCTTTTGATGTCTCCCAAGGGGCATTATTATCACAATGGTTATTGGGGAAGCAGTTATGCTCCCAGGAGCAATGCCAATCCGGACCTGCGCTGGGAACGTAAATCGGAAATTAACGCCGGCGTAGACTTCTCATTTTTCAAGAGCCGCCTTTCCGGGACACTGGATTTGTATTACAGACATACTACTGACCTGCTTTACACATATAAAGTTCCGGTCCCTCCTTATGATTATGAGGAGCTGTTTACCAATGTCGGCACAATCAATAACATGGGTGCAGAGTTGACCGTCAGCGCCATTCCGGTTAAAAGCAAAACACTTACCTGGAACACCACGCTCACTCTTTCAAGCAACAAAAACACCCTTGCTAAACTTACCAACGAAGAGTTCAAGGACGGAAGCTATAAAATGGGTCATATAGGAGATCCGATCAACACAAAAATCCAGCGTTTGATTGAGGGTGAGAGCATTGGAACTTTCTACGGCCCCGTTTGGAAAGGGATATGGGAAGACGGAACCGATGATTTTGTGGGAAGTATCGCAGGAAAAGTCGCTGAGGAATACTGGAGCAACCTTGGAACCGCATACCCTTTCTTGAATATTGGCTGGAGCAACACCCTGCACTACGGAAACTGGAGTTTGAGTGCAACATTCCGCTCAGCCATAGGCGGAAAAGTATATAACACATACAGGGCATGTTATGAGAATGTTACGCGCATTGGTCTTCGCAACATCATCTCTTCATGGCTGGACGACACCAGTTTCACCGGAAACCCCATACACTCGTCCAAGTATCTGGAAGATGCCACATACCTTAAGCTGGACAATGTCTCACTGTCCTATGATTTCAACTTTAAGAATCCGTACCTGAAAGGCTTGCGCATATACTTCTCCGGACAGAATCTTCTATGTATAACAGGATACAAAGGCGTAGATCCGGAAGTGAGCCTGAGCGGTCTCGAGCCCGGTATCGAAGGTACCAGTTACTATCCGCGTACACGTAGTTTCACTCTTGGGTTAAACTTAAGTTTCTAGGATTATGAAAAGAATCGCTTTACTCTGTTGTGTATCAGCCATGGCAATGGCTTGCATAAACCTGGAAGAAGAAGTCTACTCCTCCATAAGCAAAGACGCTTTCTTTGCCTCTGAAAACTTGCTGTCTATTTATTCAGCCCGCGCATATACAACCCTTCAAGCATGGGGCTCGGAGCAGAGTATGTGGACAATGAATCTCCAGCTGGGCAACGAAGTCACCGTTCCAATGAATAGCGTGGGTGAATGGAAGCAGGACCGCTATGCTCAGTTACAGACCCACAACGTCAAAATAAACAATGAGCTTATTGAACGATCCTGGGACTATTGCTTCAACGGAATAGCCGCTTGCAACGATGTCATGTACGAGATTGAAAAGCGGGCAAAAGACTTTGACGGGAAAGACAGGATCCTCGCCGAAATGCATATTATCCGCGCTTTCTACTATTTCCTTGCCATTGACTGCTGGGGCAATATTCCATATTCCGTCTCAAAAGAAGAGAAGGGGTATCCTGAACAGAAAGGCCGTGCGGACATGTGCAAGTTCGTTGAAGACGAGATTCTCAAATATCGTGATGACCTTGCGATTGAGAATACGCCCTTATACTACGGGCGTGTAACTCAGGGAATGGCAAATACCTTGTTGGCAAAACTATATTTGAATTCAGAAGAATGGACCAGGACTCCGCGATGGAAAGATGCTGAAGATGCATGTAAAAAGGTTATTGACAGCCACCAGTATAGTCTCTGCGGCAATTACAAAGACAATTTCAAAGTTTATAATGAAGGATCTCCTGAGGCCATTTTCTCCATTCCGTACAGCACCGTATATACAGAAAGTGATCATAACTCTTTCATCCTGTTCGTTCTGACTCTTGACGGTTATCTTGGCCCGACATATAACATCAACAGTGCATTATGGGATGGCTTCGTGGGACAGCCGGACTTCTTCGCAACTTACGACGATGCGGATACCCGTCGTGCGGACACCTGGATTTACGGCCAGCAGTTCGACAAAACGGGGCAGCCTCTCCATGTCGTAATAAAAGACAAGAAAACAGATGCCATTACTGAAGAGTTCGACTACATCATAGATCCTTCTATGGAAGGTCTGGTATATGATAAAACAGGGCGCAAGCCAACTCAGGGCGCCCGCCTTGGAAAATGGGAATTCCAGACTGACGGACTCATAGAAAGCGACCAAACCAGTATGGATAACGATTTCCATGTATTCCGTTATGCCGATGTTATCTTAATGTATGTGGAAGCCCTTGTCCGCCAGGGAGGAACAAAAGTCGCGGAAGCCGCCGCCGTACCGGAGTTCCAACAGATTCGGACCAGAGCCGGACTTGCACCCATGACGGCAGCAGAACTCACCCTTGACAACCTGTATACGGAACGCAGCCACGAGCTTGCGCTTGAAGGCTGGGCCCGTCAGGATCTGATTCGTTTCGGCAAGTATCTTGAAGCCTGGTGGGGCAAGCCTGCCGGACAGAAGTATATGAAACTCCTTCCTATTCCTGACGCTAAACGAGCAAGCAACCCTAACCTTAATCAAAACGACGGCTATTGATCATGAAAAGAATCCCCCTCATAACCCTCTGTTTCCTTCTGCTGGCATCCTGTGCCCAGAAGCCGCTGGAGATTACACGTACGCAGCTTAAAGACAAGATTGCCGGCGCGTGGCTTGGCCAGATGGTGGGCAATATCTACGGACTTGAGTATGAGAACAAGTTCGTGGACGAGCCCGGTGAAGGCCCCTTCGTCTTCAACAAGGCCATCCGCAAGATGAGCGCAGTTGACGGAGCCTTCTCCGACGATGACACCGACGTCGAGTACCTCTATCTCCTTATGATGGAGAAATACGGCGTGGATATCACCTATGCACAGGTGAAGGAAGGCTGGATGTACCATATCAGGGACAGGGTCTGGCTTGCAAATCGCGCCGCCCTGGGCCTCATGCATTATGGTTTCATGCCCCCTTCCACCGGTAAGAAGGAATACAACCCACACTGGTTCCAGATTGACCCTCAGCTCATAAACGAGATTTGGGCCTACACCGCTCCTGGAATGCCCGCATGCGCCGCTGGCATATCGGACTGGGCCGCCAGGATTACTTCCGACGACTGGGCCGTATCCCCCACCGTAGTGTACGGAGCAATGTACTCTGAGGCTTTCTTTGAGAGCGACATTCCCACCCTTATCCGCCACGCCAAGGAGTACCTTCCCAAGAAGGACCGCTTCCGCGCCATAATTGACGAGTGCCTGGACCTCTGGGAGAAAAACCCCACGGACTGGAAACCCGCCCGCAAGATAATGGCCGACAAACTGTACTTCAACGAGGACGACCTCTCCAAGAGCATCTGGAATGCAGACCTCAACGGTGCCATGGGCATCCTGTCCCTGCTTTACGGAGAGGGCGATATAGACAAGACCCTCCTCATCGGCTGCGCCATGGGCTTTGACTGCGACAACCAGACCGCCACCATGTGCGGCCTCCTGGGCGTAATCAACGGCGTAAAGAACGTCCCCATGGACCGCGCCATGCCGGCGGAATTCCCGCACTGGGAAAAACCGTTCAACGACCGCTACATCAACGTAACCCGTTACGACATGCCTGATGCTTCCATAGAGGACATCATCGAGCGCACGGTCGTTCTGGCAGAAAAGAATATCCTTGCCCGCGGCGGTTCCGTACGTGAAGAAAACGGCGAGAAGATTTACACAATCAACCGCAAGGCCCGCTACAACAAGCCTGTGGAACCGGATGCATCCTTCACTCTTCCCAAGGAGCGCGGACGCAACCTGGCTCCTGAGGCTGCAGAGATTCTGGCCCTTACCCGCGAGACTGACCGCGCTACGCTGGATTCCTGCTGGCTCACTATCCCTGTGAGCTATCGTGCCTACACCGTGGACGTGATTAACGACGGTGTCGTAGGCGGTCCCGGTGCCGCATTCTACTCCCTTGGCAGCAAATCCAACGCTCCCAAGCAGGACTACTTCGGCTACCGCTGGGATAAGCCCATCACCACGGACATGATATCGTTCCACTACGGACCGCTGGAGGAATTCGGCGGGTGGTACAGCAACCTCCATCCGGAATATCTTGACGAAAACGGTAACTGGGTAGCCCTGGAAGCCACCGTCACCCCGGACTGGCCCTTCAGCGACGAGGTCTTCTTCCAGCCCCACAACGGAGAGTTCCTCTTCACCTTCCCCAAAGTGACCACCACCGCCGTCCGCGTAATAGGCGACGATGCCGTCCTTATCCACTGGAACAAGTATACCAAAGACGTATCGGCATTTATATCAATAACGGAACTTCAGGTTTATGAGGCGAAGTAGCTTAATACTGATTCTGGCACTCTTTGCCGCCTGTGCCCCCAAGGCCCCGGAAAGCGTAACCCTCACCAAGGATGCGCTCATGGACAAGATCATGGGCGGCTGGGCAGGCCAGACAATCGGCGTCGTGTACGGCGCTCCCACCGAGTTCAAGTTCACCGGAACTCTCATTCCGGACAACATGCCCATCTCCTGGGGAGAGGGTTATGTGAAGCATTGGTGGGACCGCAAGCCCGGCCTCTTTGACGATGTCTACAACGACCTCACCTTCGCGGAAGCATTCGAGCAGCTGGGGCTGGAGGCATCGTCAAAAGACCTTGCAATGCGCTTTGCATACGCGCCCTACCACCTTGCCCACGCCAACCAGGCGGGCCGCTACAACGTCCGCCAGGGCATAATGCCACCGGAATCGGGCAACTGGATGAACAACCCCCACGCAGATGACCTTGACTTCCAGATAGAGGCCGATTTCGTAGGCCTCATGGCTCCGGGAATGATTCCCCAGGCGCTTGACATCGCAGACCGCGTGGGCCATATAATGAACAGCGGCGACGGCTTCTACGGCGGCGCCTTCGTGGCAGGTCTTTACAGCGCAGCTTTCATCGAGAGCGACCCCGCAAAGATTGTGGACATGGCTCTGGAGGGTATCCCTGAAGAAAGCACATTCTGGCAGTGCCTGAACGATGTCCGCGTCCTTCACAAGAAGTATCCCCGGGACTGGAAGGCCGCATGGTTCGAGCTTCTGAAGAAGTGGGACCGCGACGCCGGCTGCCCCAAGGGCGTTTTCCTGAGCTTCAACATCGACGCAAAGATTAACTCCGCATACGTTGCAATGGGTCTTCTTTACGGAGATGGTGACTTTGGAAAGTCCCTTGAGATTTCCACCCGCTGCGGTCAGGATTCTGACTGCAACCCGGCAACCGTGGGCGGCGTACTTGGTGTAGTGCTTGGCCTGGACAAGATGCCTGCCTTCTGGAAAGACCCCGTCATGGAGATCTGGGACCTTGATTTCGAAGGCACTGACGTGTCCCTTGCCAAGGGCTCAAAATACAGTTATAAACAGGCGCTGCAACTCATCGAAAAGAATGGCGGCGAGGTTGGCGAAAACGACGTTGTAATACCCCAGAAGCCCGTCCAGGTGCTTCCTCTGGAAAAGAACTTCGTGAACACCCACCCCATATACCGTGACCAGAAAGACGCCTGGATGTCCAACGAGTATGAGTTCGATTTCTCCGGCAACGGCTTTGTGATTTGGGGTAACCTTGTCTGCCTCAGGGGCATCACGGCAGACTATGCGGCACGCGTTTCAAAAAAGCACGTGGGCTCAGAAGTCTTCGCCCTTGCAGAGGAACAGGACCCTTACGTCGCAGAAATAGAAGTCTGGATAGACGGACAGCTTGACCAGGTCTCCGTCCTTCCCATGAAGGGCACCTCCCGCAAGCTTGAACCCGCCTGGAAATACCTCCTACCGGAAGGCCGCCATAACGTTAAAATGATCTGGCGAAATCCCAAACCGGACACCTATCTGTTAAGGATAAACGCCATCCAATACTACTCAGAAAAACCCAATGAAGACGTCTATTACCATAATTAGCTCCCTCCTGCTCCTCGCGTCATGTACGGTCAAGGTCCCTTACGGCCAGACCGTGACCATGGACAGCGCCACCCTCATGGACAAGATCAAGGGCGGCTGGTACGGCCAGACCATCGGCTGCACCTACGGCGGCCCCACGGAGTTCAAGTACAAGGGCGGCATCATGATGGAAGAGATTCCCATTCCGTGGTACGATGACTACATCTACGACACCTACATCGAGGATCCCGGCCTTTACGACGATGTCTACATGGACCTCACCTTCATGGAGACAATGCTCAAATACGGCTTGGACGCCCCTGTGGAGGAATATGCCAAGGCGTTCGCTTATGCGGACTACAAGCTCTGGCACGCCAACCAGGCCGCCCGTTACAACATAATGAACGGGCGCAGCGCCCCGGAAAGCGGCCACTGGAAGTACAACCCGCATGCAGACGACATCGACTTCCAGATTGAAGCGGACTTCATCGGGATGCTGTACCCCGGACAGGTAAACAAGGCCTCTGAACTGAGCGACCGCATCGGCCATATCATGAACTATGGCGACGGCTGGTACGGCGGCGTCTTCATAGGTGCAATGTACTGTCTGGCGTACGTGTGCAATGACATCCCTACCATCGTCACAGAAGCCCTGAAGACCATTCCGGAAGGCACCAAGTTCCACAGCACCATTGCCGATGTAATCAAGTACTGGAAGAAATACCCCAAGGACTGGAAGCAGTGCTGGTTCGAGGTTACAAACCGCCACGCCAACGACGTGGGCTGTCCGGAAGGCGTCTGGAACGGCTTCAACATTGACGCCACAATCAACTCCGCCTTCGTGGTCATCGGCCTTCTTTACGGCGATGGGGACCTCCTCAAGACCATGGACATCTCCACCCGCTGCGGCAACGACTCTGACTGCAATCCCGCATCGGCCGCCGGAATCCTGGGTGTAATGTACGGGTACGATGCCATCCCGGAATACTGGAAGAAAGGCGCAGAACGAATCAAGGATATTCCTTTTCCTTACACTTCGCTTAGCCTGGACCAGGTCTGCACGGAGAATTTCAATCTGGTGAAAACTTTGTTTTCATGCAACGAAGGGGATGCTGACTGCATCTATATAGACGTGGAAAAACCACAGCCCGTCCGGTATGAGCAAAGCTTCGAGGGCATTGTCCCCGTGGAAAAGCGAGTACTCAAAAAGGCCTTTACAACAAGCGTAGACCTCAAGTTCAAGGGAAACAGCATTGTGGTTGAAGGCAGCGTACGCAAAACCGGGCACGCAGATGACTCCTATGTGGCATCCGTGACCGCACTCCTGGACGGCGCTGAGATTGAACACTTTACTATGCCAATTGATTATATCAAGCGCAAGTATGAAATCTTCTCCGCCTATTGCTTTGCAAGCGGAGAGCATACTCTTACCCTCCGCCTGGACAACCCCCACCCGGACTACGAACTCTATGCATCTGAAATGGTAGTGTATGATGAAAAATAGACTATTTATCATTTTGGGGGCACTCCTGGCTCTGTCTTCCTGCGGTTGTTCCCAGGAAGAGAAGAAAGTGCCGGATTCAGAGAACTTTGTTAGGATGACGGACAACGTTCTTCTCGAAACCAAGTTATTAAATATTCCTGTACCGTTCTCCATTTTATTGCCCAAGACATATATATCTGAACCGAAGAAGCGTTATCCGGTAGTTTATATGCTACACGGACTTGGAGATAAACCGGAGTCATGGAATGACAGCTGGCTAAGAGTACAGTCCACTATTGAGCTATTGGAGGAGCAAGGCCTGGGAGACATGATTTACGTATTCCCTTCCGGTTACAAAACCTATTATTGCAACAGGTTTGACGGAAGCTATCCGTATATGGACATGTTCACCACAGAGCTCATCCCTTTCATTGATAAAACCTACAGGACTATTCCTGATAAGAATCATAGGGCTTTGACCGGCTATTCCATGGGTGGATTCGGAGCCTGCGCTCTTGCTCTCAAACATCCTGAGCTATTCGTGGCATCGGCCCCCTTGTCCATGTCCTTTAGGACTGACCAGCAGTATATGACCGAGTCTCAAGACGGATGGAACGGCCAATGGGGAAAAATATTCGGAGGGGTCGGTCAAAGTGGCGAAGCCCGCCTTACAGACTATTATAAGGCACATTGTCCTTTCTACCAGTTTACAGATGAAAACAAGGCCAAGGTAAACGAGGTACACTGGTTCTTCACTTGTGGAGACAACGAAGAACAACTCCTTATCGCCGGTGACGACCTTCATGTTCAAATGCGGGACGCCGGTATAAACCATGAGTACAGGGTGGGTGACGGAGGACACGAAGGCAGTTACTGGAGAGCTGCACTTACGGAAGTTCTGCCAATGTTTGATTACTATTTCAGCTGCTCATCCATGTGGAGCCCTGTCGCCCAAAAGGCGGACATCAAACCAATTGACATGAACGGTGTTTTCATGTCGCCAAATTATGTTTCGGGCAACGGAACTCAGATCCTGCTTGCACACTCTGGGCTGTCAGATACCCAGATCAAGACTTTTGTGTCAGCAATGGACAAGAGCGACCTTGGAAAAGCCTTTGTAGTGATTCCCTGTAACCTTGGAGAAAAGCCTCTTTCAAAATGGATTGAAACAGCCGATGCAAACTATCCTGCTAAAAAAAGGATATGCGTCACAATAGGTGCCGACGGAACGCCGGCCCTTGATCTGGCAAACTGTTTTGAGAGGTGCTTTTTTATTGACAGCTCTTTTTCCAAGTCCCCTCAGGTGGCTAAAGATCAAAAAGTGTATTTCGCATGTAGCGATAAAGCTCCGAATTATTCCGGGATGAACGCATTATATAAAGCCTGCAAGGCTTCTGGAGCCACCTTTGAGTATAGGGTTATTGATTCATCGGACGATGTTACCGATGACAGAGCAAGAAGTATAAAAACTCTTATATCATTATTTCTTTATTAACACTTAATTATTAAACACTTATGAAAAAGTATTTGTTTGTTCTGATGGCTGCTCTTGCAGTTACAGCCGTTTCCTGCGACAAACCTGGAGACGAAAACAACGATGAGAACAAAGGACCTAAATTCCGCATCAAGACTCTCTCTTACTGCGAAGGCCAGGACCTTGCAAAAGCCGAAGACGCCGAGTGGGCTGACACCTGGTATTATAGCTATGATGATCAGGGCAGAGTAATTGATGTTGACCGTAAGGATGGCCCCAAGAAGCACTGGGTATTCACCTATGAAGACAAGAAGGTTACTGTTGCTCGCGAGGATGGCAAACACAATTATGTTCTCACCCTCAATGACAAGGGCGTTTGCACATCTATCATGGACGATGTTTTAGATCCGGATGAATGGGGCCCTTATCAGGAGACAGCCGTATTCGAGTATGATGAGACTCTCCGTCCCACAAAGATTACGAAAGAGGGAGAACTTCGTTCCATCATCACTCTGCGCGACAACTGCCTTGTTTCATGGACAAAAGAAAAGGATAATGGCCGCAAGCGCACCTTTACATATAACACCACCAAGAACATAGGTGATCTCCACGCTATCTACAGCGAGGCTATCGACCCGCCGGCACGTTGGATGTATGAGACTGGTCTCTTTGGCCACGGTCCCGCATATCTCCCTGCAACAAGCGTATGGGAAGATGACATGGAGAACGGCAGCACTATCACTTGCGAAGTTGACGCTAACGGTTACTGCACCAGCGAGAAGAAAGTTTTCCCTGGCGGCTGGACCGAAATCTTCTCCATCACCTGGGAGGAAATCAAGTAGTCATTTCCACCCTATTTTTGACCTTTTTAGCTAAGCGGCAGAGTATCTGTCGCTTAGCTTGTTTTACGTTGTAGCATGTCTACCTGGGGATAGCTGCCCAAAACTTCATTAGTTTTGTGGTATATAAAAGACTAAACCCGATAGCTTGAATTGCTTCAGGGGCTACCGGGAATCAACGTTGCAAATATACTATTATTTTTACAAAAAACCAATGAAGTTTATTGAATTCGAGTGCATTATGTCATCCAAACGGATGAGGCGTTATGTGAATGCTTGTGGTGGAGACACACGAAAAGCAATGACATTATACAGGTATAATCTAAGGCTGTCTCAAGAAATGTTCACTGTTATCAGTTGCTATGAGGTGGCGTTAAGAAATGCGATTGACAAAGTATTATCGAATACACTTGGTGTTGATTGGTTAAGAGATTCAATATTGCCCGGAGGGATTTTTGACAATCCTGTTTTCTCCGGCACAACCAGAATAATGAGAAAAGCATACACTGAACTATTATCAACAGGCACATATTCTCCATCCAAAATGCTATCTGCAATGGAATTTGGCATTAATCATGTCTTGTGTATTTGTCAGAAGATTGAAAAAATGGCATGAATTTGCGTTATTTTTTTGACCTTTTTAGCTAAGCAGCAGAGTATCTGTCGCTTAGCTTGTTTTAAAATATACGGGGAGGGGTAGTCGGATTTATTGTTTCTGTTAATATTTTTGTGAGATAACTCATTAACTCACAAAGCTATGACAGACAAAGAAAGAATCCAGGAGCTGGAGCGGAAACTGGACAACATGAAATCTCTTCTGTCCTACTACAGAAGGAACAATTTGGAACTGAAGGAGAATGCGGCAAGACTGCTTAGAGGGGCCATTACAACTGAGTACGGTGCCTTCACGGGCCTTGCCGATGAGATAATCCGGAACCTGGACTTCGGGGCCACCAGGGAGCATCTCCTGGAGATTTGCCACAGATGGCTCAGGACGTATCTCGGAAGTGACGATTACGTGGGAGTGCTGGCCCGGGAACTGAACCGCGAGATGGACGGAATCATAGACGCCCTCCTTGACGATTATCCGGATTTCAGCATCCTGGACGCCAATCTCTTTGCCTGCCTTGTCATACGCGTCAGGGACAGCATCCTGAAGGAAACTTTCGGTTTTGGGAAAGACTCCCGGACCGCCTATACCAAATTCAAGCTTTTCCGAAGGATAAGAGCCCTTGGAAGCCGCCGTTATCTGGATTATCTTAAACTGTTGGGGAGTAAGGATTGCACCTTAGGCAAGAAATTGCTATCTTTGCATGATTTGAGACATTTTTCCAATGGAAAACCTGAAAAGAACAAAGATCAAGGCTCTGCTGGGGATGGAACCCGGCAGCGAAGTGCTGGCCAAAGGATGGGTCCGCACCAAGAGAGGAAACAAACAGATTAAGTTCATAGCCCTCAACGACGGCTCAACAATCAATAACATTCAGATAGTGGCCAACACGGAGCTCTTAGACGAAGAACTCCTCAAAAAGGTCACCACAGGCGCTTCCCTTGCCGTAAAAGGCAAACTGGAGGCATCCGTAGGCAGCGGCCAGGCAGTGGAAATCCAGGCATCGGAAATTGAAGTGCTGGGAGAATGCGACCCCATGCGCTTCCCTCTCCAGAAAAAGGACACCACCCTGGAGTACCTCCGCACGGTGGCTCACATGCGCCTCAGGACCAACACCTTCGGCGCCGTCCTTCGCATCCGCAATGCCATGGCATTCGCCATCCACAAGTTCTTCAACGAGAAGGGCTTCGTCTATCTCCACACCCCGCTCATTACAGAGTCCGATGCAGAGGGCGCAGGAGACATGTTCCAGGTAACCACCATGGACCTCAAGAACATCCCTCTGGACAAGAAAGGCAACGTGGATTTCAGCAAGGACTTCTTTGGGAAGAAGACCTCCCTCACCGTGTCCGGCCAGCTGGAAGGAGAGCTTGGTGCAACCGCTGTGGGCGAAATCTACACCTTCGGCCCCACCTTCAGGGCAGAGAACTCCAACACTCCCCGCCACCTTGCGGAGTTCTGGATGATTGAGCCGGAAATGGCCTTCTACGACATCAACGACAACATGGAACTTGCAGAGGAGTTCGTGAAATACCTCGTTCAGTACGCCCTGGACAACTGCATGGACGACCTCAAGTTCCTCAACGACAAATATGACGACGGCCTCATAGCCCGCATGCAGAGCGTCATTGGCATTCCTTTCCAGAAAGTCACCTACACGGAAGCCGTGGAAATCCTGGAAAAGGCAATTGCCGATGGTATCAAGTTCGAGTACCCCGTCCACTGGGGCACGGACTTCCAGTCAGAGCATGAGCGCTACCTGGTGGAAAAGCACTTCCAGAAGCCCGTCATCCTCATAGACTTCCCCAAGGACATCAAGGCCTTCTACATGAAGCAGAACGAGGACGGCCGCACCGTCCGCGGCATGGATGTCCTCTTCCCCAAGATTGGCGAAATCATTGGCGGAAGCGAGCGTGAAGCCTCCCTGGAGAAACTTGAGCAGCGTATCGATGAGCTTGGCATGAGCCGCAAGAACCTTGAGTGGTACATAGACACCCGCCGTTACGGCAGCGTGCCCCACAGCGGCTTCGGCCTTGGCTTCGAACGCCTCCTCCTCTTCGTCACCGGCATGGCAAACATCCGTGACGTCATCCCGTTCCCGCGCACCCCGAAAAATGCAGAATTCTAAGATATGTTAGTAATCGGTATCGCCGGAGGCTCCGGCTCAGGAAAAACCACAGTTGTAAGGGCTATCACAGAGCAGCTTCAGGGAAAAGTAGTTGTCATTCCCCAGGACTCCTATTACAAGGATTCCAGTCACGTTCCAGTGGAAGAGCGCAAGAACATCAACTTCGACCACCCGGACGCCATTGACTGGAAGCTCATGTGCCAGCAGATCCGCGAGCTCAAGAGCGGGAAAACCATAGAGCAGCCTGTCTACTCCTACATTACCTGCTCACGTTCCACAACGGAAACCGTCACCGTGGAGCCTGCCGATGTTATCATCGTCGAAGGCATCCTCATCTTCACCTGCAAGGAGCTCCGCGACCAGATGAACATCAAGATCTTCGTGGACGCGGATGACGATGACCGCCTCATGCGTATCATGGTCCGCGACATCGCAGAGCGCGGCCGCACCATAGAAACGGCCATAGAGCACTACTGCGACACGGTCAAGCCCATGCACCTCCAGTTCATCGAGCCCTCCAAGCGGTATGCCGATGTAATCGTACCGCAGGGCGGCCACAACAAGGTCGCAATCGACATCATCACCAACACCGTTGAAAAAGCCCTCAAGAGCAAAAGGCAGAAAAGGAAGAAATGAAACGCCTCTCCCCTGAAACAAAGGCCGGATTGTACATCACCGCGATAGTTCACGTCGCGGTGATTATCGTACTGCTGCTTGTGCAGATAGGGTCCGAGTGGAAGAGGGAGAACAGCTTCGTGCTGGATTTCACCAAGATGGAGGAGCAGGAGCGGGAGGAACGTGAAAAGGTGTTCAAGGAGATGACGGCGGAAAAGCTGGAAGAGCTTATTGCCGCCGCCCAGGCCATTCCCATCCGCAACGTGGCGGTGGACCGCTCATCTCTCAAGGACGACCGCAATACCAACGCGGAAGAGCTTTACAAGGAGGCTGAACGCCTGGCCCAGGAGCTCAAGGACGGACAGAACCAGACAATTGACGAGCAGATAGTCGCAGCCCCCGCCCCAAAGATAAACGAGCCCAAGCAGGAGACAAAACCCTACAGCGGCCCCTCCGTGCTTTCATGGAGCCTTGACGGCCGCAAGGCCTCGCGGCTTCCCATCCCGGCATACCGCTGTTACGGCGCCGGAGAGGTCACGGTTATGATTGCCGTCAACAACAAGGGAGACGTCCTCAACGTGAAAGTGAACGAAGAAATCTCCACCAACGACAAGTGCCTCCACGAGTTCGCTAAGAACGCGGCACGACTTTCGAAGTTCTCCTCCTCCGAAACCGCCCCCGCAAGACAGATGGGCACAATCACTTACGCTTTCATAGCACAATGAGAAGACTGGTAATAACGGCACTCCTGGTTCTGGCCTGCATCACCGCAGGGGCCCAGGGAAGGGTGTCCACAAAGAAATACATAATCTCCGATTTTTCGGACAAGATAACCAAGGTTGTCCTCCCGGGAAGCGACCTTCTGGACGGCGCGCTCCGTCAGGAGGTTGTGAACTGCTGGACGCTGTCCCCCTTCGAGTTCTGCACGCCGGCAGACTTTGAGAAACTCAAGAAGTCCCCGGACTACTACTTCCTCCTTGCCGGGGCAACCATGTTCAAAGGGGAAATGGCACCGTCGCTGGTGTTCCTTACGCTAGTCAAGGGCGGGCCTGAGGCCGGCGAAGGCACATCGGGCATGCATGAAGTGATCTCCCTGCCCCTCTGCCCGGCAGGCAGCAGCACCGGAAGGGAACTGGTATACCTTGGCGCCATGGTCAACTCCATCCAGGACTTCACGGAGGAAGCCATGCTCTCCGAAAAAACGGCCTACATGGGCCCCGTCTGGTTCAACGGCAACTACCGCAAGTACGGAAAGATGATGACCATCTGGATTTCCCAGGACGATGTCGACTCCTCCGTAAAATACGTTTCCAGATATCTGGACGACGATTTCTCCATAGTCTCCGAGGACGATGCCGACGAGAAATTCCTGACATCGGCCTTCAATACACTGTGCTCCTACGTGGTGGCTCCCCTGATGCCGGTGGAAGGCGCTTCCTGGTGCTACAAGATGCTCTTCGAGGCCAATACGCACAGGCTGGTGTACATTTATCGTCACAAGATTACCGCGGAAAAAGGCCCAGGATTCCTTGTATCCGATTTCAAAAGAATAGCCAGGTCAAGATGATATGCGGAAGTTGCCCTTCCGGGCTTAAATATGCCGTGAAGCGAAGCGGCCGCTCCGTTGCGTACTGCGCCCTTTCCATAGGCGTGGGCACAAGGGACGAGGCAGGCTATCCCGCCGGCATAGCCCATTTCACTGAGCATACCATGTTCCGCGGGACAAGGCGCAAATCGGCCGCCGTCATCTCCGGCTACCTGGACCGCCTGGGCGGGGAACTCAACGCCTACACCACCAAAGAAGAAATCGTCCTTCACGCCACTGTGCTTAAAGAGGATTTGGGAAAGGCCGCCCGGCTGCTGTTCGAACTTGCCACGGAAGCTACATTCCCGGACCATGAAATAGAGACCGAACGCGGCGTTATCCTGGACGAGATTATCCAGTACAAGGACAACCCCTCGGAGGATGTCTACGACAACTTCGAGTGCATGCTCTTCAAAGGTACGGCGCTGGAAACGCCCATCCTGGGGACATCGGCCTCGGTGAAAAAGATTACCGCGGAGATGGTCCGCCGCTTCGTCGCAGAGAAGTTCGTTCCGGAGAGAATGGCCTTTACCTTAGTGGCCGATATTGACGAATCCGCCCTTGAAAAAACCGTTCAGAAGATTGACCATGAGTACTTTCCACAAGGTCGTTGACAAGCATAACCATGAGGTTAACGCAGTGATAGGCTGCGAGGCTCCGGGGCTGCACCAGATGCCGGAGAGGCTCATTGCGGCCATGCTGGTCAACATCCTTGGCGGCCCGGCATCTAACTCCCTCCTGAACGCAGAGCTCCGCGAAAAACGCGGCTGGGTTTACGGAATAGAGTGCTCATATACTCAGTATAAGGATACGGGCATCGTGGCCATTTCCTTTGGCTGCGACAGGCCCAATCTGGAAAAATGCAAGACCGCGGTCCTGCGGATCCTTGGACGCCTCCGCGAGACTCCCCTTTCCGACGCCCGCCTCAAGGCCTTCCGCAAGCAGCTCCTTGGCCAGCTGGCCATAGGCTCGGAATCCGGCGAGGCCCAGTGCCTCTCCATGGGCAAAAGCTTGCTCGCCTGGGGCTCCGTCATGTCCCCGGAAGAAACCCGCAAGGCCATAGAATCAATAACGGCCACAGACCTCCAGTCCATGGCCGCCAAACTCTTCGCCCAGGATAATCTTTCCGAGCTGGTATATCTTTAATTCACCACCTCGCAGAGGAATTTGATGCGGGCGAGGCGGATTTCGAGATCTTCGTAGTCGTCAGAGAGGGCGTCGCGGGCTTCCTGGAGGGAGTCTGAGGTGGCTTCTTCCTTGAACCAGTCGTAGATTTCATTGACCACTTCAGGGTCCAGTTCCTCTTCTATATAGTAATTCAGATTGACTTTTGTGCCGGTTGCCACGATGCCTTCGATCTCCGTGAGGAGTTCGTCCATGGTGAGGCCCTTGGAGGCGGCGATATCGTCAAGGGAAAGTTTGCGGTCAATGGACTGGATGATGTAGACCTTGTTGCCGGACTTGGAGGCGACGGATTTTACCACGAAGTCGTCCGGGCGGTCTATTTCGTTCTCTTCCACATACTTGGCGATGAGGTCCACGAAGGGCTGGCCAAACTTTTTGGCCTTGCCTTCACCTACGCCCTGGCACTTTTCGCTGAGTTCCTTGAGGGTGAGAGGATAGACTATGGTCATGTCCTCCAGAGCGGGGTCAGAGAATATCATCCAGGGCTGGAGTTTGAGCTTCCGGGAAACATCCTTGCGGAGGTCCTTGAGCATCCTGAGGAGCATCTCGTCGCCTCCTCCTCCGCCGGAGACGGGGACGGGGTCGTCGTCATCATCGTCCACGCCCTCTGAGAAGGTGCGGTCTTCCACCAGCATTACCTCGTGGGGCTTGAGGTAGAACTCCAGGCCCTTGTCCGTTGCCGTTATGAGGCCATAATTCTCTATGTCCTTGTCCAGATAATGCATGATGAGGCCCTGGTGGATTACGGCGGCCCAGAACTTGGTGTCGTGGTCCTTGCCGGCGCCGAAGAGCTCCAGTTCATCGTGCTTGTAGGACTTTATCATGGCGTTGGAGACACCTGCAAGAATGTTTGCAAGGTGCTCCAGCTTGAAATGCTCCTTGAGTGTGTCTATGAGTTCTATGACAAGACACAGCTCTTCCCTGCCGTCGAAGCGGGCCTTGGGGTGGAGGCAGTTGTCGCAGGCGCCGCAGTTGTCTTCAGTGTAGTCCTCTCCGAAGTAGTTGAGAAGGAGTTTCCTGCGGCACTGGCTGGATTCCGCATATGCCACTGTCTCATTGAGGAGCTGCTTTCCTATCTCCTGCTCGCTCACGGGCTTTCCCTGCATGAACTTTTCCAGCTTCTGGATGTCCTTGTAGCTGTAGTAGGTAATGCAGAGGCCTTCCTGGCCATCACGGCCGGCACGGCCGGTTTCCTGGTAATAACCTTCTATGCTCTTGGGTATATCGTAATGGATGACGAAGCGGACGTTCTGCTTGTCGATACCCATTCCGAAGGCGATGGTGGCTACTATTACATCTATCTCCTCCATGAGGAACTTGTCCTGGTTCTCCGCGCGGGTCTTGGCGTCCAGGCCGGCATGGTACGGAAGGGCCTTGATGCCGTTGATGGCAAGCACCTGGGCCAGTTCCTCCACCTTTTTGCGACTGAGGCAGTAGATGATGCCGGACTTCCCGGGATTCTGGCGGATGAAGCGGATTATGTCCTTTTCCGGCTCCACCTTGTCCCTTACTTCATAGTACAGATTGGGACGATTGAAGGAGCTCCGGAATATGGTTGCGTCCTGGATGCGGAGGTTCTTGAGGATATCGGACTGGACCTTGGGGGTTGCAGTGGCGGTAAGGGCGATGATGGGGGCCGGCTGAATCTCGTCCACTATGGAGCGGATCTTGCGGTATTCCGGACGGAAATCGTGCCCCCATTCGGATATGCAGTGGGCCTCGTCCACCGCGTAGAAGGAAATCTTTATCTCCTTGAGCAGCTGGATGTTCTCCTCCTTTGTAAGGGACTCAGGAGCAACGTACAGCAGTTTTGTGACGCCGTTTATGAGGTCCTGCCTTACTTCTCCTATCTGAATACGGCTTAGGGAGGAGTTTAGGAAATGGGCGATGCCGATATCACCTGACACGAAGCCGCGGATGGCGTCCACCTGGTTCTTCATTAGGGCGATGAGCGGGGAAATCACAATAGCCGTACCTTCCATGAGGAGGGCGGGAAGCTGATAGCACAGGGATTTACCGCCTCCGGTGGGCATGAGGACGAAGGCGTTGCCGCCGTCAACCAGGTGTTTGATTACGTTCTCCTGGTCTCCCTTGAAGGCATCGTAGCCGAAGAATGTCTTCAGTTTTTCGTGGATGGCAGACGATGAAACAGACATAAGCTACTGTGATTATGGCACAATTTAGCAAAAAAAATCAGGATTTCCAAATGAATGAAAAAAAACTGATTTCTTAAAAATTATCACTATCTTTGTAGTCTGAACGCGCATAACGCGCGAATTGACAGAACAAACGTTATTAAAGTTATACTATGAAGACTCTCAAACTTTTCGCCATCGCAAGTGCAGCAATCCTTATGGTGGCATGCGGTTCCCCCAAGGTGGAGGGTTCCAAGGAAGTTCGTTCCCTTCTCCCTTCAAAGGGTCAGGTGGACACCACTTCCTATCTCCTGGGTGTTAACTTCGGTCTTGTCATGACCCAGAACGGCTTCGGTGAGCTCAACATGGCCCAGGTCCAGAAAGGTATGAAAGACGCCCTCAAGGCCAAGGAAGGCGAGCCCATGGATTCCGTATTCGTGAAGCAGTTCAAGATTGATCCTTCCCAGATGAACATGATAATCAACGGCTTCCTCCAGAAGCGCACCGCTTACGAAGGCGCCCTCAACAAGGAGAAAGGCGACGCTTTCCGCAAGGACTTCTTCGTGAAGAACAGCGCTGACTCCACCGCTTCCGGTATCGTTTACCTCATTCAGGATTCCGGTTCCGAGCTCCACGCTGTCTCTGACCGTGACACCGTGAAGGTCAACTACCGCGGCACCCTCATCGACGGTAAGGAATTCGATGCAAACGAAGGCATCTCCTTCCCTCTTAACCGCGTCATCCGCGGATGGACCGAAGGCATGAAGCTCGTTGGCGAAGGCGGCAAGATCACCCTCGTAATCCCTGCAGAGCTTGCATACGGCGAGCGCGGACCCCGCAACATCGGCGCAAACAGCACCCTCATCTTCGACGTTGACCTCCTCGAGGTTCACCCTTACGTAGAGCCCGTCGCAGAGCCTGCAAAACCCGCCAAGAAGAAGTAAGTAATGGCACTGGAACTTGAAGGCACACTGCGCCAGAAACTGGGCGTGCAGTCGGGGATGAGCTCCCGCGGCTCCTGGACAAAACAGGAGTTCGTGCTGGAGTATCCTGACGGCAACTTTACCTCCCAGGTGGTTATGCTGGCCTTCGGTCAGGACAAGGTTCAGGAGTTGGACAAGTACCAGGTTGGAGACCGCATCAAGGTTTCCTTCAACCTCAAGAGCCGTGAATACAACGGCCGCTGGTACACGGATGTCCAGGTTTGGCGAATCGCCCCCGCAGGCGCCACGGCACCGGCAGCACCCGCTGCCCCTGCAGCCGCCCCGGTCCAGGCACCGCCGCCATACCAGGCCCCGGCCCCGTCGCTTGACGACATGCCCGCCGACGACCCTTCAGAAGACCTGCCGTTCTAACAAAGAAAAACCTCCGGATTTCGGAGGTTTTTTGTATCTTTGCATCCATGTTAGACAGGAAATGGATTATCATCAAGGACGCAGTGTTTGTGGCCCTTGCTGTTTGGATAATATCAAGGGGTACATTCTGGGCCATTCTCATTGGCGCTGTGGCGCTTGCGTGGTACGGAAGGGACCTTTACATTCAGATATCGGCACTTATTGCAGATAAGAAGGCCAAAGAGGACAAGGTTGAGAAACCGCATAAGACTGCAAAGCAGGACAGCGGCAGGATTACCGTTTCCCATGATGCCAAAGAAGTAGACTACACCAAGGAATGATTCCAAAGGAGACCATAGATCTCATACTTGACACCGCACGCGTTGAGGATGTGGTGGGAGACTATGTTACCCTAAAGCGTCAGGGCGGAAGCCTCTGGGCCTGCTGTCCCTTCCATAATGAGAAGACGCCGTCATTCCACGTAGTGCCATCCAGAGGCATCTACAAGTGCTTCGGCTGCGGAAAGTCCGGCACTGCCGTGGGCTTCCTAATGGACTATGAGAAGCTCACATACTATGAAGCCCTCCGCTATCTTGCAAAGAAATACAATATAGAGATAAAGGAAGAGGAAGAGACTCCGGAGCAGATTGCAGCCCGCCAGAGGAGCGAAAGCCTCATGGCAGTGAGCGAATTCGCCCGCAAGTACTTCTGCGACCAACTCAAGGAAGGCGAAGGCCATGCCGTGGGTTACCGCTACTACCGCAACCGCGGCATTACGGACGCAACAATTGAGAAATGGAGCCTTGGCTGGGCCCCTTCCGGAAAAAGCACCTTCGTGGACGCCGCCCGCGCCGCCGGTTACAAGGACGAGTTCCTCATTGCCGCAGGCCTTGCCATACAGACAGAAGAAGGCACTCTCATTGATAAGTTCCGCGAGAGGGTGATGTTCCCCATCCACTCCGTGAGCGGGCGCGTGATTGCCTTCAGCGGCCGCACCCTCAAGGCGGAGAACCAGGCCAAATACGTAAACTCCCCGGAGACGGAAATCTATATCAAGAGCCGGAACCTCATGGGCATCTACTTCGCCAAGAGCGAGATTGCCAAACAGGACCGCTGCATACTTGTGGAAGGCAACGTGGACGTTGTGATGATGCACCAGATGGGAATAGGCAACGTGGTAGCCTCATGCGGAACTTCCCTCACGGAAGAGCAGATCCGCCTCATCAAGCGCTTCACGGAGAACATCACCATCATGTACGATGGCGACTCCGCCGGCCTCCACGCCGCAGTCCGCGCCATCAGTCTCATCCTCAAGGAGGGAATGAACGCCCGCGTGGTATTCCTCCCGGACGGGGACGATCCGGACTCCTACTCCCGCAAGCACACCCTGGAGGAAATCCGGGAATTCATCGCCTCGCATGAGCAGGACGGCATTTCCTTCAAGACGGACCTCCTCCTTGCCGATGCCGGTAACGACCCCATCAAAAAGGCCGGCCTCATCAACGAGATTGCAGACACCGTCGCGGACATCCCGGACGCCATCAAGCGCCAGGTCTACGTGGACACCGTGGCCCGCAGGTTCGGCATAGAGGCCGATATAATCCAGGAAAGGGTCCATAAGACGCGTGGCGAGGCAAAGAAGCGCGTCCCCAACGCCGCACCCTCGGCGCCTGTAGTGGAAGAACCTGTAGAAAGAAGGTTACTCGAAGGGGACAAGATTACAGGACCGTCTGAGCGGGAGCTGCTAGGCTTTATCGTCAGGTACGGCCGTGACGACCTCAACTTCGAGACGGACAGTGAGTTCTACTCCCCTGACAGCGTCCAGACCGTTGCGGAATTCATTGACGATGCCCTCGCGGCGGACGACACCGTCTTCACCAACCCCGCCTACCAGGCTGCATACGAAGCATATTTCGAGCTTTACGACAAGGGTGTGGACCAAGATAACATCGTCCTTACCCTCCTGAATGGAGAGAACCGGGAAATAGCCGCTGTGGTAGCGGACCTGGCCACGGAGAAATACGAACTGACGGTAAACAATTTCTCCAACGCCCTTACAACACGTGACTCATGGCTCACCACCTTCGTGCCCCGCGCCATACTCGCCTACCATGAAAAGCGGGTAACCCTCATGCAAAACGACCTCATGCGCCGCCTTGCCAGCGCTTCTCCCCAGGAGCAGACGGACATAATGGCCCGCCTTGGCAAGCTGAGCGACATGAAAAAGACAATAAACCTGAAATTAGGAAGAGAAAAGAAATGAAGCAGTACAAGAGAACCCTCGTGACCTGCGCGCTGCCATATGCGAACGGTCCCGTGCACATCGGCCATCTGGCCGGAGCCTACATACCCGGTGACATCTACGTACGTTATCTCCGAATGCGCGGAGAGGACGTGGTGTTCATCTGCGGCTCTGACGAGCACGGCGTTCCCATCACCATCAAGGCCCGCGAGCAGGGTGTCACTCCCCAGGACATCGTGGACAAGTACCACAAGGTGATGAAAGACGCCTTCACGGGGCTTGGAATCAACTTTGACATATATTCCCGCACATCGTCCCAGGTACACTCGGAGAACGCTTCCGAGTTCTTCCGCAAGCTCTATGACCAGGACGATTTCGTGACCAAGGAGTCGGAACAGTTATACGACGAGGAAGCGAAGATGTTCCTTACGGACCGCCTCATTGAGGGCATCTGCCCCAAGTGCGGCAATCCTCACGCATACGGAGACCAGTGCGAAAAGTGCGGCTCCACGCTTAGCCCTGAAGAGCTTCTGGAGCCCAAGTCCCGCCTCAGCGGCAGCACGCCGGTGAAGAAGAAGACCAAGCACTGGTACCTGCCCCTTGACAAGTACGAGCCCTGGCTCCGCGACTGGATCCTGGAGCAGCACAAGGAGTGGAAGACCAACGTTTACGGCCAGTGCAAGAGCTGGCTGGACGGCGGCCTTCAGCCCCGTGCCGTAACCCGCGACCTTGACTGGGGCGTTCCCGTCCCGGTGGAAGGTGCGGAAGGAAAGGTACTGTACGTGTGGTTCGATGCTCCAATCGGCTATATCTCCAACACCAAGGAACTGCTTCCGGAGAGCTGGGAGAAGTGGTGGAAAGACCCTGAGACAAGGCTGATCCATTTCATCGGCAAGGACAATATCGTGTTCCACTGCATTGTGTTCCCGTCCATGCTCAAGGCCTACGGAGACTATATCCTCCCGGAGAATGTCCCCTCCAACGAGTTCCTGAACCTGGAAGGCGACAAGATTTCCACCTCCCGCAACTGGGCCGTGTGGGTGCACGAGTATGAGAACGAGTTCCCCGGACAGGAGGATGTTCTCCGCTATGTGCTCACCGCCAATGCCCCGGAGACCAAGGACAATGACTTCACGTGGAAAGATTTCCAGAGCAGGAATAATTCTGAGCTTGTTGCCATCTTCGGCAACTTCGTGAACAGGGCCGTGGTGCTCACCCACAAGTTTTTCGGAGGTGCTGTTCCGCAGAACCTGAAGCCCCTGGCTGTCGACGCGGAGACTCTGGAATCCGTGAAGCCCTGCCGCGAGGCCCTGGAGAAATACATCGAGACCTTCCACTTCAGGGAGGCCCTGAAGGAGGCAATGAACATTGCCCGCATCGGCAACAAATACATTTCCGACATGGAGCCCTGGAAGGTTGCCAAAGAAGACATGGACCGCTGCGCAAGCATCCTCTACACCTGCCTGCAGCTGTGTGCAGAGCTCGCCATAGCCTTCGAGCCCTTCACTCCCTTCGGTGCGGAAAAACTCCGTCACATGCTCCGCGTAAGCCTTGACGCCGGCTTTGACCACCGCGCCGGTGAAGGCACCCCCACCGTCAACTTCTACAAGACCGGTGAGGGCAAGGCCCTGCATACCTCCCCGTCTGTCATTTCGAGCGAAGTCGAGAAATCTCTTACCCTACGCTGGGATATGCTCGGCACCCCTGAACTCATCCCCGCCGGTCATCAGCTGGGAGAGGCGGAGCTCCTGTTCCGCAAGATAGAGGACGCTGAGGTGGATGCCCAGATTGCCAAGCTGGAGGCCATCAAGGCCGCCCGTGAGGCTGCAGAGGCCGCAAAGGCAGCAGCTGAAGCCGCCAAGAAGGTGGAACCCCAGAAGCCGGAAGTCACCTTTGACGATTTCGCCGCCATGGACATCCGCACGGCTACCGTGCTTGCCGCGGAAAGGGTTCCCAAGACGGACAAACTGCTGAAACTCACCATCGACACGGGCATAGACCAGAGGACCATAGTCTCCGGAATCGCGGAGTACTATTCCCCTGAAGACATGCTTGGAAAACAGATATGCATCCTCGCCAACCTCGCTCCCCGCGTAATCCGCGGCATCGAGTCCAAGGGCATGATTCTCATGGCCAAACAGGGAGACGGAAAGATGCGTTTCATCACTCCCCAGGAAGTCCTTGCAAACGGTGCACAAATAGGATAATATGAAAAAGATACTGCTTCTGACTGCTCTGCTGGCTGTGGCATGCGACCTCATTCCCAGCATTTCCGGTTCTGACAATAACCAGACTCCCGAAGGCCAGCAGGGTCAAAAGGAATTCAAGGCAAAGGTCACAACTTTGTCGGCCACAGACATCACGGTTTCCTCTGCTGTCCTCCATGCTTCTTATGAAGGTGTGGACACGGAGTTCGACCCTCAGGGAGTAGTATTTCGTTACGGAACGTCCGCAGATGCCCTGACCTCCGAGGTTGGCGTTTTTGACCACGTCGCCGGCCCTTCCGGCACTATCTCCGCAGAGCTTTCAGAGCTCACCAGCGGCCAGACCTACTGGTTCCAGGCCTCCTTAGACGCATGGAATCCTGTAGAGAAAAAGTATGAACGTGTTAGCGGTGAGGTGATCTCCTTTACCACTCAGAAGAAGGATATCACATCTGCAGTTCCCGCCTGGGCAGAGCTTCCTGTCATTAATTATTCTACCGACGGCAGCTATAAGGTCAGCTCTACGGATCCCAACATCTATTACGCATGGCACATAAGCCCGGACGTCAAAGGCCCCGGCGGAAAATTCGCCCGTAACTATACCGTCTGCTACAGCGCAGAGCATCACTGCCCCGTGTGGGTAGCAGCTCCCAGGCATTCCATGTACGTTGGCAATTCCGGTCGCACAGATGCATACGGCAGGGATCCTGACGTCCCGGCAGACATCCAGTACGCATCCAGGTCCACAGGCGGCGGCTGCAACAAGGGTCACATGCTGGGCTCCGCAGAGCGCACTTGCTCCAAGGCAACCAACCAGCAGGTCTTCTACTACACCAATATCGCCCCTCAGCTTTCTGCGGGATTCAATACCGGCGGTGGCGGTTGGAACCTTCTGGAAGATTATGTCGACACACAGGTATGTGCCGACACCCTGTATGAAGTGCTTGGAACATACTTTGAGAGGTATACGGACGGCTACGGAAAGACACAGAGCCCTTCAACCATAGAATTCGGCGGCCGCAGCGACGTCCACATGCCCACAATGTTCTACTATGCCCTCCTCCGCACCAAGAGCGGCAGCAGCGGAAAGAGCGTAAAGGATTGTTCTGCTTCTGAACTGAAGTGCGTGGCGTTTGTCCGCACCCACACAAACGAGCTCAAGGGCCAGAAGCCTTCCTCCAGGGAGCTCATGTCCATAGCGGACCTTGAGAAGCTTACAGGCATCACCTACTTCCCCAACGTTCCCAACGCGCCCAAGAATACCTTCTCCGCATCTGACTGGGGGTTGTAGGAAGGTCCTGGCGCTGACACCTTCCATGGCGCGTTTTGCAATAGGTTGATTATCAGACGCTTATATTTTAAGATATGGAAGGTCCCCTGTTTTTTCGGGGGACCTTCCATGTTGGTTACAGTAACGCGCTGATTATAAACCACTTGCAATTTAACGCATGGAAGGTGTCCTGTAGAACCAGATCTACAACACCGCATCCAGCACTTCAGGAGAGACGCCAAGGAGCCTGGACAGCTGTTTTTTGCCGGCACCGAAACGCCTTGATGCTGCCCTGGCCAGGGTAAGCAGAGTCTTCCTGTCCAGGAGTTCAATAGATTCTGTATGATACTCTTTCTTGCACATGGTGCCAATCTTTGCCGCAAGTTCACTGTCTGTGAAAGTAATCTTCTCCTCGACTCCGTGACTCATAGCCACGGCACCTTCCAAATCCCATAGACGGATTGTGTCAAACAGGTTAAGGTCACTTTCCAACAGCTTTTCTACGCGCTTGTAATCGACAAAGCATCGGTTGAGGATTCTTCCTCCCGTATGCTCGTAATGCGGTGGAAGGGTATGCTTTGTATGAAATAATTCCCTTGCCCTTGATACTGGAATGCTTCCTACCGGCTCTCCTTTGCTGTTGCTCATCCATGGATTGAAGTAAACATCACTGGAATTCCACTTGTAAGAATATGGCGAACTCATCCTGGCCTTGTAAGGATTCCTGAGAATATAGGCAACTTCGTTTGCGAACTGCTTCCGGCTGGTAATCTCTACAGGCTTTATATCCAGAAGGCTCAGCTTGTCTTTTTTGTACTTCTGGATGCCGGCCATCTGGGCAAGCCGCAGCATTATCCATTTATAGCATTTCCCGCATTCCAGTGCATCTCCCTCAAGAAGGATATGTATATGGTTATCCATCAGACAGTAGCATAGCAGTTTTACATTGAACAATACTACTGCAATGGCAAGAGTGTTGACTCCTGATACAAAATCCTGGTCACTTGTGAATAGCCGTCCGGTCTCCCAGTGTGGTGATGAATAATGAAAGATTGCCATGCTTTTTTACGCAATATAAGCAAAGTGCAGAGATTTGACATTCAGATTCGTATAATGTTACGAAAATCGTATATTTGTGACGAAATACATGAAATCGTTAGAAACAGGAACTAAATCTTAATGTCAAAATTTATGAAAGCAAAATCTTTTGCAAAAATATCATGGACTGCGCTGGGCGTCACGGTCCTGGTAATTATTGGAATGGCGTCCTGCTGCACCACCATTGACTCCGCTTCCGTAGGCATCAAGTTCAAGAAATGGTCTTCCAACGCGCAGCTCAAGGGCGGTGTGGAAGGAACATGCCGCGGCTGGGTTTGGTATAATCCCATTACGGAGAGTATCTTCGAGTACCCCACCTATATCCAGCGTGTCACTTATGAACCCTTCACGGTGAACCCCAAGGATGCCGCCATCTTCTCCATGACCCCCACCTTGGCATACCAGATTGACGAAAACAAGGCCGTGGATATATTTGTCAAGTACCGCAAACCGGTCCGTGAACTGGAGATGGGCTACATAAACACCTGTATCTTTGAGGCATACCGCACCTGTGCAAACAACTACACATCTGATGAACTGATGGCAAACCGCGCAAAGTTTGAGAACGAGGTCCGTGCCCGCCTTGACGAGTCCATGAACCGTGAAGGCTTCATTGTGAGGGAATTCACCACCAAGATTGACCCTCCGGCATCCCTTACCGCCGCCATCAATGCCAAGAACGAGGCCGTCCAGAACGCACTCAAGGCAGAGAACAAGGTGAAGGAAGCAGAAGCGGAGGCCAAGATAGCCATTGCCAAGGCAAAGGGAGAAGCGGAAGCCCAGAAAATCCAGGGTGACGGCGAGGCATACTACAACAGGGTTGTCGCAGCTTCTCTGAACGCCCTTCTGGTCCAGCAGTATGCCATTGAAAAGTGGGACGGCAAGCTCCCCACTTACAGCGGCTCAAACGCCCTTCCGTTCATAAACTTGAAATAGGGATCCTGACCAGCGTGACGTCCTCCTTGTTGATGGAGAGCGACACCCACAACTCATTGTCAAGAATAGCAGCCTTGGGGTAGTTATATCCCAAGGTTTTGAATTTTCCATCGTTGCGCCTTTCAGGCAAATCATCCGGACCGGCCAGCAGCCATGCCCTGTCGAACAAGGCTCCGTCACTGGACAGAGCCAGAACCAGTACGCGCCTGGATTTGCTCCCTGTAGGGTTTCCCACCCAGAAAGAACGGCCGTCAGGCAGGTTTCCTGCGCATTGTTTGGACCTGGAATCGGGAATAACTGTGGTAACAGGTGCACTCCATGACTCTCCGTTATCACTGGATATGGAAGCCAGTTTCTTAAAGGACGACGCCTGGTCACGGAAAAGCATTACCAGTGATCCTGCTTTTGACGTGTATAGGCTTGGTTCAAGAGGCTTTCCTTCGCCCTGAGGAAATGCAGCCTTTTTCCAGCCACGCAGTCCCGAGGGGTCATCTGTATATACTGGACATACGGTCAAATCCTTCCCGAAATGTGCCGCTCCTACGGTTCTTCCGCCCGGGAGCATAAGCGGATCCTGCTCCAGGATACCGTCCATCTGTATCCCGTCGGACATGGTGATGCTGTGCTCCTTGCCCCATATACCCCTGCCTCTGGTGGTAACATAGCTTGCCGAGCCGTCGCCGGCGGCGGAGAACCGGTTTATTACTGCCGAGAGGGAGTCTCCCCGTTGAATCCATCCGCCGGGAGAGGGAAAAGACGTGTCTGAAGGGCCTGCCAGAATCTTGGGTTTAGTCCAAAGCCGGGCGTCCTGGCTTGTGGAGTAGAGCACCTGGGTGTCTGGCGAGTCTTCATCACGCGGCGAGTACTGCCATATACAATAATACTCGCTGCCGAATCTGGTAAGAAGGACGTTATTGGCATAACCTTCAGAAGCAGGAACTCTGTGGAATTCTGCATCCAGACGCTTAAGTCCCAGCGTCAAAGTATCTTCTGAATTGAAGATATCCGGAGCAAGGCGCGGAATGTCTCCCCCCTTGCCGGTGCAACCAATAAGAGTGAGACCAATCCATAAAACACCTGCAGATATGATATGCCTTGCCATCATTGTGCTTATGCAAATATAATAAAAACTGGACACCTTCCATGCGTTAAATTGCAAGTGGTTTATAATCAGCGCGTTACTGTAACCAACATGGAAGGTCCCCCAAAAAAAACAGGGGACCTTCCATATATTAAAATATAAGCGCCTGATAAACAACCGATTGCAAAACGCGCCATGGAAGGTGTCTGCGCGCAATGAGAAAAAGTGGCAGGCGGCTAGTAGCGGTTCAGGGGACGGCCGGCGGTCATCATGTGGACTTTCTTCACTACCTCGTCCAGGACCAGCTTGTGGGCTATGCGCTCTGCAAGCTGCTGTTCAGTGGGCTCCTTGGCCGTGAGGGCTGCAAAGTGGGCGTTGGCGGAAGACAGGACTGCGTCAATGAGATCCACGATGGCAATCATGTCTTTCTCCTCGAAGCCACGTGAGGTGATGGCGGGGGTGCCTATGCGGAGGCCGCTGGTGGCGAAGGCGCTGCGGCTGTCGAAAGGAACCATGTTCTTGTTTACGGTGATGTCTGCACGTCCAAGCTCCGCTTCTGCAACGCGGCCGGTGAGGTCCGGGAACTTGGTGCGGAGGTCTATGAGCATGAGGTGGTTGTCAGTGCCGCCGCTGATGATCTTGTAACCGCGGGAGATGAACTCCTTGCACATTGTGGCAGCATTGGCGACAACCTGTTTCTGGTACTCTTTGTACTCAGGCTGCATGGCCTCGTAGAAGGCCACGGCCTTTGCGGCTATAACGTGCTCAAGGGGGCCTCCCTGGACACCGGGGAACACGCTGGAGTTGAGTATGGCGCTCATCTTCTTGATCTCTCCCTTGGGTGTTGTGAGACCCCATGGATTGTCAAAGTCCTTGCCCATGAGAATGACACCGCCGCGGGGACCGCGGAGGGTCTTGTGTGTTGTGGAAGTGACTATATGGGCGTACTTGACAGGGTTCTTAAGAAGACCTGCGGCAATGAGGCCGGCGGTATGTGCCATGTCTATCCAGAGGATTGCTCCCACTTTGTCTGCAATGGCGCGCATGCGCTCGTAATCCCACTCGCGGGAATAGGCAGAAGCTCCGCCAATGATGAGTTTTGGCTTGCACTCGAGAGCTTTGCGCTCCATATCGTCGTAGTCTACGCGGCCGGTTTCAGGGTCAAGACCGTATGCTACTGGATGATAGAGGATACCTGAAGCATTGACTGGAGAGCCATGGGTGAGGTGGCCGCCCATGGACAGGTCCAGACCCATGAAGGTGTCGCCCGGCTTGAGGCAGGCCATGGTTACGGCCATGTTTGCCTGAGCACCGGAATGCGGCTGAACGTTTGCATACTCTGCATCAAAGAGCTGGCATAGGCGGTCTATGGCAATCTGCTCTATCTGGTCCACGACCACGCAACCGCCATAGTAGCGCTTCCCGGGATAGCCCTCTGCATATTTATTGGTGCAGATTGAACCCATGGCCTGAAGCACCTGGTCTGTCACATAGTTCTCTGAGGCAATGAGTTCCAGCCCGGAGCTCTGGCGTTCAAATTCCTTCTTGATAAGGTCAAAAACCTGTAAATCCTGTTTCATATTGTTATATTTAGTGTTATCTATCCTACAAATTTATCGGAAATACTTTAAATTTGCAATATGAAAGACCGCAAACTCCTGAATATCGAACTTGGCCGCATTTCCGCCCTGGAATATCTCAGGCGCCCGGAAAGCGGCGTTGTCATTGTGCTGGACAATGTTCGCAGCGCCCACAACAC